>DASQEB010000406.1:0-20606 GCA_035633875.1 Thermoanaerobaculia bacterium
CAGCATGTGGTCGCCGTCGAGCCGCAGGGCGCGCCGGAAATAAGGCCTGGCCTCCCCCGGCCGGTTCATGCCAAGGAGGGCCTTGCCCATGCCGCTCAAGGCGTTCACGTCGGACGGCACGACGGCGATGGCTTTTCGGAACGCGGCGGAGGCTTCGCGGTACCGCTTGTCCCTGTACAGGCGCCATCCGAGATCCGCCCAGGAAGACCGGCCCGTGGGCTCGGGTTCGAGCAGGGTGCGCAGGCCCGGGTCCAGATGCCGGGACCGGGCGGCCCGCGCCATACGATGCAGCAGCTCGTCCTTGGGAGACTTCTCGACCATCCGGGCCAGGCGGATCTCCGCCTCGGGGAAGCGGCCCTGGAGAAGGTAGAGGCGGGCGAGTTGCCGGTCCAGGCCGCCCTGCCGCCAGACCTCCTCAGCCTTCTTCTCCTCCCCGCGGCGCAGGTACAGGGTGCCCAGTCCGTGCAGAGTCCTGGGGTTCTCCGGCTCCAGGGCAAGGGCCTTCAGAAAGGCTTCCTCGGCCAGCTCCGACTGATAGTTGTACAAGTGACAGTTGCCGAGCTCCGCCCACGCCTCCCAGAACTCGGGCGCGAGCTTGACCGCCAGGCTGAAGTCGGCCAGCGCCTCGTTGTACCGTTCTTCGGAGATGAGCTCCCGGTTGGTCATGAGCTTCCTGCCCTGCTCGACGAGAATGCGGGCCTTCTCGGCGTTGGAGGCGGCCCTGTCGTGCCGCTCGGCGCCGAAGGCCCACAGCGAGAGGGAGACCACGATCAGGACCCCGAGGACGGCGGCAACATGACGGGCCAGCACTCGGCGCCGCTGCCCCTCCTCCTTCTGCAGCGAGGCGAGGAGGAGTGGATCGGACGTGGTGAGAAACCGGTCCAGGCGTTCGGGTTCCTCCGGATTGCGGGGCCCTCCGCCCTGGACAAGCCTGAATCGCCGCTCCACCAGGAATGTCGGATCGCTACGATTCATGGTTGCTGCCTCCGGGCTCAGTGACCGCTCGGTTGGGGGAAGTGAAATCGCTCATCCCTATCTACGCAAGAGTGGGACCAGATGTTGCATCGGGGGAATGCTCCGGTACAGCAAGCTGCCGGAGTCCTCCCCTGGAGTCAACTGCGTCCTCTGGATAGGTCATTCCGTAGAAGGAGGTAAACTCTGAGATACCGCACCTTCGGGCACACTGGCCACGAGGTTCCCGTCATCGGCCAGGGGACCTGGAACATGGAGAAGGACCGCCGCCGTTCGGCCGTCGAAGCGATCCGGCGTGGGCTCGACGCCGGGATGACCCACGTCGACACCGCCGAGATGTACGGCAGCGGAGAGGTGGAGGAATTGGTGGGGGAGGCCGTGGCAGGCCGGCGGGAGGAGGTGTTCCTGATCAGCAAGGTCCTGCCCCAGAACGCCTCCCGGCGCGGCACCGTCCAGGCCTGCGAGCGCTCCCTTGCCCGGCTGCGAACGGAATTCCTCGATTGCTACCTCCTCCACTGGCGGGGCTCCCATCCCCTGGCGGACACCTTCGCTGCCTTCGAGGAGCTGCGCCAGGCCGGGAAGATCCGCTCCTGGGGCGTGAGCAACTTCGACGAAGAGGACCTCGCCGAGGCGGTGCGCATCGCCGGCGAAGGGAGGATCGCCTGCAACCAGGTCCTCTACCACCTGAAGGAGCGGGCCATCGAGCATGCGGTCCTCCCGACTTGCGAGGAGCACGGCATCGCCGTGGTGGCGTACAGCCCCTTCGGCTCCGGCCGCTTCCCGAAGTCCCCCGTGCTGTCGGAGATCGCCGACGCCCGCGGCGCCACGCCTCACCAGATCGCCCTCGCCTTCCTCACCCGGCGTCCGTCCCTCTTCGCCATCCCCAAGGCGTCCGACCCCGGGCATGCCGCGGACAATGCCGCGGCGGGAGAGATCGAGCTCACCCCGGAGGAGGTCCGCCGCCTCGACGAGGCCTTCCCCTTGGGGCCCCGGCGGCCGGGGGTGCCGACCCTGTAACGGCTGCGGATGGCATGTTCATGCTCCCCGGACCACGGGGATGCTCCCCCCTTTCGTTTCGAGCCTCCTTCGAAGCTCGAAAAGCGCGCACGTCCATGCTCTGCTGACGCTTTCTCCCGCCCGGTACTCTGGTCCTCGGAGTCAGTCATCGGATCGCAACGGTCCCCAGGGGCCGAAAAGAATGAGGAACGGAACCGAAAGGAGAGACGTCATGACCAGTAAGCTGAAGGGCCTGTTTGGCCTGCTGTTGATCACGCTGATGCCCCTCGCCGCGCCCGTCGCGGCCCAGAGTAGCCCGCGCACCCCGGTCGTCGTGTTCCCCGCCTTCCACTTCACCAGGCTCGAAGTGACGGTGAACCAGACCGCGTTTCCGGAGTGCCCCCAGACCGGTACGTTCGAGGATTGGTTCTTGAACGACCAGCCCGACCTGTTCAGCCAGATCTGCAAGGACAGGCTGCTGACCCTGGTGTACGACGCGGATCCGTCCAAGCCCATGCCGGAGCGCTTCTCCGAGCAGCCGGGCGTCACGGTCGCGATCAAAGACTTCGGCAAGACCGAGAGCGCGCCCTTCTACGAGGACCTGTACGTCGCCCTCGAGGGGGCCGGCTATGTGCGCAACCAGAACATCCGTGTGGCCGGCTATGACTCGCGTCTGACCCCGGACATGGACGGGTTCCTGGCGCGCACCGTGGCGCTGATCGAGGCGACGTACGCCGAGAACGGCAACACCCCCGTCCACCTCGTGGGCCACTCCAACGGCCCGCTCTACGCGCAGTACCTGCTCACCCACACCACGCAGGCCTGGAAGGACCAGTACATCCACGGCTTCACGCCCCTCGCGGGCAACTGGCCGGGGCAGGGCCTGCTCTACGCCGTGTTCTTTACCGGCCTCAACACCACCAACTTCGGCTTCCCGATGACCGAGGCCAACGCGGCCAGCAGCGCCCGGATGTACGAGACCCATCCCTCCAGCTACATGAGCGCCGCCGATCCCGCTGTCTTCGGCGACCAGGAGGTGGTGATCAGGACCCTGCAGCACGGGCCCAAGGACTACACGCCGCAGGACAACCTGGAGCTGTTCCAGGACGCCGGCCTCACCCTGGCGGCCGAGCTGGCGCCCTACTACACGGGCTTCGTCGAGCTCGCCGACCCCGCATCCTTCCCCAACGTCGACGTCTACGCCGAGAAAGGCTCCGGGCTTCCGACGATCGTGGGGGTGAGGCTGCTCGATCTGACCGCGGGACAGGTGCTCAACCTCAGGAACCCCCAGAACCTCTTTTTCCGGGACGGGGACGCCAACCAGGAGGACATCACCAACGATGCCATCCAGGTGTGGGAGAACATGTCCTGCCACCGTTTCGAGCTGACGGACAACCCTGGAGTGGATCACTTCACGCTGGCCGGTCACCCGGACGTCATGCAGCGCCTGCTGACCAACCTGCAGCGGCCGCGGTCGGTCTGCCCGTAACCGAAACCAGAGGGTCGAAATCCCGGGGCGCGGCGGCAGGCCGCGCCCCTTCCCTTTTATCGAAGGTGTGCTATCGTTCCCGGCCTCCAAAGAGGTAGCAGTCGATGTCGAATCCCCTCCTCCCCGGCCCGCGGCCCGAAGAGTTCCTCTGGGCCAGCGGAATCGAAGATACCTTCGTCCCCCAGACCCGCCCCGGCCACCGGGCCCTGGATGAGTACCAGCTCATGGGTCACTACGAGCACTGGCGCGAGGATCTCGCCCTCGGCCGCGACCTGGGCCTCCAGGCCATGCGCTGGGGCGTCCCCTGGTATCGCGTCGAGCCGTTCCCGGGCGAGTTCGACTGGAGCTGGACGGACCAGGTGATCCCGTACCTCGTCGAGGACCTGAAGATCACCCCGATCCTCGACCTGATGCACTACGGGTGTCCCTTCTGGCTCCGGCGCGAGTTCGCGAGCGATGAGTATCCCGAGGCCGTGGCGGCCTACGCCGGCGCCTTCGCCAGGCGCTACCAGGGGCTGGTCCGCTGGTACACGCCGCTCAACGAGCCCATCGTCAACGCCCTCTTCTGCGGCAAGAAGGGGCTCTGGCCCCCGTATCTGCGGGGCGACGGCGGCTACATCCGCGTGATGCTGCAGCTCGTGCGGGGCATCCAGCGAACCGTGGAGACCCTCAAGGAGGTCGATCCCGGAGCGGTGATGGTCCACGTGGAGGCCACCGGCCTCGCCCGGGCGGCCCGGGAGGACCTCCAGGTCCTGGCCGTGGAAGACCAGCGCCGCGGCTTCCTCGGCTACGACCTGCTCACTGGCCGGGTCGGGCCGGATCACCCCCTCTTCACCTGGCTGCTTCGCAACGGCGCAGGGCCGGACGAGATCAAGGCGATCCAGCGCAACGCCATCCTCCTGGACGTGATCGGGATGAACTTCTACCCCCAGTGGTCCACCCAGCAGGTCTCGGTCGACCGCCGCGGCCGGCTCTCCTACCGGGCGGTCGAGCAGGACGGCAAGGGATTCGTCCATCTGATCGAGGACTACTGGCGGCGCTACGAAGTCCCGGTCATGGTCACGGAGACGAGCGCCAAGGGGGCTCTGAGCGTCCGCTCCCGGTGGCTGAAGACGTCGGTGGCCGCCATCCGTCAATTGCGGGAGCGAGGCGTGCCCGTCCTCGGCTACACCTGGTTCCCGATGCTCACGATGATCGATTGGCGCTACCGGCTGGGCAAGCGGCCGTTGGAGCATTACCACCTCGACCTCGGCCTCTACACCCTGGCCCCCGAGGGCTCGGGGCGGCGCTGGGACGCGACGCCTCTCGTCGAGCAGTTCCGGTCGTACGTGCAGGACCCGGAGGAGGCGGTGGGAACCCTGCCTGCAGGCGAGGCCCCGTCCGGGTGGGACGCCATGGAAGCCGTCGCGCCGTGACGTCCGGCCGCACCTACCGCAACCCGGTCTACCCTCACTCCTTCCCCGATCCTTTTGTTCTCAGGTTCCGGGGCGAGTACTGGGCGTACTGCACCGGCCTCTGGGAGGACGGCCGGGCCTTCGGCATCCTCCATTCCCGGGACCTCGTGGGCTGGCGTCCCCTGGCCGGAGCCCTGGAGCCCCTCCCCGGCGACCACCCCTGCTACTGGGCTCCAGAGGTGGCGTACGACAACGGCCGTTTCTACCTGTATTACAGCGTGGGGAACGAGGAGACGATGGAGATCCGGGTGGCGATGGCCGATCACCCGGCCGGCCCGTTCCTCGACAGCGGCCGGCGGCTCACCTCCGAGCCCTTCGCCATCGATGCCCACGTCTTCGTGGATCAGGACGGCAACCGCTGGTTCTTCTACGCCACCGACTTCCTGGAGCGCAGCCACGTCGGCACGGGCACGGTCCGGGACCGGATGCTCGATCCCTTCACCCTGGCCGGCGATCCGCAGCCGGTGGCGCTCCCGGGGCACGACTGGCACGTCTACCACCCGGCGCGGCCGGAGAAGGGGGGCGTGCGCTGGCACACGGTCGAGGGGCCGTTCGTCCTGGAGCGCAAAGGCCTCTGTTACGAGATGTTCAGCGGCGGCAACTGGCAGAACCCCACCTATGGCGTGAGCTACGCCACGAGCGCCGGGCCGCAGGTGCGAGGCGAGTGGGCGCAAGCGGCGGACGGCGTCCGGGTGCTGCCGATCCTCCGCACGACGGGCGAGGTCGTGGGCCCCGGCCACAACTCCGTGGTCCGCGGCCCCGACAATCGCCAGCTCTGGTGCGTCTACCATCGCTGGTCGCCGGATTCGAGCGCCCGCGTGATGGCCATCGATCCCCTGGACTGGGCCGGGGAGCGCATGCTCGTCCTCGGCCCCACCACGACCCCGCAACCCGCCCCCACCCGCCCCACCCTCGCCGACTTCTTCGACGAGCCCGGCTCCGGGACGCTGGCTCCGGGGACCGAGAGGCGGTACGCCTCCGGCTCACCTTCCTTCCTCTGCGAGGTGAGCCTCCGGGCCCTGGAGGACCCCGGGGCGGACGCCGGCTTCGGGATCGATCTCCGCGGGGAGGAGGGGACCCTTCTGCGCGTCCGGCTCGGCGGGGAGTGGCTCCGGGTGGGGGACCGCCGGTTCCTCCTGCCTCCCGGTTTCGACCTGCGGGCGTTCCACCTCCTCCGGCTGGAGGTGGACAGCGCCCGCGCCGCGGTCCGCCTCGACGAGGCCGCCGCGGTCTGGCGGGGAAGGATCGGCGGCACGGCGGCCGGCATCGCCCTCGTCGCGGACGGGATCTCCGCCGAATGCGCCGGCCTCGCCCTCACCGCCGGCTGGGAAGACCTGTTCCTGGAGGGCGGCGACCCCGCGGCCTTCGGCTGGGACCCTCTGGAGGGGGAAGGGGACTGGCGGATCGAAAGCGAGAGGCTCCGGCTGCGGACTGCGGGGAAGACCGCCTGGATCGCGAAGGGACCTGCGCTCCTGGACTACGAACTGGTCGTCAACGCCCGGCTCGACGAGGAGGGGGAGGGCGGCTACGGGATCGCTCCGGCCGTGGGGGAGGGAGACCCCGGTCCCCGGCTCATCCTCGAACACCGCGGAGCGGCCGGCTGGGCTCTGGTGGCCCGGGGAGCGGAGGAGCGCATTTTTTCACTGCCCGATCCCTTCGACCCGTTCACCGATCAACACTTTCGATTCCGCAGGATGGGAAAAAAGGTGGACATCGCCTGGGAAGGCGTCCCCCTCGGGGTTCTGGATGGGCCGGCCGGTCCCGCCCGCCCCGCCCTGGGGATCCTGGGCACGGCCGTCTCCTTCGAAGCCGTGCGGCTGACGGCCCTTGCTGAGTAGGACCTGTTCCGAGGAAGAAAGAAGAGAGCGGCGAGGTCCGGGCAAGAAAAGGCTTCCGTCGCGGGAATTACTCAGGTGTTCATACCAGGAAGCCTCTCTGGCCTGGACCGGCAGTGGCGCGTGGCCGCGCCGCCCACCGGCAGGGCCGTGCCGGCCCCGCCGCCGACACTATTCTTCAGCAAGGATCGGGCCAGAGGGTCGGGCCAGAGGGTGTTGTCCCCCCACGATTCCTTGCTTGCACCTGGATTTGAGGGTGCACCAACGGGGCCCCGATGTGGGAAACTCTCGGTTCAGGGACCGATCGGGAGAGGAACGTGAACATGGAGATCAGAACGGTCGGCGTCATCGGCGCCGGCGTCATGGGAGTCGGAGTGGGGCAGAACCTCGCTCAGACAGGGCACCAGGCCATCCTGGTGGACATTTCGGAGGAGATCCTCGGCCGCGCCCGGGACGAGATCCGGAAGAACCTCCGCTTCCAGGGAATGTTCCAGAAGGGAGCGAGCCACAAAGAGGGGCCGGACACCGTGCTCGCGCGGATTACCTTCACCACCGAGCTCGAAGCGCTGGCGGACGTGGATTTCGTCGTCGAGAACGTCCCCGAGAAGTGGGAGATCAAGAGCCGGATCTACCCGCAAATCGACGCCATCTGTCCGGAGAGGGCGATCTTCGCCGTCAACACCTCCTGCTACTCGATTACCCGCGTGGGGGCTCTGACGAAGCGGCCGGACCGGGTCATCGGCATGCACTTCATGAACCCGGTGCCGCTCAAGCCCATGGTGGAGGCCATCCGCGGCTATCACACGAGCGAGGAGACCATCGAGATCTCCCGGCAGTTCCTCCGGCAGATGGGGAAGGACTGCATCCTCGTCAACGACATGCCCGGGTTCGTCTCCAACCGGGTGCTGATGCTGACGATCAACGAGGCCGTCTGCCTGGTCCAGGACGGCGTCGCCACGGCCGAGCAGGTCGACCAGCTCTTCAAGACCTGCTTCGGCCACAAGATGGGTCCCCTGGAGACGGCCGACCTCATCGGCCTGGACACCATCCTGTTCTCCATCGAGGCCCTCTACGAGAGCTACAACGACAGCAAGTATCGCCCCTGCCCGCTGCTCAAGAAGATGGTGGATGCCGGTCTCCACGGCCGCAAGAATGGCAAGGGCTTCTACGACTACGGCATCTCCCTCTGAGGTGGTCAGCGCCCATGGACGAGACCCAGCAGAAGATCAAGGAGTTCCTCTCGCGCTTTTTCAAGAGCCACGACCTCCAGCCGGACGAGGACATTTTCGCCCTCGGCTTCGTCAACTCGCTCCTCGCCATGCAGCTCGTGGCCTTCGTGGAAAAGGAGTTCGGGATCGCCGTCGCGGACGAGGATCTGGACCTGGACAACTTCCGGTCCATCAACGCCATCTCCGGGCTGATCGCGAGGAAGAAGGCCGCGTGAAGCTCGAGCTCACTCCCGAGCAACGGGCGGCCCGGGCCGAGTTCCGGGCGTTCACCGCCCAGGAGATCTCTCCTCACGCCGACCGGTGGGACCGCGAGGAGGCGATTCCTCCGGCGCTCGTCGGCAAGCTCCGGGATCGGGGATACCTCGGCTCCAACGTGGCGCCGGAGCATGGCGGCCTCGGCCGCGACATGATCACCTACGGCCTGCTCACCGAGGAGATCGCCCGCGGGTGCTCCTCGGTACGCTCCCTCCTCACCGTGCACGACATGGTCGCCCACGCCATCCAGCGGTGGGGGAGCCGGGATCTCAAGGACCGGTACCTGCCCCGGATGGCCAAAGGAGAGATCCTCGGCGCCCTCGCCCTCTCCGAGCCCAACGCCGGGAGCGACGCCAAGAGCGTCGAGACCGCCGCGGTCGAGGACGGCGACTCCTGGGTCCTGAACGGCCGGAAGAAGTGGACCACCTTCGGGCAGATCGCCGGCCTCTTCCTGATCTTCGCCCAGGTGGAGGGGAAGCCCGCGGCCTTCCTGGTGGAGCGGGAGATCCCGGGCTTCACCGTCTATCCCCTGAAAGGGATCGTGGGCACCCGGGCCTCCCTGCTGGCCGAGCTGTTCCTGGAGGACTGCCGGGTCCCCAGGGCGAGCCTCCTCGGCCGCGTCGGCTTCGGCATCTCCCACGTGGCGGCGGCGGCCCTGGAGCAGGGGCGCTACAGCGTGGCCTGGGGATCGGTGGGCATCGCCCAGGCCTGCCTGGACGCCTGCCAGGCATACACTGCCACCCGCAAGCAGTTCGGCGTGCCGCTCGTCGACCACCAGCTCATCCGCGCCCTGCTCACCGACATGATCGTCGACGTCCGCGCCGCCCGTCTCCTCTGCCTGCGGGCCGGCTGGCTGCGCGAGACCGGCGATCCCAGCGCCCCCGCCGAGACCATGGCGGCCAAGTACTTCGCCTCCCGGGTGGCGACCCGGGCGGCCAACGACGCCGTGCAGATCCACGGCGCCAACGGCCTGTCCGAGGAGTACCCCGTCGCCCGCTACCTGCGGGACTCGAAAGTGACCGAGATCATCGAGGGGAGCACGCAGATCCAGCAGATCACCATCCCCCTCTTCGACTTCCAGGAGCTGTGACCATGCTCGACCTCGAACCCGGAAGCCACGCCGCCGCCGTCCACGCGGCGAAGAAGAAGGAGAAGCAGTCGATCAAGTGCGTGGTCTGGGACCTGGACAACACCGTCTGGGACGGCATCCTCCTGGAAGACCCGGAGGTCCGGCTGCGCCCCCACGTCGTCCACATCCTCAAAATTCTGGACGAGCGGGGAATCCTCCACTCGATCGCCAGCCGCAATGACCACGGCCTCGCCATGGCCAGGCTCCGGGAGTTCGGCCTGGACGAGTACTTCCTCTATCCCCAGATCAACTGGAACTCCAAGGCCGCCTCCATCGCCCAGATCGCCAAGGACATCAACATCGGCCTGGACGCCATCGCCTTCATCGACGACCAGCCCTTCGAGCGCGAAGAGGTGGCCTTCACCCACGGCCAGGTCCTCTGCATCGACTCCGCCACCCTGGACGACCTCCTCGACCGCCACGAATTCAACCCGCGGTTCATCACCGAGGACTCGAAGATCCGCCGCCGGATGTACCTGGCCGACATCGCGCGCAACCGGGAGGAGGCCGAGTACGTCGGCCCCAAGGAGGAGTTCCTCGCCACCCTGGGAATGGTCTTCACCATCGCCCCCTGCCGCGAGGAGGACCTGAAGCGGGCCGAGGAGCTCACGGTGCGCACCAACCAGCTCAACACCACCGGCTACACCTACTCGTACGAGGAGCTGGACGAGCTGCGCCAGTCCCCGGGCCACAAGCTCCTCATCTCCAGCCTCGAGGACCGCCACGGCACCTACGGCAAGATCGGCCTCACCCTGATCGAGACGGGCCCCGAGGTCTGGACCGTGAAGCTCCTCCTCATGTCCTGCCGCGTCATGTCCAAGGGCGTGGGCATGATCATGATCCACCACGTCCTGCGCATGGCCAAGGCGGCAGGCGTCAAGCTGCGGGCCGAGTTCGTCTCCAACGACCGCAACCGGCAGATGCTCATCACCTACAAGTTCGCTGGCTTCCGCGAGGTCGAGCGGGTGGGGGAGGTCGCCATCATGGAGAACGACTACTCGGCCATCCAGCCCCCGCCGCCGTACGTGGATCTGCGGGTGCTGGACTGAGGCTGGCCGGGCGGGAGCGACCGGGTGAGAGGTCGCTCCCGGGGATCTCGGCTCAGGGATCCTGGAGCCGCTGGCAGGTGATCGTTCCGTTTTCGCACATCGCGCAGGTGCGATGCGTTGATCCGCACGTGACGGAGGTGGAGGTCTTGGAGCACGGGCCGGACAGGCTGGAGCACGAGAGCCGCCACGGCTGGTAGGGGGGCGGACAGACGATCGTGGACGAGCATGAAGTGTTGGGGCAGGTCGTCCGGCGTCCATCGCAGTCCACGTAATTGAGGCCTACGAGGCACGATGAGCTTCCGGTGCAAGAAATCACCGTGCCGTTCGGGCAGGTCTTGTCCGCCGTGCAGCCGGCCACGGCCAGATCGTCGTGGACGAGGAATACGACAGCCAGGGCGGCGAGCAGCAGGCACAGTCTCTTCATCCAAGCTCCTTTCCATAGCGACTGCGGTTCAAAAAGCAGTGTGCCCGCGGCCGGCACGAGCGCGCCTTGTCCCCGGTTCCGGTAGAATAGGACTCGTGGAAGAGTTGTACCTCGACGTCACGTTTCGTCACGGTCGCGCCCTGGCGGCGTACCTCTATCTCCCGCGCGATCCTGACGACAGGAGCGCACGGACGAAGCGGGTCGAACCCGGCCTGATCATCGATTTCACCGCCAGCGGCAAACCGATCGGGATCGAGATCACGGCGCCGGGACAGATCTCGCTGGCGGGGATCAACCGTGTCCTGGAAAGTCTGGGGCGGGCTCCCGTGACCCAGGCCGACCTGGCGCCCCTGCTGGCGGCCTGACCTCCCGTGGAGCGCTACCTCGTCAACGAGATCTTCTACAGCCTGCAGGGGGAGGGCGTCCGGGCGGGCACGCCCAACCTCTTCCTGCGCCTGTCGAAGTGCAATCTCACCTGCCTCAAGGAGACCCACGGCTTCGACTGCGACACGGAATTCGAGTCCGGCCGCTGGATGACCATCGGGGAGATCCTCCCCGAGCTCCGCCAGCTCTCCGAGACCTGCGACTGGGTGATCCTCACCGGCGGCGAGCCCGCCCTCCAGGTGGACCGGGAGCTGATCGACGACCTCCACGGCGCCGGCTACAAGCTGGCCATCGAGACCAACGGCTCGATCGAGCTGCCGCCGGGGATCGACTGGATCACCGTGAGCCCCAAGGTCGCCGAGCACGCCATCCGCCAGCGCACGGCCCACGAGGTCAAGTACGTCCGGGGGTACGGCCAGGGGATTCCGAAGACGGTCGTCCAGGCCGAGCACTACCTCATCTCGCCCGCCTTCGACGGCGACCGCCTCGACCCCCGCACCCTCGACTGGTGCATTCGCCTCTGCAAGGAGAATCCGCCCTGGCGGCTCTCCGTCCAGCAGCACAAGACGTGGCAGGTCCGGTAGGTCAGGTGCCGCGCTTCTCGTAGACCCCGAGGAGGCAGTTCTCGGGATAGCGGAGACCCAGCCGGCGCAACGCCCGCCACGCGAGCAGCTCGGCGTGGTAGAGCCCCGGGACTTGGCCGAAGGTGCCGCAGTCGTCGAGATAGGCGAAGAGCCGCTCCTCGAACCCCCCTTCCTCGAAGAGCTCCTTCAACCGCTGCCGGGTGTTCATCCGGTAGCAGGTGGGGAAGGTGTCCTTCTCCTCGCCTCCCCAGAGGACCTTCTTGAGACGGAGGTGCAGTTGAAAGGGGGTCAGGCCCGACAGGATCGTGATGGGCGACCAGCGGTTCACGGTGTAGACGATCACCCGCCCCCCCGGCCGAAGGAGGCCCCGCAACGCCGCGATCGCCTTCGGCGGGTCCGGGAGGTGCTCGGCGACCATACGGAGGGTGGCCAGGTCGAAGACGTGGTCGGTCCGATAGCCCTCGATCGTGCTCTGGACCTTCTCGTGCACATAGGGGTTTTCCTGGATGTTGCTGCTGGGATCGACCCCCACGAGGAGCTGGCAGCGCTCCGCGAGGACCCTGGCGAGGGTCCGATGAAAGGGCAGCACGTTCCTGCCGCCGCCCACGTCCAGCCAGCGCGTCCGCTCGGTTACGTGCCGCTCCACCACGGCCATATAGACGTCGTCCGGGATGAAGTAGCCGTGCCTGTACCGCGCCCGGACCGCCCAACCCTCCTGCTGCGGGTCCTCATGCTTGAGGGTCAGCAGCCTCAGAATATCCTCGCGGGTGGGGAGAGAGTCCGCCGCGACCGAGGGAAAGGAGCCCTCCAGGCTTCCGATGGTAGAGATCATCGAGCCCCTCCAGAAAGATAGACCAACCCGGCCGGACGTCATGCAAACAGAGGACCAACTCGCCGCGAGCGGGTCAGGAGGAGCGGGGCTCCTCCCTGGTGGTGCGACGTTCCGGGCCTTCGCAATCTGCGCTGTTGCGCAGCGCTGAACGGCTCTGCCGCCGACCTTGACCTGATGATAGTGGTCCTCCAGTCTTTTAGCAAGCTTCCTCCGAGTCTCCACGTCCACTTGCAGCTCCTCCGCGAGCCGGGCCTTTTTTTCGGCCGCTGTTTCGACGTGATCCAAGAGGCACGACTGCACCATCCACCGATCACCAGGTTCGATTTCGATCATCTGATAGCAGCGCCGCAACGCTCTGACCTTCTGACCTCTGGCGATCAAGCCGACTCGTGGAAGACTGGGGTCCGCTGTCCCAAAAACTGGAAACATGCCAGTGTGGGCAGCGGGGCCCGCGCTGGAGGAAGGAAGACGATTCGGAGGCGAATTTTAGACCTTTGCGAAGGGCAGGGCACCCCACTCCAGGGGCGCCCTTCAAGTCACTGCTGCCGTGAAGCAGTTTAGACGCAGCAGCCTTCCCCTGGGCAGGCGAAGTCGCACCGCATCCCGGTGGGGCAGTCGGCCTGAGTCGTGCAGTGGGTCGTCGCGCAGAGGACCTGGCAACTCGGCTGGGCGTTCACGGGTGTCTGGGTGTAGGAGGCCAGGGACATCAGAAGAGCGAGTGGTAGAAGTTTCCACGTTTTTTTCATGTTGCACCTCTTTGCGAATCGGCGCGCTGTTGTTTCCCGTTGTAAGCTCGTCGCGCCAGTTTGAAGGTCCCGACTTCGTCGGGAGGAGCGCCCCCGCGCTCCTGCACATATACGTATAGAAAACCCGTGCCAACTCAGCTCCCTTGCTACGTTTGTTGAAGCCAACTCGCGATGTAGCGGATCGAGATGAGCGGTCATTTCTTACCGGACGTCTCGATATCGCCCGTGCGGTGGTCTTCGATCTGGGCCTTGAGAAAGGAATGGGTCGCTGCCAGGGCCTCGGGGTTTTCCGTCTTGATCCGCACCCGGGCACCCCGCTCGATCTCCTCGAAGCGATAGGAGATCGTCTCCTTCAGACGCGTCATCTCCGGAACGCCCGGCAGCACCCGGTCGTGGATTTTCCGCGGCATGGAAAAGTCCCCTGCAGAGAACGCCTTGGCCACCTCCGCGAGATGGCTGCGGATCTGGGCGACGCTCTCAAAGTCGTTCGGATCGTTCGCCTGGACCTGGATGACGCCGCCGTCGCGCTCGAGCAGGAAGTGATGGGTCGTCCGGGTGTGCTCGAAGCCCATCACGTGGTCGCCCCGGGCGTCCAGGGCGGCGTGGTGGTCGTGGCCCGCATGGCCCTGGTGTTCCCCCTCAGGGGCGTTCTGATGCTGCGCGTGAAGCGGACAGGCCGGTGTCTCCTCGCCGGCCCGAAGGGGAGCGGCGAGGACGCCGCCTGCGAGGATGGTCAACAGAAGCGTTCTCTCGAGACTCATGGGATCTTCACCTTTCTCGGTTGCTTTCATGGGGCGCCACGGTGACTCCGCGGGAAGCCTGGCCGCCTTGGAAGAAGCATAAACTAGAGCCGCCCCCAGACAGTGGCGCGATGTCTCCCGTCCGGACCGGTCCGGCGTGCCGCCACGGAGTCGCCGGCTGTGGAAGCAGCTTCAGAGACTCCGAAAGCCGCTCCATCGGACGGGAGGCCGCCTTCGAGGACCGGAAAAGCTGCTGAATTGGACTGGAAGCGGCTTCAGAGACTCCAAAAGCCGCTAAATCGGACGGGAAGCCGCTTCCGAGGACAGGAAAGCTGCTAAATCGGACCTGAAGCGGCTTCAGAGACTCCAAAGGCCGCCAAATCGGACGGTAGGCTGCTTCTGAGGACAGGAATGCCGCTAAATCGGACCTGAAGCGGCTTCGGGGACGACACAAGCCTCTGCGTCAGCGGCGGGAGCGCTTGGCGGCTCTGGTTTGACCTTCCCGGCGGGCGAGAACGTCCTCGACGATCTCGCGGATCATCTCGGCGAGCTTCTCCTCCGAAACGGAGAGGGCGGCAGGCGTAGAGCGGGGCCGGCCGGGCTCCAGCAGGTCGGCGAGGCGCCGCGTGGCCTTGGACTGGGCCTCGGGGCAACCGAGCTCGAGAAAGTCCGTAGGGGGGACCTCCAACAGCTCGGCGAAGGCGACGAGATGGCGAATCCGCAGGTCCAGGGAGCCGTCCATGAGGCGGGAGAGGTTTCCGTTACCGATTCCCAGAGCCCGCTCGAGCTCCCGGGTCGGCAGATGACACACCTCCACCGCCTTGCGGAAGACCTGACGGACCCCGTTCAGATCCTTTTTGGACATGTCCGGATATCCTACGACAAATCGGCCGCTCCTCGGAGCACTCACCTGCCACAGAGCATCCCGTCCTCTGAGGAATGGCGTGTTAGTCTTCCCCACATGGCCGATGCCCCCCAGCCGGCTCCCGAGCCGTCACCGGACCCCCTCCCGCCGGAGGAGTCTCCCGACGGCGTCGACCTCACCCTTATCCGGTGGACCCTCAGCCTGACGCCGCTCGAACGGCTCGAGCTCCTGCAGGACTGGGTGGACGGGCTCACGGAGCTCCGGCGTGGACGACGAGCCCCGGAGCGTTAGGTTCCTCGGGCTCCTGCGCGTCCTGCTCCGCCACGGAGTCGATTTCTTCGTGGTCGGCGGGGTGGCGGCCCAGCTCGAAGGGGCGCCGATCCTGACGCTGGACCTGGATGTCCTGTACGACAAGGCTCCGGAAAACCTCGAGCGTCTCCTTGCCGCGCTGCGGGAGCTCAAAGCCCGTTATCGCGACCCTGCGGGGCGCCACATCGAGCCGGATCTGGGGAAGCTCGCGACAATGCGGATGAATCTCCTTCATACCGAGCTGGGCGCTCTCGACGTTCTCGGCGCCATCGGTCACGGCCTCACCTACCAGGATCTCGCGGGGCGAACCATCGTCTATGAGCTTGGAGAGATGCGGGTTCGCGTCCTCGAGCTGGCGGGTGTCATCGAGTCCAAGGAACAGGCCAACCGGGACAAGGACCTGGCTGTGCTGCCGGTCTTGCGGCAGACGCTGGCTATGAAGAGCCGGTTGGAGGGGGAGGGGGGCGGCTGACAAAGAGGTCAGACTGCTAAAATGGATCCGATGAACAATCCAAGGACCTCCTCCGTCCCACTTCTTGAGGTCGAGTCGGCTTGGCGTGAGCACCCGCTCGGGAAAGATCGTAGCCGAGGCGGCCGCCGTGCCCATGGCTCGCAAACCGGACGCTCCAGATCCTTACCGCGCTGTTACGACTGTTCCCTCTCGATTTTCTCCAGCAGGTCGAGAAGCCGGGGGATATGGGATATCATGGCGAACAATCTTCCAAAGGGTGGCGTCGTCGAGAGCGAAGTAGGCATGGGCTAAAACGTCCCGCAGACCCGCGACTCCTCGCCAATCCACTTCCGGGTAGCGCTGGCGAATCTCCTCGGGGATGTTCTTCGCTGCCTCACCGAGAATTTCCAGATTGCGCAGCGTGGCGTCGTAGGCCATCTCATCCGCAACGAAAGCTTCAAGCTGTCGACCTTCGGTGTAACGGATCACCTTCCGAGCTGCTTCCAACATGTCGCGAAAGAAGAGCTCCCAGTTACGCGACACGGATCGCCTCTGCCTCGACCACAGGCTTCGCCCAGGACTTCAGTGCCGTCTTCATGACCAGATCCACCGGCCGCTCCAGATGGTCTTCGAGCCAGAACTTGAGGCGCATGTACTCGGACAAACCCGGCGTTTCACGGAATTCGACCAGGAGATCGATATCGCTTTCTGGTCCGGCTTCGTCTCGGGCCATAGAGCCAAAGAGCGCGAGGGAGCAGACGCCAAACTGCTCCTCCAACTCCTGCCGGTGTGAGGAAAGGAATCCGAGCACCTCGTCGCGTTTCATCGTTTTGCTGCCCTCCCATGCGCAAGCCTCTGACATAGCTATCCTATCAGGGTGTGACAGATGGTTGCCGCCCCAGCACCACCACCTCCACCCCCAGCCCCCGAAGCTTCCTCCGCCGCACCACCCTCCACCCCCCACCCCCCTCCAGAGCCTCGATCGCCGGGAGCTGCCAGGAGTTGTACCTCTGGAAATCCTCCTCGTGGAAGAACCGGCTCGACGGCAGCACGCGGATCGCCAGGACCCGCTCCGGCCTCTCCTCTTCGAGCCACCGGTCCATCCGGCTCCGGATCTCTTCCGGCGGGAGCTTGCCGTCGAAGCGCCGGGGAGGATCCACGATTTCTGCCTCCCGGGACCGCTCGTCCTGGACCAGCCACCAGCGCACGAGGCTCTCAGAGAACTGGTTGAAGGTGCCGAGGACGGCCACCCTTCCTCCTCTCTGCGCCCAGCGGGCGAGGACGTTCAGGGGACTCCGGAACGCCGGGCCGGCGGAGTAGAGCTTGTAGTCGGAGGCGAGGCGCTCCTGGAGATCCATGCGCTCCGTGGCGATGAAGGCGAGGCCGGCGAGGGCTCCGGCGCAGAGGATTCCTCCAATGATTGGCCGGGCGAGGTGGGCGAGCCGGCTGAAGGCCAGGGCGGCGAGGAGCAGGGCGAAGGGGGCGGTGGTGGCGAAGAAGCGGGTGTCCTTGTAGGGATGGAGAGTCGCGAGGGCGAGGCCGATCATGGAGATCAAGACCAGGACGCGGAAGGGCTCCTCCTTCTTCCGGAGCCAGAGGAGGGAAAGAAAAAGCAAGGCGACGACGACCCAGCCGAGGAGCGGGTCCGGGGCGTGGTCCCGGGCCAGGGAGCGGACGTAGTAGAGGAGGGAGTCCGCGGAGAGGAGGGGCGGGCCCGTGGCCCGGTTCCTCAGGAAGGCCACGATGTTTTTCGGATGGATCGGGTCCGGGCTCAGGCACCAGATCCAGAGCGGGATCACGACCGTTGAGAGGGCGGCGCGGATCTCGATCGGCAGCGAATGCCACCAGGCTCGAATCCGCTCCGGGTCCCGCCGCCAGCGGATCGCGAGGAGAACCGTCCCCACGACGATCCCCACGTAGAGACCGACCCCGAAGTTGATCCCCAGCAGGGCGGCGAGCAGGAGGAGGTAGAGGTAGACGGCGAGGCCGATCCTTCCCGTCTGCCGGGTGCGCCAGGGCCAGAGGATGTCCTTGATCCGGCGCGCCAGCTCCCGCCGCTCCTCGGGTGTCCTGCGGAGGACCTCGTTCGCCATCACGCAGGCCCACCAGATCAGGGCGTAGTTGTACTTGACGAGGAAGAGCGCCAGGGAGGCGAGGCCGGCGAGGCGCCAGGCCCAGGGGGTGCCGAGCCGCCGGGCGCGCAGGTAGAGGCAGAAGGCGAGGAGGGAGAAGACGATTCCCGCCATCTCCCGCATGATCAGGATGCCGAACACCCGCAGGAGCGGGCTCGCGAGGAAGAGCCCGGCTCCCAGGAGCCCGGCCCAGAAACCCGCCGGGCCGCGGTCCACCTCCCGCGCCGCCCAGAGGAGCAGCAGGGGGACGAGGACGAAGAGGACGGTCGAGAGGAGCGTGGCGGACGCGAAGGTCGAGCCCCCGGCCGCGAGGAACGGCAGGAGGAGGAGCGAGTAGCCGAAAGGCCACTTGTCCTGCCGGTTGAGGAGGTCCAGGAACCGGAGGGGCCGCCCCTGGGAGAGGGCCTGGAGGAGCTCGACCCCGCCCCAGCCGTGGCCGGCCATGTCCCACAACGGGAGCCGCGGCTGGTCCTTGTAGAAAAGATAGAGCGAGCGCGCCTCGAGAACCGAGACGGCGAGGAGCGCCAGCGTCGCGAGGGCGAGGACCGCTTTCCAAATCCCGGGCCTCACGGCGAGGGCGCCAGGATCGCGAGCACGAGCAGGCGCTCCTTCCCGGTGTTGCGGATGCCGTGGGGGACCCCCTCGGGCGCGACGAGCATCACCCCCGCCTCCATCGGCTCCTCGCGGTCCTTGAGGAGGAACGCGCCGCGCCCGGCGAGCACGTGATAGACCTTGTCCATGCCCGCGTGGGCGTGGAGCCTGTGCTCCTGGCCGGGCTCGAAGGCGTTGAGGCCCACGAGCAGGCGCTCGGACTGGAAGAGGGTGGCTTTCCCCATCTTTCCGTGGTCGTAGACAGCGTAATCTTCGGGACGGAAGGGCACCGGGTGTTCCATGGGATCTCCTGGGGACGCGCAATTCTATCGCGGTCCCGGCCCTGGTGGAGGGTACAATCCTCCGGACCGACCAAGGAGAGACGACACGATGCCACGCACGATCCGTCTTTTGGGGATGCTCGCCCTCGCGCTGGTCCTGTCCGGGGTGGCGGGGACCCTGGCGGCGCAGTCTCCGGACCCGGCCTTGTCCGAGCGGGCGCGCAGGATCCTCACCGAGGTGCCGCTCATCGACGGCCACAACGACCTGCCCTGGGGGTACCGGGAGCGGGTGAAGAATCAAATGGACAAGATCGACCTCATGGGGGACACGAGCAAGCTCGAACCGCCCATGCACACGGACATCCCGCGCCTGAAGCAGGGCGGCGTCGGCGGGCAGTTCTGGTCGGTCTACGTGCCCGCGGACTTCGCGGGGGCGGAGGCCACCAAGGCCGTGCTGGAGCAGATCGACGTGGTCCACCGCCTGGCCCGGCGCTACCCCGAAACGTTCGAGATCGCCACCACGGCAGGTGACGTGGTGCGCATCCACAAGGCGGGCAAGATCGCCTCCCTCATCGGCATGGAGGGCGGGCACTCGATCGACAACTCCCTCGGCGTGCTGCGCCAGCTCTACGACGCCGGGGCCCGCTACATGACGATCACCCACTCGAAGAACAATGACTGGGCCGACTCGGCGACCGACGACCCCAGGCACGGCGGCCTGACCCGCTTCGGCGAGGAGGTGATCCGGGAGATGAACCGCCTGGGGATGCTCGTGGACCTCTCTCACGTCTCGCCGCAAACGATGAAAGAGGCGATGATGATCTCGGAAGCCCCGGTGATCTTTTCCCACTCCTCCGCCCGTGCGCTCAACGGCCACCCGCGCAACGTGCCGGACGACGTCCTCCGCCTCCTGCCCAAAGACGGCGGGCTGGTGATGGTGACGTTCGTCCCCTCGTTCGTGTCGGAAGAGGTCCGCGCCTGGAATGCCCAGGAAGACGCGGAAGAGGCCCGGCTCAAGGCGCTTCACTCCGGCGACCCGGAGCGGGTCGAGCGCGAGCTGGAGGCGTGGCGCACGGCCCACCCTGTTCCCAACGCCACGCTGGAGCAGGTGGCCGACCATGTCGAGCACGTCCGCAAGCTGGCGGGGATCGATCACGTGGGGATCGGGTCGGACTTCGACGGGATCGGGAGCACTCCGGCCGGGCTCGACGGCGTGGAGGATTTTCCGGCCCTCCTGGCGGAGCTGATGCAACGGGGTTGGACGGAGGACGAGATCAGGAAGCTCGCGGGGCTGAATGCCCTGCGCGTGTTCCGCGAAACCGAAAAGGTGGCGCAGCGGCTCCGCAAGGAGCGGCCGCCTTCGGATGCGTTGATCGAAGAGCTGGATGGAGAGACGAAACAGGGGGAGGAATGATCACAACCAAGCCGCAGTTGATCCGCGCTCTCCGCGAGGCGTCGGAGATCGAGCAGCAGCTCATGGTGATGTACCTCTATGCCGCGTTCTCGATGAAGAAGCGGCCGGACGAGCGGTGCAGCGCGGCGCAGTATGAATACGTCCGCCGCTGGGGCTCGACGCTGCTCATGGTGGCGCGGCAGGAGATGGAGCACCTCGCGCTGGTGAACGGGATTCTTTCGGCGATCGGAGCCGATCCGTGGTTCGCCCGGGAGAACATCCCCCTCCAGTCCCGCTACTATCTGGGATCGAGCCTGAATGCGCGGGCGGAGTCGTCGGACGCGGTCGTGCCGTGCGACATTCCGTTCGTGTTCGAGCGGTTCAATCTGGCGACGATCGGCCGTTTCGTATGCGCGGAAAGCCCCGGGTACGACACATTGAAGACGTCCGGCGATCCCATCCCATG
>DASQEB010000407.1:0-13921 GCA_035633875.1 Thermoanaerobaculia bacterium
CCCATGGGCACGCGCCCGGAGGGGAGCCGTCCGCCGGTGGGCGCCCGGCCCGAGGGAGCCCGTCCGCCTCTGGGCACCCGACCCGAGGGGAGTCGTCCGCCGCTGGGGGCCCGGCCTGCCGGGGCCCGACCCGGGACCGCGACCGCTTCTCCGGCGTCCAGTGCCGAGGAGGCCCGGCGCCGCGCCGAGCGGGAGCAGCTCGAGAAGAAGAAGAAGGGCGGCAAGGTCGTCCGCAAGGCCGGCGGGCCCCGCGTGGTCGAAGAGGAGGATCTGGCCGGGTTCCGCGGCGGCACGCTCGAGGACCTGGAAACCGCCGAGGACCAGCGGGCCATGATGAGCGGCCGGCGCCGCCGCCGCGTCGAGCGCAAGGAGGACGAGGAGAAGGAGGGCGGGAAGGTTCTCGCGTTCAAGAAAGACAAGCCGCAGGGTCCGGTGATGATCAGCGAAGGGATGACCTTGCGCGAGTTCGCCGAGAAGCTCGGGGTCAAGGTCAAGGACCTGATGAAGGCTCTCTTCGACCGGGGCATCCTGGCCAACATCAACCAGGTGCTGGACGCCGATCTGGCCCAGCAACTGGCGAAGGACCTGGGAGTGGACATCATGATGGTCTCCTTCGAGGAGGAGGTGCAGCTCCGCGAGGAGCTGGACGGCCGGAGCGATCAGGCCGAAGCCAAGATCGGCCGGGCGCCCGTGGTCACCATCATGGGTCACGTGGACCACGGCAAGACCTCGCTGCTCGATGCCATCCGTTCGTCGAAGATCACCGAGACCGAGTTCGGCGGTATCACGCAGCACATCGGCGCCTATCAGGTGGAGGCCAACGGCCGGCGCGTCGTCTTCCTCGACACTCCCGGCCACGAGGCGTTCACCCTGATGCGCGCCCGCGGCGCCAGGGTGACGGACATCGTCGTGCTGGTGGTGGCGGCGGACGACGGCGTCATGCCCCAGACGGTCGAGGCCATCGACCACGCCCGGGCCGCCAAGGTGCCCCTGGTGGTGGCGATCAACAAGATCGACAAGCCGAACGCCAACCTCGACCGGGTCAAGAAGGAGCTGGCCGACCGCGGGCTGATCCCCGAGGACTGGGGCGGCGACACGGTCATGGTGCCGCTGTCGGCGCTCAAGCGCGAGGGCATCTCGGAGCTCCTGGAGATGATCCTGCTCACCGCCGACATCCTGGAGCTCAAGGCCAGCCCCGAGCTGTCCGCCCAGGGTGCGGTCCTGGAGGCCCGCAAGGAGGTGGGCCGCGGCATCGTGGCCACGGTCCTCGTCCAGAACGGCACCCTCAAGGTCGGTGACGTGTTCGTCTCCGGCGCCACCTGGGGCCGCGTCCGCTCGATGAGCGACGACCTTGGGCACCGCATCCAGGAGGCCCCCCCCTCCTCGCCGGTGGAGGTCACCGGCTTCAACGAAGTGCCCGACGCGGGCGATCTGCTCCAGGTCGTGGAGGACGAGTCCAAGGCCCGCGGCATCGCCGAGTACCGGGCCCAGGAGGAGCGCCGGCGCGGGCTCGCGCCCACCCAGGCGCGGATGTCCCTGGAGCAGCTCTTCGGCCGCATCCAGGAGGGTGACGTCAAGGAGCTGCCGGTGGTCCTGAAGGCGGACGTGCAAGGGTCGGTCGAGGTGCTCAAGGAGGCCTTGGGCAAGGCCAGCACGGAGAAGGTCAAGGTCTCGGTCCTCCACTCCGGCGTGGGCGCGATTTCGACCAACGACGTGCTCCTGGCCTCGGCTTCGAAGGCGGTCATCATCGGCTTCAACGTCCGGCCCGAGCGCGGCGCCGCCGATCTCGCGGAGCGCGAGGGGGTGGAGATCCGGCTGCACACGATCATCTACGAGCTGATCGACGAACTGCGCAAGGCCATGACGGGACTGCTCGAGCCCACCTTCCGGGAGGTCGCCTCCGGCCGTGCCGAGGTGCGGGACGTCTTCAAGGTGCCCAAGGTGGGAATGGTGGCGGGCTGCCACGTGGTCGAGGGCGTCATCCCCCGGAGCGCGTCGGTGCGCCTCCTGCGGGACAACCGGGTGATCTACGAGGGTAAGATCTCTTCGTTGCGCCGGTTCAAGGACGATGTTTCCGAGGTGCGGACCGGCTTCGACTGCGGCATCGGGCTCGACCGGTTCCAGGACGTCAAACCGGGCGACGCCATCGAGGCGTACACCCGCGAAGAGGTGGCGCCCGTCCTGTAGGGCCGGCCGGCAGTGGTCGGTGTCGGGGCGGGGCTTGGCCCGCCCGGGGAAGGTGCCAAGCCCGGGAGGGGACAAGCCCTCCCCACACACTCCACACCGGACTTGCCGGAGAGCGCGAGGGCATCTAAGCCGATGGTCGTCGGGATTTCCGTCTTCGAGCTTCACCTCCCCTCCAGCCGCAGCCTCAAGGACAAGCGGCGGGTCGTCAAGTCGTTGGTCGACCGGGTCCACCAGCGCTATCGCGTCTCCATCGCAGAGACCGGTTTCCACGATCTGCACCAGCGGGCGGAGATCGCGATGGCGGTGGTGGTGGCCGGCGGCGAGATGGAGATGGAGAATCTGATGGAAGAGGTCCGCAACCTGGTGGAGAGCGACCCCGCGATCTACCTGACGCTCTGGGACCCGCAGATCCTGGAAGCCGAACGATGAGCCGGCGCTCCGATCGCGTGGGGGACCTGATCCGCGCCGAGCTGTCCGACCTCCTCTTGCGGGAGGTCAAGGACCCTCGGGTGAAGCTAGCGTCCATCACCGAGGTGGACGTCACCTCCGACCTGCGCCGGGCCGTGGTCAAGGTCTCGGCGCTGGGCGAGGAAGAGCAACGGTTGGAAACCGTCGAGGCGCTCCGGCATGCCCGGGGCTTCCTGCGGACGGAGCTCGCCCACCGCCTCCGGCTGCGCGTCACGCCCGAGCTCGTTTTCGAGCTCGATCGGGGCGCCGAGCACAGCCAGAGGATTTCTGAAATTCTGGAGAGCCTGAATGGCCGGGATGAAAGCTCCTGAAGACCTGCTGCGGAAGATCCGCCAGGGCAACCGCTTCCTGCTGACCAGCCACGTCAACCCGGACGGGGACGCCGTCGGCTCCGCGCTGGGCCTCGCGCGCATCCTGCGCCGGCTCGGCAAGGGGGCCGTGGTGTGGAACCGGGACGCGACGCCGACCCTCTACCGGCCGCTGCCGGGGAGCGAGCGCATCCACAACGGTGAAGAGCCGCCGGCCGGCTTCCCCGACATCTTCGACGCCATCATCGTGCTGGAGTGCCCGAGCCCGGACCGCACCGGTCTCGAGCAGCACCTCACCGCCCGACCGGTCATCAACATCGACCACCACCTGGGCAACCAGCACTACGGCGTGATCAACTGGGTGGACTCCGCGGCTCCGGCTGTGGGTGAAATGGTCTACCGGCTCGCCCAGGGGCTCAAGGTCGACCTCGATCCGGAGACGGCGAGTTGCCTCTACCTCACCCTGGTGACCGACACGGGCGGGTTCCGCTTCTCCAACGCCACCCCCGCGGCCTTCGAGGCGGCGGCGAGCCTGGTGCGCGAGGGGGCGCAGCCGGAGCAGGTCTCGATGTGGCTCTATGAGAGCCAGCCGGTCGCCGTGCTCCGCCTCCTGGGCGAGATGCTCCAGACCCTCCGCCTCCATGAGGACGGGCGGATCGCCACCGGCCGCCTCACCCTGGAGATGTTCCAGAAGGCCGGAGCCGCGCCCGGCGACTCCGAGGGGCTCATCGATCATCTCCGGTCGATCGCCGGGGTCGAGGCCGTGGGCCTGATCCGGGAGCGGGAGGACGGCACCCACAAAGTCTCGCTGCGCAGCCGCGGCGAGGTCGACGTGGAGAAGATCGCCCGCCATCACGGCGGCGGCGGGCACCGCAACGCCGCCGGGTTCACCCTGGAAGGCGAGGGCGAGTCTGCCCGCGAGGCTGTGGCGGCGGCGCTGGCCGCGGCGCTCTCCAGCGCTCCGGCCGCGGTGGTGCAGGAGGAAGCCTGACGTGGAGATGAAGGACGGTCTGCTGCTGGTCGACAAGGGGCCCGGCTTCACCTCGCACGACGTGGTGCAGCGGGTGCGCCGGTTGCTCCGGCAGAAGAAGATCGGCCACTGCGGCACGCTGGACCCGGATGCCACGGGTCTGCTCCTCCTGACCCTGGGGACGGCCACCCGGCTGACCCGCTTCCTCATCCGGGCGCCCAAGGTCTACGAGGGAGCCGTCCGCTTCGGCGCCGTAACCGACACCTACGACGCCTCCGGGCGAGTGACGGCCGAGGCTCCGCCCGAGGCTGTGTCCGCCCTTGCTCCGGACGCGGTCGAAAGCGCCATGCGCCGCTTCGAGGGGACGATCGAGCAGCAGCCGCCCCCCTACTCCGCCAAGAAGGTCCAGGGGGTCAAGTACTACGAGCTGGCGCGGCGGGGCGAGGAGGTGCCGGCGGAGACCAAGGAGGTCACCGTCTACGAGTTCGCGCCGCTGGGCGGGCTCGAGGACGGGAAGACCGGGTTCCGCCTGAGCTGCTCGTCCGGAACCTACGCCCGCGGGCTCGCCCACGACCTGGGGGCCGCTCTGGGGGTGGGAGGACATCTCGCCGAGCTGCGCCGGACCCGGATCGGCTCCTTCCGAGTGGAGGACGCCGTCACCCTCCCCCGACTGGAGGAGGCCCTGGACGCCGGCCAGCCGCTCGGGTCCGCGTGGATTCCGTTCGACCAGATCCCCTTGCCCTTCGGTGAGGTCACGGCCGACCCGCAGCAGGAGCACCGGATCAGCCACGGCCAGACCGTGCTGGTGCGGGAGCTCGCCGGCGAGGAGGGGGACTGGGTCAAGCTGATCAACCGCCGGCGGGAGTTCATCGCCGTCGGCACCGTCGTCGAGAGGATCGGTTCCGCCGGGGTGGGGATCGTCCAGCCCCGGGTCGTCTTCAGGTAATGGACCGGCTGGAGCACCGGCTGTGCTACAATGCTGGCCGCGAGATTGCATAGGAGGAGTTTGCTTTGGCGCAAACCAGTGAAGTGAAGCAGAAAGTCATCCAAGAGTACCGTGTTCACGAGACGGACACCGGGTCTCCCGAGGTGCAGGTGGCGCTGCTGACCCAGCGCATCAGCGAGCTGACCGAGCACTTCAAGACCCACAGCAAGGATCATCACAGCCGCCGCGGCCTGTTGAAGCTGGTGGGCCGCCGCCGCCGCCTGCTCGATTATCTGAAGGGGCAGGACCTCGAGCGCTACCGGGCGACCATCGAGCGCCTCGGGATCCGCAAATAGCGTCCCACCGACCAGGCAGGAAAGGTCCCGCGGCCCAGGCGCTCCCCCCGCCGGCCTCGGGACCGTCCGATCTTCCGGACCCTCGGACTCCCCTTCCGAGGATGTCGAGGCCGGGCATGGCTGATCCTGGCGAACTGTAGGCAGACCGAGAAAAGAGAGAAAGAAAAATCTATGAAGCTACGGAAAGAGATCTCGATCGGGGGAGGAACCCTCATCCTCGAAACGGGGCACCTCGCCAAGCAGGCGGACGGGTCGTGCACCATCCGCTACGGTGACACGGTCGTCCTCGCCACCGCGTGCATGGAGAACAAGAGCGGCATCG
This sequence comes from Thermoanaerobaculia bacterium, assembly GCA_035633875.1. GTDB lineage: Bacteria > Acidobacteriota > Thermoanaerobaculia > Multivoradales > UBA5704 > DATARR01. Next base: position 5,537 of record DASQEB010000407.1, read on the forward strand.
AGCGCGACTTCCTGCCGCTGACCGTCGACTACCGCGAGTACACGTATGCCGCCGGGCGCATCCCGGGAGGCTTCTTCAAGCGGGAAGGCCGGCCCACCGAGAAGGAGATCATCACCTCCCGCCTCATCGACCGCCCCTTGCGCCCCCTGTTCCCCGACGGCTACGTGAGCGACACCCAGATCATCGCCTTCTGCCTTTCGGCGGACAGCGAGAACGATCCGGACATCCTGGCCATCAACGGCGCCTCGACCGCGCTGGTGCTCTCCAACATCCCCTTCGACCATCCGATTGGCGCCGTGCGGGTCGGACTGGTGGACGGCGAGATCATCATGAACCCGCCCAACAGCCTGCGCGACGTCTCCGACCTCGACCTGGTCGTGGCCGGAACGGAAGAGGCCGTGGTGATGGTGGAGGCCGGGGCCAACCAGGTCTCCGAGGAGCTGATCCTGGAGTGCATCTTCCGGGCGCACCTGGAGATCCAGAAGATCATCAAGGCGCAGCACGAGCTGTACCGCGACAGCCAATACCAGAAGCCGTCCTGGACGGCCCCGGAGCTCTACCCCGAGGAGCTGTACCAGCAGGTGAAGGGGGACCTCTACGCCCCCTTGAAGGCGGCTCTCTTCACCAAGGGCAAGCACGAGCGCAAGGACGCGGTCAACGCCGTCGTCAAGCCGTACCTGGAGTCGATCCCGGCCGAGGACGCGGCCCGTCGCTCCCAGGTCAAGAAGGTCGTTTCCCGGCTCGAGGAGGAGATCCTCCGCGAGGTGGTGCTCTACGAGCGGACCCGCTTCGACAGCCGGCGCTTGGACGAGATCCGGAGCATCGACATCCAGGTGGGGCTCCTGCCCCGCACCCACGGCTCGGCTCTGTTCACCCGCGGCGAGACGCAGGCCCTGGTCTCGGCGACCCTCGGCACCAAACGGGACGCCCAGGTCATCGAGGAGTACGAGGGCGAGAGCGTCCAGAAATTCATGCTGCATTACAACTTCCCGCCCTTCTCCGTGGGCGAGGTGAAGTTCCTCCGCAGCCCCGGCCGGCGCGAGATCGGCCACGGCGTGCTGGCGCGGCGGGCCCTCCTTCCCGTGCTGCCGCACGAGGATGAGTTCCCCTATACCATCCGTGTCGTCTCCGACATCCTGGAGTCGAACGGCTCCTCATCCATGGCCAGCATCTGCGGCGGCTCGCTCTCCCTTTTCGACGCCGGCGTGCCGCTGCTCTCGCCGGTGGCCGGCGTGGCCATGGGCCTCATCAAGGGGGAGGATACTTTCGCGGTCCTCTCCGACATCGCCGGCCAGGAAGACCACTACGGCGACATGGACTTCAAGGTGGCCGGCACCCGCTCGGGCGTGACCGCGCTCCAGATGGACATCAAGATCACCGGCGTGACCCGGGAGATCATGAAGCAGGCCCTGGAGCAGGCCCGTGCCGGCCGGATGCACATCCTGGACGTCATGGAGGCTGCCCTGCCGGCGCCGCGCGGCACCATGTCGAAGTTCGCTCCGCGGCTCTACACCCTGCAGGTCCCGAAGGAGAAGATCCGCGACATCATCGGACCCGGTGGCAAAACGATCCGCTCCATCATCGAGGAGACCGGCTGCGACATCGAGGTCGAGGATGACGGCCGGGTGATCATCGCCTCTCCGGACGAGCCCGCAGCCCGGCGCGCCATCCAGATGGTCGAGCGCCTGACCGAGGTGCCGGAGATCGGCAAGAACGACACCGGCCACGTTCGGCGGATCGAGCCGTACGGAGCCTTCGTCGAGATCATGCCCGGCGTCGACGGCCTGGTGCACATCAGCGAGCTCGCGCCCTACCGCGTCCGCGAGGTCACCGACCTCGTCAAGGATGGCGACGAGATCACGGTGAAGGTCATCAACATCGACGAGCAGGGCAAGGTCCGGCTCTCCCGCAAAGCCGTCATCATGGAGTCGCCCGACTACGATCCCTCGCAGTACGAGGCGGAGATGGTCGCGGCGGGCGGCGACCGGGGCGACCGCCCCGAGCGCGAAGGCGGAGGCGAGCGGGGTGGCCGTGGCGGGTTCCGCGGCGGCCGGGGTGGCGACCGGGGAGGCCGGGGTGGCGACCGCGGAGGCCGGGGTGGCGAGCGGGGAGGTCGCGGCGGCAACGGAGGCGGGCGCTAAGAGCCCCCGCTTCCCTGAGGCGGTTTTCCGGGGCGGCCTTCGGGCCGCCCTTTTCATTGTCAGGGAGCCGCGTCTATATCGCTTTGGTAGACTCCAGCGCATGGGAGGCTACAGAGTCGATCGGGATTACCTCGTCTCCTACCTGGACGGCTATCTTCAAGCTCGCCAAGGGCGCGACTACGGTCCCAACGGGCTGCAGGTCGAAGGGACGGACGACATCGGGAGGATCGTCACCGGGGTCTCGGCCTGCCAGGAGCTGTTCGTCCGCGCCCGGGAGGTCAGGGCGGACGCGGTCCTCGTCCACCACGGCCTCTTCTGGGAGGGGATGCCCCGGACCCTCACCGGCTTCCAGTACCGGCGGGTCGCGGAGCTGATCCGCGGCGGGATGAGCCTGATCGCCTACCACCTCCCTCTCGACCGGCACGCCGAGGTGGGCAACAACGCGGTGGCCGGGCGCGATTTCGGGCTCGTGGACCTGGAGCCGTTCGGCTTCCACGACGGCCTCCCCATCGGCTTCAAGGGATGTTTCCCCGAGCCCATTCCCAAAGCCGAGCTGGCCGCCCGCTGCCGGCGGGTCTACGCCCAGGAGCCGCTCGCTTTCCTGGAGGGGCCGGACACCGTCCGCAGCCTGGGGATCATCAGCGGCGGAGCCCAGCGGGACTTCTACTCCGCCATTGACGAAGGGCTGGACGCCTACATCACCGGCGAGGTGAGCGAGTGGGTGATGAACGTGGCGCGGGAGACGAGGGTCCATTACCTCGCCGCCGGCCACTACGCGACGGAAAGGCTGGGGATTCGCGCTCTGGGCGAGCACGTGCGGGAGAAGTTCGGGGTCGAAGTGGAGTTCATCGACGTGCCGAATCCGGTTTAACCTGCGGCCTTGCCGAAGAGCCGGAAGAAGTTCTCCCCCGTCCTCCGACACACTTGCGCGAACGTCTCTCCCGTCTCCTGGGCGAGGCGCTCCGCGATCTCCACGACGTAAGCGGGACGGTTGGGTTTGCCCCGATAGGGGATGGGGGCGAGGTAGGGGGTGTCGGTTTCCACGAGACAGCGGTCCGGGGGGAGGACGGGGATGACCTCACGGACGTTGTCCGCCTTCGGAAAGGTGATCATCCCCGAAAGGCCCAGAGTGAAGCCGCGATCGATCAGTTCCCGGGCCATGGCGAGGCCGCCGGCGAAGGAGTGGAAGTCGGCGGTGAGATTCCGGAAGGGCTCCTCGCGGACGACCGCCAGCATCTCCTCGTTGCTGTCCCGGTTGTGGACGACCACGGGGAGCCCGAGGTCCACCGCCAGCGCCCACTGCTCCCGGAGCACCCGGAACTGGACGTCCCGGGGGGAGTGATCGTAATAGAAGTCGAGCCCGCATTCCCCCACCGCCACGGTCTTGGAATCCGCCAGGAGGGAGGCGAGCCGCTCGGCGTCCCTGTCCTGCCATGACGAGGCGTCGTGCGGATGGACGCCCAGGGCGCACCAGACGTCCGGGTGGCGATGGCAGAAGGCGAGGATGTCCTCAGCTTCGGAAAGCTTCGTGGCCGGAACGAGAAATCCCCGCACGCCCCGCTCCCTCGCCTGGTCGAGGGCGCGCTCCCGCTCCTCCGGGGGCAGGCTCTGGAGGTGGCAATGGGAGTCGATCGGACCGGACAGTTCGGGAGCGCTCACTTGACCCGGGTGCCGTTGGGAACCGGCTCGGCCGGATGGAGGAGGACCGGCCGGCCGTCGATCGAAGCCGCGAGGACCATGCCCTGGGACTCGACTCCCATGAGCTTGGCCGGCTGGAGGTTCGCCACGACCACGACCTGCCGTCCTACGAGGTCCTCGGGCTTGTAGGCGAGGGCGATGCCGGCCACGAGGGTCCGCGGCGCTCCCTCCCCCACGTCCACGGTCAGCTTCAGCAGCTTGTTCGACTTTGGAACCGGCTCGGCGGCGTTGATCGTGGCCACCTTGAGCTCGGCCTGGAAGAACTGGTCGATCGAGACGAGAGGCCTCTCGGGCGCGGCGGTTTCCATGGTCTTGTCCTTGGCCGGGGCATGGGCCTCGGCGAGATAGGCTTCCTTGTCGATGCGCGGGAAGAGAGGCTTCGGCTCGGGCAGCGCGGCGTTGGTCGGCATCTTGCCCCACACCATGGCGTCGAGGCTCGCGGGCGGCTCCGGCACGCCCAGAGCGGTCAGCACCTGTGCCGCCACCTTGGGCATGAAGGGCAGGAGACCGGTCGCCACGATGCGCGTGGCTTCGAGGCCGATCCACAGGACGCGGGAGAGCCTGGGGCTCCCCCCCTCCTCTTTGATGATCTTCCACGGCTCGCGGGTGACGATGTACTGGTTGACCTCCGCGAGGAGCCGCCACAGGCTCTCCAGGGCCCGGCTGAACGCGAAGTCCTCCATGGCCTCGACATAGCTCCGGACGGCCTCCCGGGCCACTTCGATCATGTCGTTGGTGCCGCAGGTCTCGGGCGGGGTCTTCCCGTCGAAGCCGCGCCGGGAGAGGGTCACCAGCCGGCTCACGGTGTTGCCCAAGTCGTTGGCGAGGTCGCTGTTGTACCGGTCGATGAACGCCTCGTCCGAGAAGCTCGCATCCTGGCCGAAGACCATCTCCCGTAGCAGGAAGTAGCGCAGAGCGTCGCCCCCGAAGCGGTCGATCAGGTCGTCCGGCCGCACGACGTTGCCGGCGGACTTGGACATCTTTTTGCCGTCCCGGTTCCACCAGCCGTGGGCCCAGACCGTCGTGGGCAGGGGGAGGCCGGCGGACATCAGGAAGGCCGGCCAGTAGACCGCGTGGAAGCGGAGGATGTCCTTGCCCACCAGGTGGATGCGGGTGTCGCCACCCTCCCAGAAGCGCCGGTACAGGTCGCCGTCCTCCGTCCCGAACCCCAGGGCGCTCACGTAATTGGTGAGAGCGTCCAGCCAGACGTAGACGGTCTGTCCCGGGTTGTCCGGGAACGGGATCCCCCACTCCAGGTTGGCCCGGGAGACGGAGAGGTCCCGCAGGCCGGCCTCCACGAACGAGCGGACCTCGTTCAGGCGAGTGGCGGGACGGACGAACTGCGGGTTCTTCTCGTAGAGCTCGAGGAGAGGCTGCTGGTACTTGGAGAGCCGGAAGAAGATGTTCTCCTCCGACTTCCACTCCACCGGCGTGCCGTGGACCGGGCAGGTCTTTCCAGCCGCCAGCTCCTTTTCGGTGTAGTAGGTCTCGCAGGGTGAGCAGTACCAGCCTTCGTGGGTGGCCTTGTAGAGGTCCCCGGCCGCCGCGATCCGACGGATGATTTCGCGGACGCCCCGCTTGTGCCGCTCTTCCGTCGTGCGGATGAAGTCGTCGTAGGAGAACTCCAGCCGGTCCCGCAGCTTCACGTAGTGGGCCACGATGCGGTCGGCGAGCTCGATAGGCTCGATCCCCTCCTTGCGGGCCGCCCGCTCGATGTTCTGGCCGTGCTCGTCGGTGCCGGTCAGGAACCAGGTCTCCTGCCCCCTCATGCGCCGGTAGCGCGTCAGGGTGTCGGCCACGGAGGTCGTGTAGATGTGGCCGATGTGGGGCTGGCCGTTGACGTAGTAGATCGGGGTGGTGACGTAGAAGGAAGCCATAGAGGAGGGGGATTGTAGGTCAGATTTCCGCGCTCAGCTCGTCCGGAGTGAACCGGTAGTGGGCGCCGCAGAAGGCGCAATCGGCCTCGATGGAGCCTTCCTCGGCCAGATAGTCGCGGTCCTCGGCCGGAAGGAGGACCAGGTGGCGGCGCAGGCGCTCCCGGCTGCAGCGGCAGCGATAGCGTAGCGGCCGCACCTCCTTGATCTCCCGGTCCAAACCGGCGAGGACCGTCTCCACGACATGGGAGGCGCCGCCCTCCTCGATGAGGTGGCTGACACCGCGGATCCCGGCGATGTTGCTCTCCAGGAGCGCGACCGTATCCTCCGGCGCGCCGGGGAGCACCTCGACGACCATGCCGCCGGCTGCGGCAACGCCGCTGGGTTTGCCGAGGACCCCCAGGAGCACGGCCGACCGGGTCTGTACGCTTTGCTGGAGATAGTAGGCCACGTCGTCCCCGATCTCGCCGCTCACCAGCTCGACCTGGCTCTGGTAGCTCCGCCCGCCGTACTCGCGCATCACGCGCAGATAACCCTTTCCCACTGCGCGGCCCACACCGAGCTTGCCGCCCGGCCAGTCCGGCACAGCCACCTGGGCATCTCCCACCATGCCCCGGAGGTTGCCTTCGTCGTCCGCCTCCGCAATCACCCGGAGAATCGGACCATCCCCGCGGACCTCCAGCATCAGCCGGCTCGGAGTCTTCTGGGCGAGGCGCTGCAGGAGCGCCGCCCCGGCGAGGCAGCGGCCCAGGGCCGCCGCCGGCACCGGCCAGAGATCGAACCGGTCCCGGGCATCCTCCATCACAGCGGTAATGTCAGCGACCGCCCAGCGGAGGGCACCGTTGCCGGCCAATCCCAGCTCCAGCCTCCCCTGCGCGGCCGTATCCGTTTCGCTCGCGACCATGTCCAGACTCGCTTTCCAAAAAAATCGACGCCGCACGGGTGAGGAGGGCGCTCATCAGCTCCCCTCCCCGTGGGCGCCCGCGGCTGCCAGCGCGGCACGATAGATCTCCCGCCAGGGAATTCCCTGGTCGAGGGCCAGACGCCGGCAATCTTCGAACTCGGGTGTGGTGACGAGGGGCCGCCCATCGAGACGGGCTCGCTTCACACGTACAGTTCCGAACGCGGTTTGGACCTCCAGAATTTCTCGGTCCGCCTCGAAGCGGGAGGCTGCGTGATAGCGGCAGCCGAGCGAGCCGGATTCGGTCAGGAGCACGCCGGCCAGCTCTTCGAGCTGCGGCCGGCGGCAGAGCAGGGTGACGAGGATGCCGGGCCGGTTCTTCTTCATCTGGACCGGCGTGAAGTAGACGTCCAGGGCGCCCGCGGCGAGGAGGCGCTCCATGAGGAAACCGAAGCCCTCGCCGGGGAGGTCGTCGATCTCGCACTCGACCACCGTGACCTCTCCCCGCCCCTGCCCTGCCCGGCCACGGAGGAGGCGCAGGGCGTTGGGCTGTTGCGGCAGGTCCTTGCGGCCCAGGCCATAGCCCACCGCCTCCAGGGTCATCGTCGGGACGTCCGAGAATTCGTCCACCAGCTCGGCGAGGAGCACGGCGCCGGTTGGCGTGGTCAGCTCCCCGCCGGGGCCGCCGTAGATCGGGATGCCGCGGAGCAGCTCCGCCGTGGCGGGTGCCGGGACGGGCAGCTCCCCGTGCGCCGTCCGCACCCGCCCGCTGCCAACGTTGACCGGCCCGCAGGTGATGCGCTCCGGCGCGAAGTGCTCCACGGCCGCGGCGGCCCCCACGAGATCCACGATCGAGTCCACCGCTCCCACCTCGTGGAAGTGGACCCGGTCGAGCGGCATGCCGTGGGCCTTCGCCTCCGCCTCCCCGAGCCGCTGGAACAGCCTCAGGGCCCTCTCCTTCACCGGGGCGGCGAGGGCGCTCGCCAGGATCAGCTCCCGGATCTCCGCCAGCCCCCGCGTGTGCTCGTGCGAGTGGCCGTGCTCGTGGTCGTGAGGGTGATGATGGTCGTGGTGATGGTGATGCTCGTGAGAATGGTGATGGCCATGGCCATGGCCGCCGTTCTGTTCTTCCGGGTCCGGCCCTTCCAAGGGGCGACCGTCGATCAGGACGCGGAAGCGGGTCCCTGTGAAGCCTCCCCGCGAGGCCTTGCGGCTCTCGACCGACACCCCGGGAAGGCCGAGCCGGGCGACCGTCTCCGCGAGAGTCTCCAACGGGAGCCCCACGTCCAGGGCTGCCCCCAGAAACATGTCTCCCGCGATGCCGCTGCTGCAGTCCAGGTGGTAGCGCGTCATGGCCGGAAGGCTACCATGCGTGTTTGTCCTTCAAGGAAACCCACCGCCCCTGGTTCCCAATGATCACGTGGTCCGCCAGCTCGAGGCCGACGACACCCGCGGCCTCGGCCATCCTCCGGGTGAAGACGAGGTCCTCGGCGCTGGGAGAAGGATCGCCGCTCGGGTGGGTATGAAAGAGATAGATCGAGACCGCCCCCCGCTGGAGACACTCCTTCAGGATCTCTCTCGGCTCGACGGCGAGGCGGTCCCGGGTCCCTCGGAACAGCTCCCGCTCGCCCAGGAGGCGCTTCCTGGCATCCAGGAACAGAGCCCCCATCACCTCCTGGGCGGAAGCCTGGTAGCGAATGGAAAGGTACCGCGCCACCTCCGAGGGACGGCTCATGGGCTCGGAATCCAGGAGCTGCTCCCGGGCCAGGCG
>DASQEB010000408.1:0-9584 GCA_035633875.1 Thermoanaerobaculia bacterium
GGCCGCCGCCCGGCCGCAGAGCAGGTCGAAGGCGCGCTCGCAGATGCCGAGCCAGCGCATGCAGTGGTGGATGCGCCCCGGGCCGAGGCGCTCCTGGGCCAGGGCGAACCCGGCCCCCTCGGCGCCGACCCGGTTCGCCACCGGCACGCGGACGCCGGTGAGGCGCACCTCGGCGTGGGTCATCCACCCCTCGCCCCGTTCCCCCATGACCGGGAGGTTCTGGACGATCTCGAACCCTGGCGTATCCGTGGGCACCAAAATCTGGCTCGCCCGGGCGTAGGGGCTCGCCCCCGGGTCGGTCACCGCCATGACGATGCAGAAGGCCGCGCCGTCGGCACTGGAGGTGAACCACTTGTGGCCGTCCAGCACGTACTCATCCCGCTCCCTGCGGGCTGTCGTCCCCAGCAGCACCGGGTTCGAACCGGGGAACTCGGGCTCGGTCATCCCGAAGCAGCTCCGGATCTCCCCCGCGACCAGGGGACGGAGCCAGCGCTCCTTCTGCTCGTCCGCCCCGTGGTGGAGGAGAAGCTCCATGTTGCCGGCGTCGGGAGCCTGGCAGTTGAAGACGTAGTGGCCGATGAGGCTCCGGCCGAGGACCTCGGCGAGGTGCGCGAAGCCCAGGAAGGGGAGCCCCCCGCCCCCCCAGTCGCGGGGGACGTGCGGGGCGAGCAGACCCATCTCCCGGACGCGGGAGCGCAAACGGCCGAGCTCCGTCTCGGCGGCGCCGAGGCCGCGCTCGAGGACGAGGCGTTCCATGGGAAGGACTTCCGTGTCGAGAAAACGGCGGACGGTGGTGGCGAGGCTGCGGATCTCGTCGGGTACGTGGAAGTCCAAGGCGGTCCTCCTTCCGCCGGAGTCTATCTCCCCGGACGCTCGAGGAGTGGGCTTGACAGCCCCGCGGACCGGCGTATGCTGGAAGCGTTAGTGAGGACTCACTAACAAGGCGCCACGATGAGCACCAGGGACATCACGACCACTCCCCGCCAGGAGGAGATCCTGGACCGGACCCTCGAGCTGGTCCGGGAGTCCGGCCTGGCCAACCTCACCATGAAGAAGGTGGCGGAGCGGGTGGGCTTCACCGAACCGGCCGTGTACCGCCATTTCCCGACCAAGCAGGCGCTCGTCCTGGGGATCCTCAGCCGGCTCGCGGAGATGCTGCTGCCGCCCATCCGGGCCGCGGCGGCGGACACGGAGGCCCTGCCGGTGGAGCGGATCGAGCGGATCCTCACCCATCACCTGGACCTGATCCTCCGGACCGACGGCCTCCCCTTCCTGATCCTCGCGGAGGCCTCGGCGGCGGGGGACGAGGTGGTCATCGGCCGGATGCGGGAGATCATCGGCGAGGTCCGGACGATCCTCCTCCAGCTTGTTCGGGAAATGCCGTCCTCGCCGGGCGGGCCGCCCCCCGAGGTGCTGGTGATGTCGCTGTTCGGGTTCGCGATCACGACGGCTGTCCAGCGGCGGCTCATGCCCGAGGTCGGCATCCCGCGGGAGAAGGCCCTGGCGCAGATCCCGGTCCTCGTGCGCCGGATCACGGGGTGGAAGGAGGGAGGAGAGTGAAACGATCGATTTCCTGGCTCCTGCTCGCCCTGACGGCCGTGCCTGTCCAGGCGCAGGAGCCGCTGACCCTCGCGGAGGCCGTGGAGAGGGCCCTGGCGAAGTTTCCCAGCGTCGAGACCGCCCGCGCCCGGCAGGAGGAGGCGGCTGCAGCGCTGGCGGCCGAGGAGCTCTCCCGTCGGGTGCGGGGGCGCTTCACGGCTTCGGCCACGCAGTTCCAGGAGCCCATGGTGGTCACCCCCATCCACGGCTTCGGCCCGGGGCTGTTTCCGGAGTTCGACGAGACGCTCCTCCAGGGGCAGCTCACGGTGAGCTACACGCTCTATGACGGTCGCGCCACCGAGGCCCGCATCCGCGCGGCCCGCTCGCAGCTCGGGGGCGCCGGAGCCGCCTTAGGGGACGCAGAGCAGGCCCTCGGTGCCCGGGTGGCCGCAGCCTACCTGCGGGCCGTCGGTCGGAGCCGGGTGCTCGCGGCCCACGACCGGCGTCTCGCGGCTCTGGACGCGGAGCTCGGCCGGGCGCGGCAGCGCTTCGACGTGGGCAAGGCGCCCCAGGTGGAGGTGATCCGCGCCGAGGCCGCCCTGGAAGGCGCCCGCGCGGAGCGGGTGAGCTACGCCACGGCCCTGGACAACGCCGAGCGGGAGCTGGCCCGCCTGCTGGGTGCCCCGGTGGAGGAGACCCGGGCCGCACGGCTCGCACCGGTCCAAAGCCGGGCCGGGACGCCGCCCGATCGGGAGGCCCTGATCCAGGCGGGCATCGAGGCCAGCCCGGCCGTCCTCCAGGCGCGGGAGCAGCTCGCCTCGGCCGAGGCCGCCGTCACCCTGGCGGAGAGCGCTCTCAAGCCGGAGTTGCGGGCGGTGGCCAACCTGAACGAGTGGAGCTCCTCCGATCTGGACCTCACCACGGAGTGGAACGCCGGCTTCCAGCTCACCGTGCCCCTCTTCGACGGCGGGTCCCTCCGCAAGCGGGTCGCCCGGGCCGAGGCCGCCCGCCGCGCTGCGGCCGAGCAGGTCCGGCTCGCAGAGATCGCCGTCCGCGAGGACGTAGACCGCGCTGCCGCAGCGGCCGAGGAGGCCCGAGCCCGGGTGGAGAGCCTGGAGAAGGCCGTGGAGCGCTTCGCCGAGGTCTCCCGCGTCCAGAAGCTCCTCCTGGACAACGGAGCCGGAACCCAGACCGATTACCTGACCGCCGAGGCCGACCTGCTCGCCGCCCGGGCCAACCTTGCCGACGCCGAGCACGCCGCGGTCCTCGCCCGGGTGGACCTGGCGCGGGCCGCCGGGCGGCTCACCCCGGCCTGGATCCGAGAGAACCTGCGGGAGACCATGGAGCGAGAGCCATGAACCCGAAGAAGATCGTCATCCTCATGGTTCTGCTTGCAGCCGCTGGAGCAGGGGCCTGGTACTGGTTCAACCGGCCGGCCGAAGCCGAGACGGGGCTCACCGCCTCGGGTACCGTGGAGGCCACCGACGCCCAGCTCGGATTCCAGGCCTCGGGGCGAATCGCGGAGGTCGCCGTCCGCGAGGGCGACCGGGTCCGGGCCGGCCAAGTGCTGGCGCGGCTCGACAGCTCCGAGTCCGAGGCCCGGCGCGCCCAGGCCGCCGCCCAGGTGGAGGCCGCGCGGGCCGCCCTGGCCGAGCTCGAGCAGGGATCTCGGCGTGAAGAAGTGGCAACTGCCCGGGCCGCTCTCACCGCCGCCGGCGACCGCCTCGCCAATGCGGAGACGGACTACGAGCGTACTCGGACGCTCTTCGAAGGAGGCGCCGTGAGCCGCGAGGCCCTCGACAACGCCCGGCTCGCCTTCAACGTGGCGAAGGCTCAGCGCACCCAGGCCGCCGAGCAGCTCCAACTCGTCCAGAAAGGCCCTCGCCCGGAGCGGATCGAGCAGGCCCGAGCCCAGCTCGCCCAGGCCGAGGCCGCCCTGCGCGCCACCGAGGCCGTCCTGGGCAACATGACGATCGTGGCCCCCTTCGCCGGCGTCGTGACCGTGCGCGCCCGCGAGCCCGGAGAGATCGTCCAGGCCGGCGCGCCCGTACTCACGCTGATCAACCCCGGGGACCGCTGGGTGCGCATCTATGTCCGCGAGGACCGCGTCGGGGCGGTCCACCTCGGCGACCGCGCCGCCATCACCTCGGACACCTTCCCGGGCAAGACCTATCCCGGCGAGGTGGCCTTCATCGCCTCCGAGGCCGAGTTCACCCCGAAGAACGTCCAGACCACGGAGGAGCGGGTGAAGCTGGTGTATGCGGTCAAGGTGCGGGTCACGGGAGATCCGGAGCACGAGCTGAAGCCTGGGCTGCCGGCGGACGTGCGGCTGGAGGTGGATCCGGTTCAGGGAGCGAAGGGGTAGCCCATGGAGCCCTACCTGCGCGTCGAAGGGCTCACCCGCACCTTCGGCACCCTCACCGCCGTGGATGGCATCCGCTTCGAGGTGGGCCGCGGTGAGCTGTTCGGTCTTGTGGGGCCGGACGGCGCCGGCAAGACCACGACGCTGCGGATGCTCGCAGGGGTGCTCCGGCCCACGGCGGGGGACGCCTTCCTGGGCGGCGTCTCCGTGGCCCGGGAGCCCGAGAAGGTCAAGCACGGGCTGGCCTACATGTCCCAGCGCTTCGGCCTCTACACTGACCTCACGGTCGAGGAGAACCTTCATTTTTACGCCGACCTCTATCGGGTGCCCCGGAAGGAGCGGCCGGCGCGCCTCGAACGACTCTATCGGTTTTCCAACCTGGGGCCGTTCAAGGACCGCCTCGCCGGCAAGCTCTCGGGCGGCATGAAGCAGAAGCTCGGCCTCTCCTGCGCCCTCATCCATCAGCCGGACATCCTCCTCCTGGATGAGCCCACCTTCGGCGTGGACCCGGTCTCCCGGCGTGACCTCTGGCTGATCGTCCACGAGATGGTGGCGGAGGGAGTGACCGCCGTGGTGAGTACGGCCTACATGGACGAGGCCGAGCGCTTCGACCGTCTGGCGCTCCTCCACCAGGGAAAGCTCCTGGCTGTCGATACTCCCGAGGCGCTGCAGCATGGGCTCGCCGGGGAGGTTCTGGAGGTGCGGATCGACCGCTCCCGGGAAGCCCGGGACGTCGCGGCCCGTCTCCCGGTCGTGCGCCGGGCCGCGATTTTCGGGGACCGCCTCCACCTCACGGTCGGCTCGGTGGAGGCGGACGGCCCGGCCGTGGAGGCCGCCCTGCGGCAGGCGGGCTTCGCTCCGCGGGAGGCGCACCGCATCGATCCCTCTCTGGAGGACGTCTTCATCGAGCGGATCGCCGCCGCCGAGGAAGCCGCATGATCCGGGAGGTGGCCGTCCGTGTCGAGGACCTGACCAAGGTCTTCGGAAGCTTCACCGCCGTGGACAGAGTCTCGTTCGAGGTGGACCGAGAGGAGGTCTTCGGCTTCCTCGGCCCCAACGGCGCCGGGAAGACGACCACGATCAAGATGCTCAACGGCCTGGTCCCGCCCACCTCGGGCCGCGGCACGGTGGCGGGGTTCGACATCCGGCGGGAGAGCCGGGCCATCAAGCGGCATATCGGCTACATGTCCCAGCTCTTCTCACTCTACGGGGACCTGACGGTGGAGGAGAACATCGCCTTTTTTTCTGGCCTCTACGGCGTGCCTCGGGCTCGCCGGGCCGGGCGCCGGGACTGGGTGTTGGAGATGGCTGGCCTCGCCGAGCACCGCCGACGCCTCACGGGCGAGCTCTCCCTCGGCTGGAAGCAGCGCCTGGCCCTGGGGTGCGCCGTGCTCCACGAGCCCCCGATCCTCTTCCTGGACGAGCCAACCTCGGGCGTGGACCCCATCTCCCGCCGCAGCTTCTGGGATCTGATCTACGCCCTGGCCGCGGCGGGGACGACCGTTTTCGTCACGACCCACTACATGGAGGAGGCCGAGTACTGCCACCGGCTCGCGCTGATGAACCGGGGCCGGCTCATCGCCCTGGATGCCCCGGCACGCCTCCGGGAGGGGCTGCGGGAGCCTCTCCTGGAGATCCGGACGGACGACAGCCCTCGGGCGGTGGAGGCGCTGGCCGGAGCCCCGGACGTCGCCCAGGTGGGCCTCTTCGGCCGCGCGCTCCACGCCGCCCTGCGGGAGGGGAGCGACGTGGCCGCGGCCCGCGCCCGCATCCCCAACCTCCTCGCCTCGCGAGGGATCGCCGTCGAGGCCATCGAGACGATCGAGCCGTCGCTCGAGGACGTCTTCGTGGCGCTGGTCGAAAAGGCGGGAGGGGCGGTCGTTGATTAGTCCCACCCGCCTCCTCGCCGTGGCCCGGAAGGAGTTCATCCAGCTCCGCCGGGACACCCGCAGCCTGCTCCTCGCCTTCGTGCTGCCGGTCCTCTTGTTGATCATCTTCGGCTACGCCATTTCCTGGGACGTGCGCAACATCCGGATGGCCGTCCTGGACCAGGACCGCTCGGCCACAAGCCGCGAGCTGATCCAATCCCTCCAGGCGTCGGGGTACTTTTCTGTGGAGAGCTTCCTGGAGCGGAGCGGTGCGATCGAGCCTCTCCTGGAGCGGGGGGGCGCCCAACTCGTCCTGGTGATTCCGCCGGGCTTCGCGGCCGACCTCGACGCCGGCCGGACCGCCCCCCTCCAGGCCATCGTGGACGGCAGCGACGCCAACACCGCCACCATCGCTCTGGGCTACACCGAGGCCGTGGTGCGGACCTGGTCGACGCGGGGCCAGCTCCAGGGGAGGACCTTCGTCCCGCCGGTCGTGGCCGAGACCCGGGTCTGGTTCAACGAGGAGATGGAGAGCCGGAACATGATCGTTCCGGGCCTGGTGGCGGTCATCATGATGATCATCGCGGCCATGCTCACCTCCCTGACCATCGCCCGGGAGTGGGAGCGGGGGACGATGGAGCAGCTCGCGGCCACTCCGGTCTCCCGCCTGGAGGTGGTCCTGGGCAAGCTCCTGCCCTACCTCGGTATCGGCCTGCTCGACGTCGTCCTCAGCTCCGTCCTTGGCGTGCTCCTCTTCGGGGTGCCGTTCCGGGGGAACGCGGCCCTGCTGATGATCCTGTCCTTTTTCTTCCTCTGCGGCGCCCTGGGGCTCGGGCTCTTCATTTCAGCCGTGGCCAAATCCCAGGTCCTGGCCACCCAGGTCGCCATGGTGGTCACCTTCCTGCCGACCCTGCTGCTGTCGGGATTCATGTTCTCGATCGAGGCCATGCCCCCCGTGCTCCGGGCCCTCTCCCATCTCATCCCGGCGCGGTACTTCCTGGTGGTCACGCGGGGGATCTTCCTCAAAGGTGTGGGAGCGGAGGTGTTGCGGACCCAGGGGCTCCTGATGCTGGCCTTCGCCGTGGCCGGGCTGGGGCTCGCCGTCCTCAAGTTCAGGAAGGAGCTGGAGTGAACGCCGAGCGCGTCGTCGAGATGGTCCGCAAGGAATTCCGGCAGGTCTTCCGGGATCCCCGGATGCGCCGGGTCCTCTTCGTGGCGCCGGTCCTCCAACTCATCGTCTTCGGCTACGCCGTGTCCACGGACGTGCGCAACACCCGGACCTTCGTGGTGGACAACGACGGGACCCGGGAGTCCCGCGAGCTGGTGGAGACCTTCACCGCCTCAGGATACTTCCGGGTGGTGGGGGGCTCCCAGCGGCCGGGCGACCTCGTCCGCGCCCTGGACCACGGGGACGCGGTGCTCGGTCTCGTGATCCCCCCGGGCTTCTCCCGCGACCTCGAAAGCGGCGGGCCGGCCCGGGTGCAGCTCCTCTTCGATGGCACCAACTCCAACGTGGCCACGGTGGCCCAGGGCTACGCCGAGCGGATCGTCCAGAGCTACGCGGCCAGGCGCTTCCCGGCCCGGGCCACCCCGGCCGTGGACCTGCGAGCCCGGGCCTGGTACAACCCGGAGCTCGCGAGCCGGGACTACAACGTGCCGGCTGTTCTGGGGGCCATCCTCATGCTGATCTGCCTGCTGCTGACCTCCCTCGCCATCGTGCGGGAGCGGGAGATCGGCACCCTGGAGCAGCTCCTGGTGAGCCCCTTGACCCCTGGCGAGCTGATCCTCGGCAAGACCATCCCCTTCGCGCTGATCGGCCTCGTGGACCTGGGGCTGATCACGTCCGTCGCGCTCCTCTGGTTCCGCATTCCGTTGCGGGGGAGCGTTCTGCTGCTGCTGCTCGCCAGCCTCCTCTACATCCTTGCGGTGCTGGGCGTCGGCCTCTTCATCTCCACCATCTCCCGTACCCAGCAGGAAGCCTTCATGGCGGTGTTCCTCACCTTCATGCCGGTCATCCTCCTCTCCGGCTTCATGTTCCCGGTCACCAGCATGTCCCCCTTCTTCCGCTGGCTGACTCTCGCCAATCCGATGCGCCACTACCTGGAGATCGTGCGCGGCCTCTTCCTCAAGGGCGCGGGCTTCGACGCCCTGTGGCCCCAGTTCCTCGCCCTCCTGCTCCTGGGGGCAGGCATCCTGTGGCTGGCGGCGAGCCGGTTCCGGCGGAGCGCGGCGGGGTAGGTCCTATAATTCCGCCTGGAACTGAAGGGAAGGGAGAGAAATGCAGAAGAACGCCCTGATCGTCCCCTTGCTGCTCGCCCTGGCCGGGCCGGCTGCAGGGGCTTCGTCCGCGCCGCAAGGCACCGAGCCCTCCGATCTCAAGACCCGCACGTTCCTTTTCACCTATAGAGCGGTGGTCAAGGACATCCCCTCCGGGTCCCGGTCCCTGAGCGTGTGGCTGCCCTTTCCCCAGACGGACCGCAACCAGACGATCCACCAGGTCACCGTGCAGGCTCCCGGAGCCGTGACCATCGGGAGGGAGCCGCGGTACGGCAACGAGGCCGTCTACTTCCAGGCCGCAAGCCCGCAGGGGCCGATGGAGATCACCATGGAGGTGGTGGCCACGCGGCGGGAGAATGCAGGGGAAAGGGAGACCCTCTCGCCGGAGGATGCCCGTCAGTACCTGATGGCCGAGCCGCTGGTCCCCCTGGACGGGCCTGTCAAGGCGCTCGCCGTCGAGGCCACCGAAGGCAAGAGGAGTGACGCGGAGAAGGCGCGGGCCATCTACGAGAAGGTGACCGGGATCATGAAGTATGACAAGAGCGGCACCGGCTGGGGCCGCGGCGATGCCGTCTGGGCTTGCGACGCCAAGCGCGGCAACTGCACGGACTTCCACGCACTGATCATCGGCATGGCCCGCTCGCAGGGTATCCCGGCGCGCTTCGCCATCGGCTTTCCCCTGCCGGAGCAGCGCGGGACCGGCGAGATCCCGGGCTACCACTGCTGGGCCGAGATGTACGTCCAGGGGAAGGGCTGGGTGCCCGTGGACAGCAGCGAGGCCGCCAAGGCCCTGGCGGCGGGCAACACGGCGAAAAAGGATTATTTCTACGGCCATCACGACGAGAACCGGCTGGAATTCAGCCGCGGCCGGCACCTCGTCCTGAATCCCCGGCAACAGGGGGAGCCGCTGAACTTCTTCGTCTACCCCTACGCCGAGGTGGACGGCAAGAAGCACGAGGCGGTGGAACGCAGGGTCACCTTCGAGGACCTGAAGGACGCACCCGTCTCCCGCGAAGCGCGCTGATGCTGTTCCGGGCGAAGCAGCCCTGCCGGGGAACCCCCGGGCAGGGCTTGTTTCGTCTCTGTTCGCGGAGGAGAACCACACCGTCATCGATGGATGTATAATTAGACACTAGCTGAAACGGAAACCAAGAGGCCGGTCCTCCCTGGAGAGGTTCGGCTCAGCTTGTCTGTCCCCGGAGGTCTGCATGCGCAAGCAGTGTCTGATCGTTCTCCTCCTGCCTGTCCTTTTGGGTCTGGTGGGAACCGCCTCCGCCGCCGAGGCTCCCCGGTGGCCTTCCCTCCAGCGCCAACTCGCCAAGGATCGGGTCGCCCCCGACAGCGCCCTGGCGAAGCTCATCGCCGAAAACCAGGACTTCCACCTGCTCCGGCCCGACGAGGCCCACGACAGACTCCCAATGCCTCCCTGGCTGCGGGTCCTCTGGCGCAAGCGCCATCCGGAGGCGGAGCTTTCTTCCGACGACCGGTCGGGCGGCTACCCGCACGTCCTCAAGGAGATCCACGAGTGGATGATCCAT
>DASQEB010000409.1:0-15127 GCA_035633875.1 Thermoanaerobaculia bacterium
TCTCGAGAGCGGCCAACAGGCTCGCCGCCTTGGCCGGACCAATCCCCTTGCGGCGCAGGGAGTGGGCGGTCGCCGAGAGCAGCCCGCCGAGACCACCGCTCTCGAGCAACAGCTCGCGGGCGAGCTGTAGGGCCGAAACTCCTTTCTTTCCCGTGCGCAGGAGCACGGCCAGTAACTCGGTGTCCGAGAGCGACCGCCCTCCGGATTCGAGCAACCGTTCCCGGGGGCGCTCTCCCTTGGGCAGCTCGCGGATCAGGTAGTCGGTCATCGGCATCTCTCCATCGCTGCAACGAGGGCGGGGACCGCCTCCCCCGCCGGAGCGGCCAGGCGGAGGTCCATCAGTCCGGAAAACGGAGTGGGCTCAGGGTTCACCTCGATCAGACAGGCGCCGGCCTGGTGGGCCAGCTCGATCAGCCCCGCCGCGGGATAGACGGTCGACGAGGTCCCCACGGAGAGAAAGACATGGCAGGAGGACGCCTCCTGCGAAGCCCGGAAGAGGACGTCCTCCGGCAGGGACTCGCCGAACCAGACGACGCTCGGCCGGAACCTGCCGCCGCACGAGCACACGGGCGGCTCCTCGGGCGACTCGGCGATGGCCTCGCCCATGTCTCGGCTCTTGCCGCAGCGATTGCAGTAGGCCCGGATCAGGGTGCCATGGAGCTCGAGGAGGCTCCGGCTCCCCGCCCGACCGTGGAGCCCGTCGACGTTCTGCGTTACCAATGTATAGGACGGAAAGACCTCCTCCAGCCTTGCCAGCGCGCGATGGGCCGGGTTCGGCTCTGCCGCCGAGGCCTTTTTCCACCGCCAGGCGTACCACCGCCAGACCTTGCCCGGATCCGCCCGGAAGGCCTGCGGCGTGGCCAGCTCCTCGGGCCGCATCCGCTCCCACAGACCTCCAGCCCCACGGAAAGTGTCGAGACCGCTCTCCCGGGACACCCCCGCGCCGGAAAACGCCACCACGCGGCGGGCCTCGCGGATGCGCTCGCGGACCTCCTCGGGAAGCTCCAAAGGCTCCATCTCCAGTCCTCCGTTTGACACTCCGGGAACCCACCTGCTAGAAACTGCGCCACTTCGGCTAGCCTCTCCCAACCGCCACCGACAGGACAAGCCCATGCCCTCACTGCCCAACAACTTCGGCCTCCTCGACGAGGAGTCGAGCGCCTACGAGACCAGCCGCGTCGCCGTCCTCCCGGTCCCCTTCGAGCGCTCGACCTCCTACGGCAAGGGGACGGCCTCCGGCCCGGCGGCGATCCTGCGCGCATCCCAGGCCATGGAGCTCTACGACGAGGAGCTCGAGGCCGAGCCGTACATCCAGGGAATCGCCACCCTCCCCTCCTTTCTCCCCGAAGCGTTCGACATGGCCGAGGCCATGGCCGAGATCCAGGCCGACGCGAAGATTCACATGGAGCGGGGCAAGTTCCTGGTGACCCTGGGCGGCGAGCACAGCCTCTCCCAGGCCCCGATCAAGGCCGCCCGGGAGGTTCACGGCGAGATCGGTGTCGTCCAGTTCGACGCCCACTCGGACCTCCGCGAGGAGTTCGAGGGCACGCCCTACAGCCACGCCAGCGTGATGAAAAGGGTCCTGGACGCGGGACTCCCCGTTCTCGCGGTCGGGATCCGCTCTCTCTCCGCCCCCGAAGCCCGGCTCATCCGCGAGCGCAACCTGCCTGTGATCTGGGGCCACCAGCTCGATCAGGCCGGCGAGCTCTTCCCGAAGATGCTGTCGCAGCTCCCGGAAAAGATCTATCTCACCTTCGACATCGACTACTTCGACCCCTCCCTCGTCCCCGCGACCGGCACCCCGGAGCCCGGCGGCGGCCTGTGGACCCCCACCATGAAGCTGCTCCGCCACCTCTTCCAGGCGAAGACGGTCGTCTCCATGGACGTCATCGAGCTTGCCCCTCTCGGCGGCCAGCCGGCGAGCGACTTCCTCACGGCGAAGCTGATCTATAAGTGTCTGGGGTATCTGTGGGAGAGGGAAAGGACCTAAAGGACAAAAAGGACCCTAAGGACAAAAAATACTGGTGGTTCTCTCGTCCCATTGGTCCTTTATGTCCTTTAGGTCCTTTTACCCCACGAGCACGCTCCCCCCATTCACATTCAGAATCTCCCCCGTGATATGCCGCGCGAGCGGCGACGCCAGGAACACCACCGGCCCCGCGATGTCCTCCGGCGTCGCGATGCGGTGGAGGGGGATCGAGGCGATGACCTGCTCCCGGTGCTCCCCGGCGAGAGCCTCGGCGGTCATATCCGTGTCCACCCAGCCCGGAGCCACGGCGTTGACGCGGATGCGCGGGGCCAACTCTGTGGACCAGGACTTGGTGGCCGAGATCAGCGCGCCCTTGCTCGCGGCATAGGCGCTGTAATAGGCCTCGCCCCGCTGGCCGGCGGTGGAGCTGATGTTCACGATCGAGCCGTCCTCCGAGCCGTCCAGGAGGGCGACCGCCTCCCGGGCGCAGAGGAAGGGGCCGATGACGTTCACCGCCAGCGTCGCGTGGAGTTGCTCGGGACGCAACCGCGCCAGGGGATCGTAGACCCAGACCCCGGCGTTGTTCACCAGGCAGTCGAGTCCGCCCCAGTGCTCCCTGACGAACTCGAAGAGCCGATGGACCTGGTCGAGGTCCGTGATGTCGCAGCGGAAACAGCAGTGCGGAGCGTCGGAAAGCCGCCGCAGCTCCTCGCGGACCGCGGCGGCCCTGTTGCCGCTCGCCATGTACTGGACGAGCACGGCCGCCCCGGACTGCGCGAAGAGGCGGCAGCACGCGGCGCCGATGCCGCGGCTGCCCCCCGTCACCACGACCCGGCGGCCGTTGAGGTCGATCAAGCAGCGGCCTCGACCACCATTGCGATGCCCTGCCCGCCGCCGATGCAGGCCGAGGCCACACCCACACCGCCGCCGCGGCGCCGCAGCTCCTTCAGCAAGGTGATGAGCAGGCGCGAGCCCGAGGCCCCCAGCGGATGGCCCAGGGCGATGGCGCCGCCGTTGACGTTCAGCTTGTCCGTCTCCAGATCCAGCTCCTTGACGACCGCCAGGATCTGGCCCGCGAACGCCTCGTTGATCTCGAAGAGATCGACATCCCCCAGCGTCATCCCCGCCCTCTCCAGGGCCTTGCGGATGGCCGGCGCCGGACCGATGCCCATACGGGAAGGATCAACGCCCACCACGGACCAGGAGAGGATCCGGCCGAGCGGCTTCCAACCCCGCTCAGTCGCCCGCTCCGCTGTCGAAAGGAGCAGCATGGCCGCGCCGTCCACGATCCCGGAGGCGTTGCCGGCCGTGACGAAGCCCTCCTTGTCGAAGGCCGTGGGCAAACCGGCCAGGTCCTCCATGGTGGTCTCCGGACGCATGTGATCGTCCCTCTCCACTCTCTTGGCCCGCTTGCCTTTCCCCACTTCAACCGGGACGACCTCCTCGCTCAGGCGGCAGGCCTTCCAGGCCTCGCCGGCCCGGCGCTGGGACTGGATCGCGAACCGGTCCTGCTCCTCGCGGGTGATCCCGTAGTCGCGGGCGAGGTTGTTGCTCGTCTGGGCCATGTAATAGCCGCAGTAGGAGTCCAGCAGGGCCACCATGAGCAGATCCTGGAGCTGCCCCTGGCCGAGCTTGAAGCCGCGGCGGGCGCCCCAGATCACGTGCGGCGCCTGGGACATGTTCTCCATGCCGCCCACGAGGCAGGTCGTGGCCTCGCCGGTCAGGATCATCTGGCCGGCGGAGATGACCGACTGGACACCCGAGCCGCACAGCCGGTTGACGGTCAGGGCCGGCACCTCCTTCGGCACCCCGGCCTTCAACGCCACGTGGCGGGCGCCGTAGATGGCGTCGGGCGAGGTCTGGAGGGCATTGCCCACGACCGTGTGATCGATCTCGGAGGGATCGACGCCGGTGCGCTCGAAGAGCGCCCGGGCCGCGTGCGCCCCGAGGTCGATGGCGGAAATCTCGGCGAAGTCGCCGTTGTAATCGATCATCGGGGTGCGCACCCCGTCGACGAGAACCAGGTCTCGGGTTTCCATTCTTGGATTGCCTCCCTCTCAGATCTTCATCCGTGCCGCGACGCTGCCGTGTGGAAGCGCCGGCGCCAGGCGTTGATGTTGCTCGACGGATCGGTCCGGGTGCTCAGCAGCACGAACACCCGGCGCGCTTCCGGATCGATCCAGAGACTGTTGCCGGCAAAACCGGTGTGGCCGAAAGAAGCGCGGGAGAGAGCCCGTCCGGCGCTGCCGTCGATCGTTCTTCGCCACCAGCCGATGGCGAAGGGACCTTTGCCCGCCAAAGCCGTCGAAACTCCCTCTGGTGACAACAACCGCCCCGGCGCCAGCCATTCCGATCCCAGCCGCCAAAGGTCCCGCGCGCTGCCGAAGAGCCCCGCGTGGCCGAAAACCCCTCCACCGAAGCCGAACCCGGCGAGGAAGCGGGCGTTGCCGTCCTGCGGCTGGCCCACAGCCGGGGCCCCGAGATCCGGAATCTCGAAGCCCTGCCTCGTCGCGAGCTTCACCTCCTGGCCGGTCCCCATCCGCGACTGTGCAAGGTCCGGCCGCTCGCCGGGAAGCACCTCGACTCCCGAGAGGCCGAGAGGCGCCAACACCCGCGAGTGGATCAGGCCTGCAAGCGGCTGCCTCGCGGCCTTCTCCACCGTCAACGCCCAGAGCATATATCCGAGATCGCTGTACGTGCCCGCCCGGGCCCCGAGGAGCCCGCCGTGCAGGAGCAACTCCCGAATGTCCTCCAACGTCCGGCACCGGTGGTACAGGGGCGTCCACCCCAGGAGCCCCGAGCGGTGCCGGAAGAGATCGGAGAGCGGCCGACGGCCCAGCTCCGGGTGCGCCTCGGGCCAGACCTCGCCGATGGGTGCCCCAAGCGGCAGTGTCCCGTCGGCGTCCAGCAGAAGCGCCAGGGAGGCCACGAACGGCTTGGTGACCGAGGCGTAGTCGAACCGCGTTGCGATCCCCGCCGGCACCCCGGGCCGGGCCTCGCCGACGGCGCCTTCCCAGAGGATCTCGTTGGCCGTGCCGAGGAGGGCGACGGCGGCATCGGCGGTGCCGGAGGAGATGAGGGTATCGAGGAATTTCGTTACGTAAGGAGAGCTCACAAATAATTGTCCGGGTTCCCCGTCTGGAACGCCACCACCCGCTCGCCGGGCGAGAACACCCCTGCGGTGGCCAGATCCTCCACGGCGGCCAGGGCCGCGGCGCCCTCGGGGCCGATCCGCAGGCCCTCTTGGGCGGCCACCCAGGAGGCGAGCTTGTCCAGGCGGGACTCGTCCGCGGCGACGGCCCGGCCGCCGGATTCCCGCACGGCCCGGAGCACCAGGAAGTCGCCGATCGCCTTTGGCACCCGCAGGCCCCAGACCCGGGTCTTCGGGTCCTCCCAGGGCTCGGCCTTCTCCTCACCGCGCTCCCAGGCGCGCACGATGGGGGCGCAGCCGGTGACCTGGACGACCACGAAGCGCGGGCGTTTCGGGCCGATCAGCCCGAGCCGCTCGAGCTCGTCGAACGCCTTGTGCATCCCCACGATCCCGGTGCCGCCGCCGAGAGGGTAGACGATCCAGTCCGGCAGCTCCCAGCCGAATTGCTCGGCGAGCTCCAGGCCCATGGTCTTCTTCCCCTCCACCCGGTAGGGCTCCCGGAGGGTCGAGAGCGTCCAGTACTTCTCCCCGCCCTCCTCCAAAAGCTTCGCCGCCTCGACGAGCGTGCCGGGAGAGGAGAGCACCTCGGCCCCATGGTCCCAGCAGCGGCGGAAGACCATCCGCGGCGTGTCCTCCGGGAGGGCCACCCTCGCCGGCAGCCCCGCCGCCGCAGCGTAGGCGACCAGGGACAGGGCAGCGTTGCCGGCGCTCGCGAGCTGCACGCCCGGGGCGCCCAACTCCAGCGCACGATTCACCGCGAGCGAGAGCCCCCGGTCCTTGAAGGAGCCCGTGGGATTGCGCGACTCGTCCTTCACCCACAGCTCGATTCCCGCGCGCTCCGGCGCCAGCCTGCGGAGACGGACGAGCGGTGTGCCCCCCTCGCCCAGGTCCACCCGCCGGTCGAAATGCTGCTGCACGGGCAGCAGCTCCCGATACCGCCAGAGCGTCCACGGACGGCCTGGGAGGGCGCGGAGGAGCCTCTCGCCTTTCTGGGGATCCAGGTCGTAGTCGACCAGCCAGGGAGCGCCGGCCGGGGAGAGGAAGGCCGGCTCGTCCAGGGAAGCCGTCACTCCCGTGCGTGAGCAGACCAGTTGCCGGGCCCAGCGCTCGTGCGGGTCTTCGCAAGGCAAGGGAGCCGGATCGATCATCTGGCGCGCTCCTTTCGCTGACTCGCCTCTGCCCATCGTGCCGCTCCGAGCTCGTCTTTGTACCTGGAAAGCAGCTCCATGTTGTGCCCGACCACCTGGTTCACCTCCGTCCGGGCCTCCCGAGCGCGCTTGAACTCCTCGATCTGCTGATCGATCTCCGCTTTCTGCGCCTCCTCGGTCGCGGCCTTCCTCTCCTCCTCCAGCATCGCCAGGTACTCCTCCCGGCTCTGCTCCACTCGTTGCTCGAGGGTGCTCATGGCCTCGACCTCCTCGGCCTCGGCGATCCGCTCCCCCACCCAGGTGAAGTCCTTTGGATTGTGCCCCAACTCCAGTGCCGCTCGGAGATCGGAGATCACAAGGCCATCCTCCTCAGCCCGATCCTGCACCGCCACCTCCCGGATCTTCCGTCCGCGCTCCTTGACCTCTAGGTACATCCGGATCTGCCTGTCCGTCAGTCGGCCGTCCGCCGGCGGAGCATACAAAGCCTTCGAAAACTCCGCCATGACATCAGCGGTCCCCCTCTCCTGGAGCCGCTCCTGGATCGCTTTCTCCTCACCTCTGCACGCGGCGACGAGGGCCGCGAAGAGGAAGGTGGCGGCCAGGGTGCGCTTCATGGCAGATCACTCCGTCCGCTTCCGGATCACCAGCCGCACCGGCACCCCTGGCAGGTCCAGCTCCTCCCGGAGCCGGTTCTCCAGATACCGCCGGTAGTGATGATTGCGGGGGATCGTCTTGTTCGCGAAGAGCATGAAGGTCGGCGGACCCGTCGACACCTGGGTCGTGTAGTAGAGCTTCCACGGCGCCCCCTGGAGGGCCGGCGGCGCGACCTTCTTGATGGCCGCCTCGAACAACCGGTTGAGCTGGCCCGTGCTGAGCTTCACCCGGTACGCCCTGAGCGCCTTGTCGATCGGCGCCCAGAGCTTCTCAATGCCGCGGCCGGTCAGCGCCGAGACGTTGACCCGCCCGGGGGAGGACAGCAGCTCGTCCAGCCGCTCGGCCCCGGCCTCCAGCTTCTTGCGGCCCTCTTCGTCCAGGAGGTCCCACTTGTTCATGGCCACCACGGCGGCGCGGCCCAGCTCCCAGATGGCGCCGGCGATGGCGAGATCCCCGCTCGTCACTCCCTGGGAGGTATCGATCACCAGCACTGCGAGGTCCGCCCGCTCGATCTGCCGCCGCGCCATCATCACCGCCAGCTCCTCCGGCGCGCCCGACACCTGGCTCCGGCGGCGGATGCCCGCCGTGTCGATCAGGAGATAGGACCTCTCCCCACGGGTGATGATCGTGTCCACCGGGTCCCGGGTCGTTCCCGCCACGGGCGACACCAGCGACCGGGGGAGGCCCGAGATCTTGTTGAGAAGAGAGGACTTCCCGACATTCGGCCGGCCCACGATGGCGATCGGCGGCGCCTCCGGGATTTCCACCTCCGGGAGCTCCGGCAGGGCGAGCGCCAGGGCCTCCCGCAGATCCTCGATCCCCCCGCCGTGCTCGGCCGAGACGAGAAGCATCCGGTCGATCCCCAGGCCGTAGAATTCCGAGAAGCGCTCCCGGGCCTCCCGGGTGTCCCCCTTGTTCACCACCAGGATCGTGGGCTTGCCGTACCGCCGGAGCTCCGACCACACGACCTCGTCCGCCGACACCAGCCCTTCCCTACCATCCACGATGAAGAGCAGAAGGTCGCTCTCCTCGACCGCGAGGAACACCTGCTGGGAAAGCCCCAGCGGATCGTCCCCGGGCACCAGCCCCCCCGTGTCCACGATCTGGACGTGCCGCTCGTCCGCCACCTCCGCGGTCCCCGTGATCCGGTCCCGCGTCACCCCCGGCATATCGTGGACGATCGCCTTGCGCCGCCCGATCAGGCGGTTGAACAGAGTCGATTTCCCGACGTTGGGGCGTCCGACGATTGCCACGGTCGGCGTCAGCGGCATGGCCGGGGAGTCTATCAAAGAGACCGAAACCGCCCCGGCCCCTGCCAAGAGCTATCATGGGATCAGGAGGCGGGAGATCTGTACCCGGATTGAGCACCATGGTATCGTCCAAGGATATGGAACCCCAGCCCAGGCCTTACCTGACTCCGGAAGATTACCTCGCCATGGAGCGCCAGGCGGAGACCAAGAGCGAGTACCTCGAGGGCGAGATGTTCGCGATGACGGGAGGAAGCTTCGCTCACAACGCCATCATCGGGAACATCAACGGAGCGCTGTGGCAGCAGCTTCGCCGCAAGCCATGCCAAATCTGCCCGAACGACCAGAGGGTCTATCTTCCCGCGACTGGCCTCTATACCTATCCCGATGTCGTCGTGATCTGCGGCGAGCCCCGGCTCCAGGACGAGCACCAGGACACGCTCTTGAACCCCACGGTGATCATCGAGGTCCTCTCCCCGACCACCGAGGCCTACGACCGGGGGAAGAAGTTCGAGCACTACCGGAGCATCGAGTCTCTCGTGGAGTATCTCCTCGTGTCCCAAAGCGAGCCCCACGTCGAGCAGTACCTCCGGCAGAACGACAACCGCTGGCTGTTCTCCGAAACCACCGGTCTCGAAGCCACCCTGGCGCTGCCTTCCATCCAGTGCGAGCTCGCCTTGGCAGAAGTCTACGAAAAAATTGTCTTTGCCCCCCTGGGAGCGCCGGCGTCCTCGCCGGCCGACTAACTCAAGACAAGCAAGGCGGCCGGCAAGGATGCCGGCGTTCCCGGCGAGCCTCACGGCCCCGTCTTTGCATATTTTTGTTCACGCATCGCGTCAACCACACCCAGAAACGGGAAGAGAAGGAGATTGTATGAGGAGTGATGTGCGTCGCCGGAGCCTTTGCCTGTGTATTCTTGCCATGGCCCTGGTAGAAATTTCTTCACAGGCCCACGCCCAGACAGGCCCCGCAATCGATTCGATCCAGGGCCGGGTGGTGGACGCACAGACCGGCGAGCCCCTGCCGGGCGGCTCCGCGCCGTTCGTCCAGGTGAAGCTCTACTTCTGCCGCTCCGTGGACGACTGCCGGCCGGTCGGTTTCACCGGCACCGACGCCCAGGGAAGCTTCCGCTTCGACAGCCAGACGGCGGCCCTCCTCTCCCCCGGCCATTACCGGATCGAAGTCAACGCCGAGCAGTACGTCCCGTTCCAGACCGGCTTCCTGAGCATCCCGGAGGGAGACTACGACGCCGGAGATCTCGCCCTCGCCTCGAGGCCCGTCCGCATCCGCCTCGAAGAGCCGTGCACCGTTCCCTCCAGCGGCGGAAGCTGCCGCTTCAGGGTACGGATCAGCAACGGCCTGGACACCCGGCTCGAAGGCCATGCCTGGAGCCTGGCGGACTCCATCGTCTCTGTCTCCCCCGTCCTGATCAACGCCACCTTCCAGACGAGCAACCCGAAGCCTGTGAACCTGGAGCCTGGCGAATCCGCCATCGTGGCCTTCGCCTTCCACGTCCCGGGCAGTCTCGCGGACGGGACCTACGTCTGCATCGAGACCTTCGTCGCCCAACGGCCGGGCCAGTTCGCCGTGCTCGGCAACCTGCCGGTCCTCTGCCTGCAGAAGGGAGCGAAGTCGTTGTCGGTGGTCTCCGAAACGAAGAAGCGCGAGTTGCTCCGGAGGACCAAGGACTGAAGGCTGGTGGATGGGGCGCCACTATCGTGGGCCGCTGATCTCGACAATCCTTTCGCCACCTCTCAGGAGCTCGAGGGCTCTCGGGAAGCTCTTCCAGAGAATCACCCTGAGCACCTCGTTGGACGTGTTCCCGCAGGTGATCAAGATCACCTGAGGAGGCGGCCCAAGCTGCTCGACGAGGACGACGAAATCCCGGTCCTTGGTCAGGACCACTGCGCCCGCCTCCCGAGCCGCCAAAAAGATCTCCCGATCTCTGGCGAACTGGAGGCCCAGGTGACGGGCGGAATAGGCGGGAATGCCGAAGACCTGATTCAGCCAAGATGCCAAGGCGGGCGAGAGCTGCGCATCGACCCAGACGATCAAACCACCAGCACCGGATGGTCGAACCGTTGGCTGGCGAACCGGAGGCACGCCCGGATATCCTGCAGCTCAAGGTCAGGCAGCTCTTCCACGACCTGCTCGGGACTCAGACCGTTCGCGAGCAGATCCAGGACATCGCTGACGCGGATCCGCATCCCGCGGATGCACGGACGCCCCCCGCACTGCTCGGGATCGACTGTGATGCGGTCGGCGAGATAGGTCATCCGCGTTCCTCCTCCCGAGAGATTCTACCCCGGCCCTCCTCCATCTCCCGGTGGAGGCGGGCCACCTCTGCTTCGGCCTTGACGGCGCGCTCCTCAGCCTGGGCTGCGCGCTCCTCGGCCTCCTTCCGGCGCAGATCGATCTCCTCATCCCAGAGGAGCTCTTCACCGGTGACGGCATTGACCAGACGGAGCCTTTGTCCCTCCACGCGCAGGATCAGCCCGGTGGTCCGGCTGAACAGAGAGCCGTCCGGGTTGGCGGGGAGAGGCTGGTAGCCTCCCTTTTCCAGGCGGTACCCCTGGAGACGGGGGTTGAGGTAATCGCCTTCGGGATCGAAGAGGAAGTACTCCTCGCAGCCGAGGCGCTCGTAGCGGGTCTTCTTCGAGCCGGTGTCCTCGTTGCGGGTCTTGGCCGAGGTGACCTCGACGATGAAGCAGGGGACCTTGCCTTCCTCCCAGATCTTGTAGATCCGGCGCAGCTCCTTGGGAACCCCCTTCACGACGAAGACGTCGGGGCTGAAGGAGGACCGCGGGTTCCCCTGGACGTCATAGAAGAAGAGATTCCCGCCGATGTAGATGTCCGGAGCGGATGCGTAGCGCCTCGCGAGACCGTTGATCAGGTCGGTCATCACCACGCGATGGAGGTCGGTCTCCGCCATGGGTTGGCCGTCGGACTCCGGGTAGTAGACGTCGTCGTGCTTCAGGGGGATCGCCGCCATCGATACCTTCCTTTCTCCAAGGGGCCACCGGTACGCCCAGAGGGCCGGCTGGAGCATGGCTTCCCGCGAAAAGGATCGTACCATCCCGCGGCGGACGGCGTCCACGTCTCGGGAAGAGGCGACAGGCCGTCCGAGGGAGGGAGGTGCCCCTCCCCTATCTATTTATACAGGGACTTGAAGGGCTGAGAGCACTCACCTCTCCCCCCGCCCCCACACCTGATTCCGGTTCCCCACGATCTGGGTGCTCACGTTCCCGTCCCCCACGATCGTCGCCGTCTGGCTCACCGCCCCCGAAGCCCGAAGCTCCTCCAGCAACTCCGCCAACTCGGCCCGAAGCTCCGGGTCCGCCGCGAGCCGCTTCCGCAGGGTCTTCTCCAGCGCTCCCCGGCTGGCGGCATCCTCGGGCTCGGCCGCGAGGTCGTCCAGATCCTTGCTCTCCTCGGGCGAGAGCCGCTTCTTGAGCATCCCATATAGCTTCCCCACCCCGCCCACGGCGGCCTCCCCCACCTTCCCGGCTGCCGCGCTGGCGGCGTCCTTGAGGTAGGGGGCGAGGGCGGTGACCGCGGCGGCGGCGAGTTGGGCGGTTTCGGGGTCGATCATTTGGATTTCTCCTCGGGGTCCGGCGAGAGCTCATTCGGAGGTGCCGGGTTCTCGGATTCAGTTTCAAAGAAGCCAGCCTCCACGAGCGGCGCGAGGAGAGCGGGATCAGGCTGGCGTCCCATTGCCTGGACCAATCGCAAATATTGGCCGACGACATCCTTCATCCGAGTGCCTATTGCACCAGGAATGGTAAGAAAAATGGGAACGAGCAGTTCAACCGCTTCGCTGCACGCCTCAACGGCTTGGTCGCCTGGTGCCAGGAAGGAGAGATTGTACAGAGTCCTCGCTAAACTCTCCCGGAAGGCCTCTCCGTATGACGACGCTAGCTCGCGGTAAATAGACACTGCCTCCAGATACGCCTCCAGCGCCTCTTTCCGGCAGCCCACAGCGCTCAGATTGTTGGCCAAGTTGCTGAGAATATCCGCCAGAACCGGACGGAATGCACCGGGATGCTCAGACGCAAGAACTCGATACAGAGACACTGCCTCCTGATTCGCCTCCAGCGCCTCTTCCCAGCGACTCAGAGCACTCAGCTGGTTGGCTAAGGTGGTAAGCGAGTTCGCCAGATACGGGCGATGGGCTTCGGGACTCACGGACGCAAGCGTTCGAAACAGAGACATCGCCTCCTGTCCCACCTCCAGCGCCTCTTCCCAACGACCCACAGCGTTCAGAAAGTTCGCTAAGTTGTTGAGCGCACCGGCCAGATCTGAAACGAAGACCTCGGGGTGCGCGTACGCAAGAGCGCGATACAAAGACACTGCCTCCTTACCTGCCCCTAGCCCATCTTTATGACGTCCCACAGCGCTTAGCCGATTGGCCAAGTTCTTGAGCGAGTTTGCCAGGTCCGGACGGAATGCTTCAGGACGCTCAGCCACAAGATCACGGTACAGAGACACTGCCTCCTGGCTCGCATCCAGCGCCTCTTCTCGAGAACCCACAGCGCTCAGCAGGTTCGACAGGGTGTTAAGCGAGTTCGCCAGATCCGGACGGAAGACTTTGGGACGCGCTGACACAAGAGCGCGATACAGAGATAACGTCTCCTGACCTGCCTTCAACGCCTCTTCCCGACGCCCCACAGCTCTCAGCAGTTTGGCCAAGTTGTTGAGCGACACTGCCAGATCCGGACGGAAGGCTGCAGGATGTGTGGACGCAAGGGCGCGATACAGAGCCACTGCCTCCTGTCCCGCCTCCAGCGCCTCTCTCCGATGCCCCACATCCCTCAGCAAGGCGGCCAAGTTTTTGAGCGAGTTTGCCAAATCCGGAGAGAATGCTATGGGACGCTCGGACGCAAGAGCGCGGTACAGAACCACTGCGTCCTGTCCCGCTTCCAGCGCCTCTTCCCAACGACCGACATCCCTCAGCAAGACGGCCAGTGTGGTGACCGACATTGCCAGATCTGGACGGAAGGCTTCGGGACGCTCGGACGCAAGAGCTCGATACAGAACCACTGCCTCCTGCCCCGCCTCCAGCGCCTCTTCCCGACGACCCACAGCGTTGAACTGGGCAGCTAGGATGTTGAGCGCGCCTGCCAGAGTCCTGCTAAAGACTTCAGGTCGTGCGGACGCCAGATCTCGATACAGACCGACCGCCTCCTGCCCCGCCTCCAGCGCCTCATCCCGATGCCCCACGTCGCTCAACCGGGTGGCCAGTTTTCTGAGACCTGTCGCCAGCCGATCCTTTCGGCCACCGCGTCGGAATCTCTCAACCAGGCCTCTCTCCAGGTCGGCGGCAAACTCTCGCAGAGCCAAAGTGTATTGAGGAAGTTGGTCAGAGAGCTGCATGAGCTCTTCTTCATTCCTTCCCTTGTGCATCAGAAGCTTCAGCCAATCAAGAGCCTCTCTTCGGACTGACCCAAAATCATCCGCCGTCCGAATTACCGCAGACACCACCCGGTCGCCTCCCAAAGCAGCAGCTCGGACAACCGCGTCCTCAGCCTTCTGAGAATCCCCATCTCCCAACGCCAACACCGTCACGGCCTCGCCGAGGAGGTCAGGAAGGACCGGCGCCACGCTCGTGCCCTCCCCAGGCAGGGCGTCGTAGAGGGCCTCGTAGATCCTGGGAGGATCGCCTGCCGAGTCATACCGAAGCGCCCGTTTCTCCTCCACGATCGCCTCCTCCGCCTGGGATCTCGACAGCCCCTGGCAGAGGGTCACGTAGGCGGCCATGTGGGCCAGGAAGCCGCCGTCGATGCCCCGGCCCTTTCCGATCTCCCGGATCCTGTGAAGCTCATGCCCCGCCACCTCGAAGACGACATCGGTCGGGCTCAGCGCCAGGACGTGCGCGAGACCGGCCCGCGCCGCCGTGAGACCGGCCATGATCAGGAAGAGCGGCTCGCCTCCCCAGCTCAGCTCCGCGAGACGGCGTTCGAAGTCCAGGGTCTCGGGAGGCTGGAGCTCGCTTCCCACCTGCTTCAGCGCTGCTCCGAAGATGGTCCAGCGTTCGGAGGCGCCGACGGTCGGCAGGGTGAACGGCCCTCCTGCCGAGTCGAGGAGGCGGCGGACGGCGTCGGCGTCTCCTCCTCCCCTCCCGAAAGCTTCCAACCACCAGCCCATGGAGGGATCGGCGTGCCGTTCGAGGAGCAGGAGTCGGAGAGGATGCCCCGAGCCCCCCGCGTTGTCCGCCAGTTCAACGAGCCAGTCGTGGAGGAGCCGTGCCCGGGAGGCGGCGTAGTCGATGACGACCAGCGTCGGGCGACTCCAGCTCCAGGTGGAGAGGTTCTGCTGAGCGAGGAAGCGCTGGAGCTCGCGGTCGGTGACGAAGCCGGCGAACCAGCCCTTTCGGGTCGCCTCGTCGCACAGCTCCAGGGCCAGCCGGGTCTTGCCTCCGCCGCCCCGGGCGGTGAGGACGCGGACGGAGACGGGCTGGTCCTTCTCCATCCAGGTCCAGAGGTCCGCCATCACGGGCTCCCGGCCGATGAACGGGATCGCGAGGGCGTAGGGGCTGAGGATCTCGGCCGCCTCCCCCGAGGGACCGTCGCCGCCCCGCCGCCGGTTCAGATAGCGCGTGAGGGTGAGGTGCGGCAGTCCGGGGACGACCGTATTGCCGTCGCCCTGGATCTGGACAACGACGTTGTTCTGTCCGAAGACCTCGGCGTGCTGGGTGGAGGCTTCCGACGAGCCGCCCACTTCAACTCCCTGAGCGTCTCATCTGCTCCATCGCAGCAAGCCGCTCCTGGGGAGTCTTTTCGGCCCAGAACTGCTTCTCGTCGCCCTCGGCGTAGAGCGGACGGACATCGAAGGCCCTGCGGTCGAGCCGGGGGAGGTCGTCAGAGGGGCGATCGCTCACGGTGGCAGTCTATCAAGGGTCGTGGTCCTCCCCCTCACCTCTGGGAGGAGTGTCCTGGGAGCGCCGGCATCCTTGCCGGCT
>DASQEB010000410.1:0-14209 GCA_035633875.1 Thermoanaerobaculia bacterium
CTGGCAGCTCCACATGATGGCCGAGGTCACCCCGCGCCAGCGTGAGATTGCCGAGCTGATCATCGGCAACCTCAACCCGGACGGCTTCCTGATGGCGACCCCGGAGGAGATCCGGGCCATGGGGGAGCAGGAGGGTGCGAGCTACTCCATGGAGGAGGTCGAGGAGGCCCTTCAGTTCGTGCGCAGCCTCGACCCGCCAGGCATCGCCTGCTGCGACCTGCAGGAGAGCCTGCTGCTCCAGATGGACATCCTGGGCGTGGCCCCAGACGCCCTCGCCCGCCGCATGGTGTCCGAGGCATGGGACCTCTTCCTCCGGCGGCAGTTCCCGGCTGTGGCCAAAAAGCTCGGCGTGGAGCTCAACGAGCTGGAAGAGGCCGTGGAGCTGGTGCGCACCCTGGAGACCCACCCCGGCCGGAAGTTCAGCACGGACCGCCCCCACTACATCGAGCCGGACGTGTTCGTCCGCCGGGTGGGGGAGGAGTACGTGATCCAGTTGAACGACGACGGCCTGCCGCGCCTGCGGGTCAGCCGCGCCTACCGGCGGATGCTCCAGACCATGCGCAGCGAGGGCCGGCAGTCGGAGGCGCAGCAATTCATCAAGGACAAGATCCGTTCCGCCGTCTGGCTGATCAAGAGCTTGGACCAGCGCCAGCGGACGATCTACAAGGTGGCCGCCTCCATCATCCGCCAGCAGCAAGAGTTCCTGGACAAGGGCATCGAGTATCTGCGCCCCATGGTCCTGCGGGACGTGGCCGAGGACATCGGCATGCACGAGTCCACGGTCAGCCGCGTAGTCTCCAACAAGTACATGCATACCCACCGCGGGCTGTTCCCGATGAAGTTCTTCTTCCACAGCGGGATCGACCGCGAGTATGGTGACAACATCTCGTCGTTGACGGTGAAGCGCAAGATCGAGCAGCTCATCCAGTCCGAAGACCCGAAGCACCCGCTCTCCGACAGCGAGCTGATGAGGATCCTGAACCGCGAGGGCATCCAGATCGCCCGCCGCACCGTCGCCAAGTACCGCGACGAGCTGAACATCCCCTCGTCCACGGACAGAAAGCAGATCTTCTGAGGGGGCGGCCTGGGTGCGTCTCGGGGCGTTGACTCGGCCGGAGCTGATCTTTCCCGAGCTGCCGGCCACCGATCGTTCTCAGGTTTTGCGCGCTGTCTCCGAAAGGGTCGCCCGGCAGGGGCTGGTCCGCAGCGCAGAGGAGCTGTACCAGAAGCTATGGGAGCGGGAGCAGCTCGGCTCGACCGGTATCGGCTCTGGCATCGCGATTCCCCACTGCAAGATCAAGGGTCTCTCTCAGGGCGTGGTGGCCATCGGCCTAGTACCGGAGGGCGTCGACTTCGCCGCTGTCGACGGCCAGCCGGTCAAGGTCCTCTTCCTGGTCGTCTCGCCCAGCGAATCCCCGGCCGAGCACCTGCAGATCCTCGCCGCAATCTCCCGGTGGGTGAAAGCGGACCAGCACGCGGAGAAGCTCCTCGTCCTGCGGGACCCGCAAGCGATCTGGGATTTCCTGCGACAGGAGGGGAGCTGATGGAGCCCCAGACGGGCGGTCTCCCTGGTGTGGGATCCGTCCGGGTGGCGGAGCTGCTGGGCGAGGAGCTGGACTACCTCCACCTCCGGGTCCTTTCGGGGGAGTCCCACCTGGACAATGCCATTACCCATCCGCGGGTCCAGAAGCCGGGCCTCGCCTTCGCCGGCTATTACCCCTACATCAAGCCCGGCCGCGTTCAGATCATCGGCGAGAGCGAGACCGAGTACCTGAAGACGCTGGACGAGGAGGAGCGGCACCGCCGGCTGGACCGGATCACGGCTCTGCCGGTGCCGGTGTTCGTGATCACCAAGGGAATCCAGCCGCTCCCGGGTTTCCTCTCCCTCTGCCAGAACCGGGAGGTACCGGTCCTCTCGTCGCCCGAGCTGTCCTCGACCGTGATCAAGGGGGTCAGCTACTTCCTCGAGGACCATCTGGTCCCGTCCACCTGCATGCACGGAGTGCTCCTCGAGATCTACGGCCTGGGTGTGCTCCTGATCGGCCAGAGCGGGGTGGGGAAGAGCGAGTCGGCCCTGGACCTGATCTCCCGCGGCCACAGCCTGGTGGCGGACGACCGGGTCAACATCAAGCGCTATCCCAACGGAGAGCTGGTGGGCTACAGCGAGGGCCCGCTGCGGCACCATATGGAATTGCGGGGAATCGGGATCATCAACGTCCAGGACCTGTTCGGCCTCGCCTCGGTGCGGGAGCGGACCACGATCGACCTCGTTGTCGAGCTGGAGCACTGGCGGGACGGTCAGGCCTACGATCGGCTCGGGCTGGACGAGACCCTGTTCAACATTCTCGAGACCCCGTGCCCCTACATCCGGATGCCGGTGGCTCTGGGGCGCAACGTCAGCATCCTGGTCGAGATCGCCGCGCGCAACCACGTCCTCAAGCTCCAGGGGCATCACTCCGCCCGGGAGTTCGCGCGCAAGCTCGAGGCGCAGCTTGAACGAAACCGGAAAAACCCCACCCGCTAGCCCCAAGGCCCGGCTCGTCATCATCACGGGCCTCTCCGGCTCGGGCAAGAGCATCGTGGCGAAGTGTTTCGAGGATCTCGGCTACTACACGGTCGACAACCTCCCGCTGCCGTTGTTGCGCCTCTTCCTCGAAACGCCCCTGGAGCTGGTGCCGGGCTACGACCGCATCGCAGTGGTGACGGACGTCCGGGCTCCAGGCTTCGCGGAGGAGTTCCCGCGGCTCCTCGCCGAGGTGGACAGGGATCGCATCGAGCCCACGCTCCTCTTCCTCGAGACCTCGGACGAGGTGCTGGTCCGGCGGTTCTCGGAAACCCGCCGCCCCCATCCCCTCGCACCCGACCGGCCGGTCATCGAGGGGATTCGGCACGAGCGCGAGCTGATGGCCGATCTCCGTGGCCGTGCCGACATGGTCTTCGACACGAGCGAGTGGTCGGTCCACGAGATCCGCAGCCAGGTCTACCGCGAGTTCGCCGGCAACCTGGGCGAGGAGCCGGGCATGGTGGTCTCGCTCGTGAGCTTCGGGTTCAAGCACGGGATCCCGTACGGCACCGACCTGCTTTTCGACGTTCGTTTCCTCTCGAACCCCCACTTCGTTCCGGGGCTGCGGGAGCTCACCGGGCAGGACGCCGGGGTGCAGGAGTATCTGGCCGAGATCCCGGATTACGGCGAGCTGGTAGAGCGCCTCACCGGCCTTCTGCTGTATCTTCTTCCCAGGTATCGCCAGGAGAACCGGAGCTACGTCTCGGTGGCCGTCGGCTGCACCGGCGGCCGGCACCGTTCGGTGGCCGTCTGCGAGCGGCTCCGGGGCGAGCTGGTGAAGGAGGGCTGGCCGGCCCGGGTCATCCACCGGGACATCGGGCGTTGACGGGACGCTGACCGGAATCCAGGGGCGCGGGGGCGCGGTTACGAGGGTGGATGGGTGGCTCCGAGACCCGGCGAAGCCCTCCTAGCGCCCGATCTGTCATCCGGGTGTTGCGAGCTTGAGAGCAATGATTGGCAAACTGATCGTGACCCACGGAGGTCTCGCGCGGGAGCTGCTGGCCGCGGCGCAGGTCATCTCCGGCCGGCTCTCCGCCTTCGAGGCGGTCTCCCTGGACTGGAGCGACGGCTTCGACGAGGCCCGCGCCAAGGTGCGGGCCGCCCTCGAGCGGCTCGACGAGGGCCAGGGCGTGCTCATCCTGACCGACATGTTCGGCGGGACCCCGTGCAATATCGCCATGACCTTCCTGCAGCCGGGGAGGATCGAGGTCCTGACCGGCGTCAACCTGCCGATGGTGCTCCGCCTGGCGTGCCAGACGGGCGAGGACGGCAGCGTGGCGGAGTTGGCGCGCGCCATCCAGGCC
Organism: Thermoanaerobaculia bacterium; assembly: GCA_035633875.1. Lineage (GTDB taxonomy): Bacteria > Acidobacteriota > Thermoanaerobaculia > Multivoradales > UBA5704 > DATARR01. The sequence continues at coordinate 3,868 of DASQEB010000410.1, forward strand.
AAGGCGCAGAAGAGCCTCTGTCTGGGGAGTGATATGGTCCAGCCCCGAAAATGCGAGAATGCAGTCCCCGTCCAGCCGGAGACGACGAAGAAATGACCGAGCGCGAGGTCGAGATCGTGAACCGCCTGGGGCTGCACGCCCGTGCCGCCGCCAAGCTGGTGCACACGGCCGGCGGCTTCAAGAGCCGGGTCACCGTCGTCAAGGACGGCGAGGAGGTGGATGCCAAGAGCATCCTCGGGATCCTGCTCCTGGCCGCCGCGCAGGGGAGCACGATCGTCGTCCGTTGTGAGGGGCAGGACGAGGAGGATGCCTTGAATGCCGTCACCGGTCTGATCGCCGAGCGGTTCGGCGAGGAGAGCTGATGCCCCGTCCGGAGATGCAGATCCTGCAGGGAATGGGCGTTTCGGAAGGGATCGCCATCGGCCGGGCCGTGTGCATCGAGACCCGTGGCCCGGATGTCTTCCGCCTCCATCTCTCCGAGGGTCAGATCGAGAGCGAGGTGACCCGCCTCTACGACGGAGTCCGGCACGCCCGCGAGGAGCTCCTGCGCACCCGGGAGCGGGCGGGCGAGTCCCTGGGCAACGAGCTGGCGGCGATCTTCGACGCCCACATCCTTCTCCTCTCCGACCGCTACTTCCTGGGGCGGGCCGAGGAGCGCATTCGGACGCAGCAGGTGAATGCGGAGTGGGCGGTCCACAAGACGGCGGAAGAGCTGGACGACCGCTTCGCCCACATCGACGACGCCTACCTGCGGGAGCGCAGCGCAGACCTGACCGACGTCAGCCGGCATCTGCTCCGGAGCCTCCAAGGGATCTCCCACCACGACCTCTCGGACCTGCCGGACGACGTGGTGATCGTGGCCGACGACCTCACCCCCTCGGACGCCATCCGCCTTGGCCGCGAACGGGTCATCGGCTTCGCCATCGAATCCGGCGGCCGGACCTCGCATACAACGATCATCGCCCGTTCCCTCAACATCCCCACCGTCGCGGGTCTCGTCGGGGTGATCAGCATGATCAAGGATGATGCCCCGATCATCGTCGACGGCGAGAACGGCACAGTCGTCCTCCATCCGACTGCGGAGATCATGGAGAAGTACCACACCCACAAGGCCGACCTCGAGCGCCGGGACCATGCCCTCCTCGCCACTCGAGAGCTCCAGGCCGTGACCCGCGATGGGGTCGAGATCAGCCTCATGGCGAACATCGACCTTCCGGAAGAGGTCGAGGAGGTGGCCTGTTTCGGGGCGGACGGCGTGGGACTCTATCGCAGCGAGTTCCTGTACATCGAGAAGAGCCCGCACCTGCCCACCGAGGAAGAACACGTGGAGATCTACCGCCGGATTGTCGAACTGGCGGCGCCGCACCCGGCCATCATCCGCACCTACGACCTCGGGGGGCGCAAGCTCGCCCGGGAGATGATGGAGACTCACGAAGAGAACCCGGTGCTCGGGCTGCGCGGTATCCGACTAACCCTGTCGCGGCCGGACGTCTTCAGGAGCCAGATTCGGGCCCTCTACCGCGCCGGGCTCTATGGCGACCTCTGGATCATGCTGCCGCTCGTCAGCACTTTGGGCGAGGTGCGCCAGTACCGGGCCTTTGCGGCTGAGGTGATGGAAGAGATGGAGAGGGAGGGGATTCCGTTTCGGCGGGACGTGAGGCTCGGCGTCATGATCGAGGTTCCCGCCGCGGCCCTGATTGCGGACGTGCTCGCCCGGGAGGTCGACTTCTTCTCGATCGGCACCAACGACCTCATCCAGTACTCGCTGGCGGTGGACCGCAACAACGAGCACGTGGCGAGCCTGTACCAGCCCCTTCATCCCGCCATTCTGCGCATGCTACGCTTCGTCACCGACAGCGCCCGGGCCGCAGGAATCGAGGTCAGCCTGTGTGGCGAGATGGCCGCGAATCCGCGCTATGCCCTCCTGCTGATCGGTCTCGGGATGCGGCGGCTCTCCATGAGCCCACGCCGGATCCCGGAGGTGAAGACCTGGGTGCGGGAGCTGACCGCAGCCGATCTCGCGATATTGGCCGAGGGTTGCCTGGAGTTCGGAACGGCCGAAGACGTGCAGCGCCACCTGGAGAGCTTCTTCGAGTGCACGCTCTCCCCGCAGACCGGCTCCCGCTGACGTCACTGCAACCAAGCTGAAAGGATGTCCGATGCGTTTTCCGATTCGCCGAGTGGAGAAGCCCTGGGGCTATGAGCTGATCTTCGCCCACACCGACCGCTACGTGGGCAAGCTCCTCCACGTCAATCCGGGGCAGGCCCTGTCGCTCCAGTACCATGAGGTCAAGGACGAGACCCTCTTCCTGACGGAAGGGGAGGTGGAGCTCGTGGTGGAGGAGAACGGCACGATGGTCAGCACCATCCTCCGGGGCGGCGACTCGTACCACATCAAGGCCTACACACGACACCGCATGATCGCGGGAGAGGAGGGCTGCGACATCATCGAAGTCTCGACCCCGGAGCTCGACGATGTGGTGCGGCTCGAAGATCGCTATGGCAGGATCTGAAAAAAGCCTTGTCCAGATCACGGCCTGCGGGCTGTTCGCCACCCTTTTGGGCCTTGGAGCGTGGGACTGTGCCGGCTCCCCGGAGCCGGTGAGCAGGAGCCCCAAGAGCGAGCAGGCCGTGCAGTCCCCTGAAGCGTCCCCCGCGCCTCCCCAAAATCAGCCGGACCAACCGATTCCCAAGGGTTCGACAGCGCGGGAAATCCCTCCCGCGGGCAGCGAACCGAAGAAGCAGACCGATCCCAATGTTGTGGTCGTCGATCCAGGAGACGAAGGGAACGGAGCCGCCAGCCTGGCCGAAGCCGCCCAGGCCGAACGGGAGCGCCGGGCCAAAGCGGGCCGCCCGGTGGCGTCGATCACCAATAAGAACTTGGCCGAGTACGCCCGGAAGGGGCAGATCACGGTCATGGACGGCAAGGAGGAAAAGGGGGCGAGCGTTGGCGCTGCCTCGCCTCCTCCTGCGACGGAGCCGGTGCGCGACGAGCAGTACTGGCGCAATCGTGCTCTGGAAATCCGAGGCCGCTGGCGGGAGGTGGCGGACGAGACCCAGGAGCTGGAGCAGAACGCCGGCAAGCTGCGCCAGCGTTTCTACGCCGAGGACGACCCTCACGTCCGGGACGCCCAGATCAAGCCCGAATGGGACCGTGTCCTCGATCGGCTGCGGCAGGCCCGAGTGGAGGTCGAGACGATCCAGAAGGAGCTGGCAGACTTCCTGGAGGAAGGACGGAGGGCCGGCGCTCTGGACGGCTGGCTGCGGGAAGGAATCGATCTCGAGCCGGAAGAGGAAGAGCCGGCGAAGAAAACGCCGCCGGCCCAGTCCATCGAGCCTCCCATCGTCGAGCCCCCGGCCGCTGAGGAGGATAGAGGAGCATGAACAAGCTGCGGCGAGTCTTCATCGAGACCTGGGGCTGCCAGATGAACGAGCTGGACAGCCAGCGTATGGCGGGCCAGCTCATGCAGCAGGGCGTGCTGCCGACCCGTGAACCCGAGGAGGCGGACATCATCCTCCTCAACTCCTGCAGCGTGCGGGAGAAGGCGGAGCAGAAGGTCTACTCCCGGTTGGGCGAGTATCGATTGTTCAAGAAGACGAGGCCGGACCTCCTGATCGGCCTCTGCGGCTGTGTGGCCCAGCAGGTGGGGGAGAGGGCTCTGGCCAAGGTGCCCGACCTGGACTTCGTCCTCGGCCCGGCCCGGGTGGGCGAGCTCACCGACGTGGTGGCACGACGCCGGGCAGGGGAACGCGTGGTCGCGACCGGCTTCCCGGAGGACCGCCAGTACGATATCGATGCGATCTCGCGGCATGGGGAATACAAGGGGATGGTGACGATCATCGAGGGGTGCAACAAGAATTGCACCTTCTGCATCGTTCCCATGACCCGCGGCCCGGAGCGGAGCCGGCCCCTGGCGGAGATCCTGCGAGAGGTGCGGCACCTTCTCGACTACGGCTTCCGGGAGATCGAGCTCCTCGGCCAGACGGTTAACCACTGGCGGGAGCCGGAAGGAGACCTGGACTTCGCCGACCTGTTGGACGCGGTGGCGACCCTGCCGGGCGTCCAGCGACTCCGTTTCGTCACCTCCTATCCGCGGGATTTCACGCCAAGGATGGTGGAACAGGTAGGGCGGCACGAGAACATCTGCCCGTACCTCCACTTGCCCGCCCAGTCCGGCTCCGATCGTGTGCTGCGGAGGATGGGGCGGGGCTACACCCGGGAGGAGTACCTGGACTTGGTAGCGCAGCTCCGCGCGGCCAGGACGGGCCTGGCGTTGTCCACCGACCTGATCGTGGGGTTCCCGGGCGAGACCGAAAGTGACTTCCAGCAGACCCTCGACCTCGTAAGCGAGGTGCGGTTTGGGAGCGTCTTCGCCTTCAAGTACTCGCCGCGCCCCGGGACGGCGGCGCCCCGGCTGGACGGCGCGGTGGACCTTGAAGTGGCTTCGGAGCGCCTCCAGCGTCTGTTCCAGCTCCAGGAGACGATCCAGCGGGAGATCAACGAAAGCTTGGTGGGGGAGGAGTTCGAGGTCCTTGTGACCGGCTGGGGGCGGGAGCCCGGCACCCAGACAGGCCGGACCCCCTGCCACCGCATTGTTCACTTCCCTGTCGGGGAGCCCGTTCCTCTGGGAAACACGACCCGGGTGCAGGTGGAGGCGGCGCTGGCGCACAGCCTCCTTGCGCGCCAGGTCGCGCCCCCCGCTTTTATGTAGAAGCCGTGTAGATTCGAGCCGGACGGCTTGCAAGGGATGCTCCTTCGAGGGGCATCCCTTTTTCGTTTCTGCGCGCCTTGACCTCCGGACCTCGGGGTCCCAGAATAGGTCCATGAGCGAGATCAACGAGGAACTCCGTGTCGAGATCAAGGGTCTGATGCTGGACCCCTCATCGAACGTGCCGATCGTTATCCTCCGGGACGTCCAGAGCCACCTGTTCCTGCCGATCTGGATCGGCGTGTTTGAAGCCAACGCCATCGCTCTGCGGATCGAGGGGGTCGAGCCTCCCCGTCCCATGACCCACGACCTCCTCCGTGCCGTCCTGGAACAACTCGGTGGACAGGTTGAGAAGATCGTGATCTCCGATCTGCGGGAGAGCACCTTCTTCGCGGTGATTCACGTCCGGCAGAACGGGGGCATGGTCTCGATCGACGCCCGCCCAAGCGACGCGATCGCCCTGGCGTTGCGCACGGACTCCCCGATCTACGTGCTGAGGTCGGTCCTCGACAAGGCGCAGGCGGTTGACCTGGCGAGCCAGGTAAGCGACGAAGAGAAGCTCAAGAAGTGGCTTGAGGAGATCAGCCCCGACGAGTTGGGCAAGTGGACGATGTAGCTCCGGAGCCGTTGCGCTTGCCGCCCGGCTTCTTACCTCTAACTGGTAGAAAGTCAATCATTTAACGACGATGTCGGCGCGCCGACATCGCTCCTGCTCCTGCTTGACCGTCCCGGGACCTTCTCTTAGACTGCGCGCCACCCATGATCATTGCCATCGCCAATCAAAAAGGTGGAGTCGGAAAGACCACGACCGCGATCAACCTCGCAGCGGCCCTCGCCAACAAGGGAGTGAAGACCCTGGTGGTCGACATGGACCCTCAGGCCAACAGCTCGATGTCGTTCATGGACATCCATGAGCTGAACCACACTTTGTACGACGCCCTCACGGAAGACAGCGTGCACCTCTCGGACATCATCCGGCCCGCGGAGAAGGTGGAGAACCTGTACATCGCGCCGTCCACCATCGCCTTGGCCAAGATCGAAGCGAAGCTGATCGGGGAGCTTGACAGCCACTATCGGCTCAAGGACGAGCTCCAACGGGTCCAGGACGACTTCGATTACGTCATCATCGACACCCCACCAACTCTCGGGATCATCACCGTGAACGCCCTGGTGGCCGCCACGCACGTGATGATCCCGATCCAGGCCAGCTACTTCGCTCTGGAGGGGACGGACGACCTCCTGGAGACTATCGAGAAGATCAAGGTACGGGCCAACCCCCAGCTCCAGATCCTCGGCGCGCTCATTACCATGTACGACAAGCGGACCCTGCTCGCAAAGGACATCTATGAGCAGATCCAGCGGGTCTTCGGAGTCAAGGTGTTCGACACCGTGATTACCAAGAGCGTGCGCCTGGAGGAGAGTCCGGCCTATCGCGAGTCCATCTTTTCGTTCGCTCCTAAATCGAGCGGAGCCTACGAGTACTACCGCCTTTCGGAGGAGGTGCTGAGCCGTGTCTGATCCCGCCCGCAAGCGCGGTCTCCCCCTGCGCGTGAAGATGCGCCACGACACCCATTTCGTCGAGGAGCTGACGGCCCGTCATGAGACGACGGTGGGGAAGATGGTCCCCCTGTCGGCCATCGAGCCCGACCCGAGCCAGCCGCGTTCGACCATGGGGGATCTGGACGAGCTGGTGGCGTCGATCCGCGAGAAGGGGGTTCTCGAGCCGATCCTCATCCGCCCGAGACCTGGCGAGGAAGACGGCCCCTCGGGCGTGCTCTATCGGATCATCTCGGGCGAGCGCCGCTACCGGGCCGCTCAGGAGGCGGGACTCTATGAGGTGCCCGCAATCGAGATGGACGTCTCGGACGAGGAGGCTCTCGAGATCGCCCTGATTGAGAACCTTCAGAGGAAGGACCTGACCCCCTTCGAGGAGGCCGAGGGCTATCGGATGCTTGCCGAGCACCACAGCTATACGCACGAGGAGATCGCCGAAGCCGTGGGCAAATCCCGCACGGTCGTTACGGAGAGCCTGTCCCTCCTGCAGATGCCGCCGCGGGTGCGCGACACTGTCCAGGCCCTGGGGATCTCCTCGAAGTCGTTGCTCCTGGAGGTGCTGAAGGCCGGCTCGGAGCCCGAGATGATCGAACTCCTCGAGGAGGTGGCCCGCCGCGGCCTCAACCGCGACGACCTGCGCCAGCGGCTCCGGAAGGGAGACAAGGGCCGGGGAGGTCGCCGCAAGCCCTACGTGTTCCGCTTCAGATCCCCTGACAAGAGCTACAGCCTGTCGCTGACCTTTCGCCAGAGCGAGGTGGACCAGGAGGACCTGATCCGCGCCCTCGAGCAGATCCTCTTGGACCTGCGGCGAGAAGCCCAGGCAAGCTGATTCCACCCCAGACAACCCCTTCTTTGGCTTGCTTTCGCCGGTAGGGGCGGCCCTCTGTCCCGCCTTGGGTGGGGAAGGTCGCAGCAAGCAGGGTTCCACAGAGGGCCGCCCCTACAAATTCGCCCACGCCTGAGAATTTACATAATGCGCCTTAACGGCAACATGGATGCCGTGGGATTCGGCTGGGAAAGGCCGGCGCTCCGGCTACCCGACGCGCCACTCGGCCGCCAAGTCTTCGTCCTCTTCCAGGCGCAGACCTGCGAGCTCGACCCCTTCCGGGAGCGCATCGACGAGCTGGCCATGGATCCACAGGACGAGGTTCTCGCTGGATGGGATCGCTCCCCCCTCTGCGAACTCCGGGAGCGCCGCATTGAGGTGCTGGTGGTCGAGCCGTTCCCCCACGCGCTCCGTCACCAGGGTGTCGAGCCGGCCCAGGTCGACGATGAACCCGGTCACGGGATCGACCTCGCCCCGGACAATCACGAACAGGCGGTAGTTGTGGCCATGCCCGGGCAGGTTCGCGCATTTTCCGAAGCGGGCGCGGTTCTCCTCCTCGCTCCAGTCGGGCCGGCGATAGAGGTGGCTGGCGCTGAAACGGTAGCGGCGCTCGAGGGAGATTTTCATGGATTGAGCTTCCTGGGTTTCGGAGGCAGGGCGGGAACGAATCGGCCCTCCGGAGGTGTTGGATTCTATAATGCGGACCGTGCGTGCTCATCTAGACCGGTACATCCTGTCCGAAATCCTGGGCCCGCTCGGGCTCGGGTTTCTCGTCTATACGTTTATCCTCCTGCTCCGCTTCCTGTTCCAGTCCGCGGAGATGATCATCCGTCGGGGACTGCCGTTCTCGGTGGTCGGCGAGCTGCTGGTGCTGACCCTGCCGAACATCGTGGTCCTGACCCTGCCGATGTCGCTCCTGTTCGGCATCCTGATCGCCGTCGGGCGCCTGTCGTCCGACAGCGAGCTGATCGCCATGCGTTCTTGCGGCATCAGTCTTCTGACGCTCTACCGGCCGATCCTCCTGCTCTCGGCCTTCTTCACGGTGATCAACACCCTGCTGATGATCTACGCGCTGCCGTGGGGCAACCACTCCCTGCAGCAGCTCAAGCTGGAGATCGCCACGCAGAGCGTCTCGCAGCAGGTCCAGCCAAGGGTCTTCTACGAAGAGTGGCCAGGCAAGGTGGTCTACGTCTTCGAGGTCCCCCAGGGTGAGAACCGCTGGAAAGGGGTGTTCCTGGCGGAGTCCATCCCCACCAGCGGGGACAACCAGGTCACCATCGCCGACTGGGGCGAGGTCCGGGTCGATCCCGCCGGCGAGCAGGTGATCCTCCGGCTCTACAACGCGATCCGCCACAAGGTGGACCTGAACGCGCCGGACCGCTATGAGATCAGCCGGCACAAGCGGCTCGACCTGGTCCTGGAGGATCAGTTCACCACCGAGCAGAAGGCCAAGATCTCGGTCTCAAAGAGCATCCGGGAGCTGACCCTGGACGAGCTCGAAAGTGTGCTGGAGGACCCCACGGCATCGGACGAGCAGCGGAACCTGGCGCTCGTGGAGATCCACAAGAAGTTCTCGATCCCCATGGCCTGTATGGTCTTCGGCCTGTTCGCCCTCCCGCTGGGAATCAACAACCGCCGGGGCGGAAAGGCCTCGGGGTTCGCTCTGTCGATCGCGGTCATCGTCGTCTACTACATTCTTCTGAGCAACGGCGAGGAGGCGGCCCGGTTCGGCAAGCTCCCGGCCTGGCTGGGCATGTGGTCACCCAACCTTCTGCTCGCGGTCGGCGGGGTGTTCCTGCTCGCCCGGCGGAACCGGGATAAAAGCATTCTTCTCTCCCGGGTCGACCGCTGGATCCGGGAGGACGTCTGGGGAGGGCTCCTCTTTCTCAAGGGCCTGCGCCGGGAAGCACGCCGCGAGCGCCAGCAGCGGCGGATCAAGCCGGCTCGTCCGCGCCAGCCGCGGATGGTCTTCCTCCTCCCCCGCCTTCGCCTCGCCTTCCCGAACATCCTCGACCGCTATGTCGTGCGGCTGTTCTCTCTGGTGTTCCTCCTGGTGACCCTGTCGGGCCTTTCCCTCCACGTCGTTTTCGACCTCTCGGACACCATCGACGAGATCCTCAAGAACAAGGTCTCGAACGGGGTGGTCTTCGACTACTACAAGTACATCTCGCTCCAGATGTTCTACGACATCGCGCCGATCATCGTGCTGGTGACCACGCTGATGACCTTCAGCCTGCTCGCACGTACGAACGAAGTGACCGCAGCCAAGGCCTTGGGGTTGAGCCTCTACCGCCTGGCGCTCCCCGCGGTCATGGCGGCCCTTCTGGTGACGCTCTTCTGTGCGTATCTCGAGACGTCGGTCCTCCCCGCGTCGAATGAGAAGGTGGCGCAGCTCAAGGATCGGATCCGTGGGCGCGAGACGGCGCGGACCTACCGGCGGGCCGACCGGCAGTGGCTGTTTGGCCAGGGCCGGTACATCTACAACTACATCCATTACGACGACCGGCGCCAGAGCCTGCAGCGTCTCCAGGTGTTCGACTTCGACGAGAGGCACCGGATGACCCGCCGGCTCTTCGCGCAGGAGGCCCGCTACATCGGGGAGGCCTGGGTCTTCACCGACGGCTGGGCCCGCGCCTTCGACAACGTGGAGCTCATCGACTACTCCCGCTTCCAGGAGCCAAAGATCGTCCGCTATCCAGAGACGCCGGACTACTTCGTGTCAGAGATCCGGCCTCCTGAGCAGATGCGGTACGGGGAACTCAAGACGTACATCCAGGAGTTGCAGGAGAGCGGCCAGGCGGTGCCAGAGCTCAAAGTGCAGTTGCATAGGAAGATCGCCTTCCCGGTGATCTCGCTCATCATGGCGGTGGTAGCCCTCCCCTTCGCCTTCCGCCTCGGCCGGCAGGGAGCCCTCTACGGGATCGGGGTCTCGGTGGTGTTGGGGATGGTGTTCCTCGGCATCTACGCCTTCTTCAGCACCATGGGAGAAGCCGGCGCGCTCCCGCCCGCCGTGGCCGTGTGGAGCCCCGGCGCGGTGTTCGCCATTCTTTCGGTCTACCTGTTCCTGGGGGTCAAGACGTGAGGCTCAGAAGCGGCTCAAGTCACGGCCGAACAGCCGGGCCTTGACCCAGTCGAAGAGCACCTTGACTTTGTTCGCCGGGCTGACCAGCTTGGTCAGGTAGACCGAGCGCCAGAACAGCCAGGCGCCGCGTCCGCTCCACTTGACCTGGGGAAGGTCCGCCAGAGCCTCGCC
>DASQEB010000411.1:0-6421 GCA_035633875.1 Thermoanaerobaculia bacterium
GCCCGCGATCAGCATCCGCAGCGGCGCGAGGGACTCGAGAGGGCCGTCCACCATCTGCTGGAACAACCCCGCCGAGAGCCAGAGCACGGTGGCGCCGTGGCGGGAGATCTCCCGGCCGATCTCTTCGAGGGACAGGGTCCCGGCCGGGGGGATCGCGAGGGTGGCGCCGTTCAAGAGCGCTCCCCAGATCTCCATGGTCGAGACGTCGAAGGTGAAGGCGGTGAGCTGGAGGACCGTGTCTCGGGGACCGATCCCCGCGTCCTCGCGGGCCCACCGCGCGAGACGGGCCACCCCCTCGTGGGCCACGGCCACCCCCTTGGGCCTGCCCGTCGAGCCGGAGGTATACATCACGTACAGGAGGCCGTCCACTGGCGCGCCGCCGTCCAGGGGCTCTCCGCTCTCGGCGTCGATCTCCGGGCCGTCCCGGTCGAGGCAGAGAGCGCGGGCGGTGCTCTCGGGCAGGACGTCGAGCCACCGGCTTTCGGTGAGGACGACCGGGGCGCCGGTGTCCGCCAGGAGGAAGGCCAGGCGCTCCCGGGGGTGGGAGGGGTCGAGCGGCACGTAGGCGCCGCCGGCCTTGGTCACGGCCACGGTCGCGACGATGCGGGCGACCGAGCGGTCGAGGAAGAGGCCCACGGGCACCTCCGGCCCGACCCCCAGGGCGCGCAGCCGCCGGGCCAGGCGGTTGGAGCGGCGGTCCAGCTCCCGGTAGGTGAGCCGCTCCCCGGCGGAGATCAGGGCCAGGGCGTCGGGCGTGGCCACCGTCTGGCGGGCGAGCATCTCCTGGAGGGGGACCTCGCCGGGGAAGACCGCCTCGGTCCGGCTCCATTCGACGAGCGCCTGGTGCCGCTCGGCCCCGCTCATCAGGGGCAGCTCGGAGAGCCGCCGCTCCGGGTCGGCCGCGGCGCCCGCGAGGAGGGCTGCGAAATGGCCCGCCATCCTGCGGACCGTGGCGGCGTCGAACAGCGCGGTCCGGTACTCCAGGGCGCCGGCCAGCCCCTCGCCGGTCTCGGCCAGGGTGAGCGTGAGGTCGAACTTGGCGTCCACGCCGCCCAGGTCCAGGGGCCGGAAGGAGAGGCCGGGGACGTCCAGGTCCGCGGCCGGGGTGTTCTGGAGCGCGACCATCACCTGGAAGAGCGGCGAGTGGCTGAGGCTCCGCTCCGGGTTGACCTCCTCGACGAGCCGCTCGAACGGCACCGCCTGGTGGGCGAAGGCCGCGAGCGCCGCGCTCCGCGTGCGGTCGAGGAGGGCGCCGAACCCGGGGTCGTCCCCCAGATCCCCCCGCAGCACCAGGGTGTTCACGAAGAAGCCGATCAGGTCCTCCAGCTCTGTCCGGAGGCGCCCGGCCACCGGGGTACCCACCGTGAGGTCACTCTGTCCGGAGTACCGCGCGAGGAGGGCCTGGAACGCGGCCGTCACCACCATGAAAAGGGTGGCGCCGCGGCGCCGGGCGAGAGCGTTCAGGGAGGCGGCGAGGCCGGCGGCGAGGACGAGATCCTCCCCGCCCGCGCTGGCGTCCGCAACGGCGGTGCGGGAGCGGTCCGTCGGCAGCTCCAGCACGGGGGCTCCGGCGAGCTGCCGCCGCCAGTACGCCAGGGAGGAGTCCATCGCCCCTTCGGCGAAGAGGCGCCGCTGCCACGCGGCGTAGTCTCCGTACTGGACCGGCAGCTCCGGCAGGGGCGGGGCGAGGGCCTGGGAGAAGGCGCCGTAGATCTCCGCGATCTCCCGGACCAGAACGCCCTGGGACCAGCCGTCGGAGACGATGTGGTGCATCGTCACGAAGAGGGCATGCTCGTCCGTGTCCAGCCGCACCAGCACCGTTCGCCAGAGCGGTCCCCGGACGAGATCGAACGGCCGGCCTCCCTCCCCCCAGGCGAGGCGGCGCAGCTCGGCCTCCCGGTCCGCGGCAGGCAGGCCCGCGAGGTCGACGAGGGGCAGGGGCACGGGCAACGGCGTGCCGACGACCTGGACCGGCTCGCCGCCCGTGCCGGGAACGGCGAAGGTGGTCCGCAGAACCTCGTGGCGGCGGGCGATCTCCCCGAAGGTGCGGGCGAGGACGTCCGGCCGGAGCGCGCCCAGAAGCCGCAGGCCCGCAGGCACGTTGTAGGCCGTGCCGCCGGGCTCGATCTGGTCGAGGAGCCAGAGCCGCTCCTGGGAAAAGGAGAGGGGGAGTCGGCCGTCCCGGGGCGCCCGGGCGACCGGCGGCAGGACCCGTCCTTCACCGCCGGCCTCGATCCGCGGAGCGAGGCCCGCGACCGTGGGCGCCTCGAACAGGGTCCGCAGGGGGAGCTCCACCCCGAACGCCTCGCGGATGCGGGAGACGAGTTGGGTCGCGAGGAGCGAATGGCCTCCCAGGGCAAAGAAGTCGTCCAGCACCCCCACCCGCTCCACGCCGAGGACGGAGGCCCAGAGGCCCGCGAGAACCTCCTCGGTCGCCGTGCGCGGCGCCACCTGGTCCCGACCCGCCCCTCCCTCCGGCCGGATCTCGGCCAGGGCCCGGCGGTCCACCTTGCCATGGGCGGTGAGCGGCAGGACCGGCAGGGCCGCGAAGGCGGCCGGGATCATGTAGTCCGGGAGCGTGCCCGCGAGAAACGTCCGCAGCTCGCCCGGTGACGGGGCCTCCCCGTCGCCGGTTCCCAGGTAAGCCACGAGGCGGCGGTCCCCGTCCTCCTCGCGCAGGAGGACCACAGCCTCCCACACGCTCGGGTGCCGGGCCAGGGCGGCCTCGATCTCCCCCAGCTCGATGCGGAAGCCGCGGATCTTGACCTGATGGTCGATGCGCCCCAGGTAGTCGATCTCCCCACCCGGCCGCCAGCGGGCGAGGTCGCCGCTCCGGTAGAGGCGGGTACAACTCGCCTCTACCGGCGTAGGGGCGGGGCTTGCCCCCGCCCGGGAGGGGACAAGCCCCTCCCCTACATCTCCCGGGAATGGGTTGGGAACATACCGTTCCGCCGTCAGATCCGGCCTCTCCAGATATCCCCGGGCGAGGCCGGCGCCGCCCACGCAGATCTCCCCCGGAACCCCCACGGGAACGGCCTGGCCGTCGCGGTCGAGGATCTGGATGGACAGGTCCGGGATGGGCACCCCGACGGGGCTGCGCCACGGCTCGGCGAGGTCGGCCCGGGAGAGGGGGCGGTAGCTCACGTGCACCGTGGTCTCGGTGATGCCGTACATGTTGACGAGGCGCGGGCGCTCGTCGCCGTGGCGGTCGAACCAGGGGGCAAGGCTCGGCAGGTCCAGGGCCTCGCCGCCGAAGATCACCCAGCGCAACGCCAGGTCCCTCCCTCCGTCGGCCGGGATGAGCTGGAGGAAGGCCGAGGGGGTCTGGTTGAGCACGGTCACCCCTTCGCGCTCCAGCAGCTCCAGGAAAGCCTCGGGCGTGCGGCTCACCCAGTACGGCACCGCCACGAGGCGGCCGCCGTAGAGGAGCGCGCCCCAGATCTCCCAGACCGAGAAGTCGAAGGCGAAGGAGTGGAAGAGCGTCCAGACGTCCTTCGGCCCGAAGCCGAACCAGCCGTCCGTGGCGGCGAAGAGCCGGGCCACGTTGCGGTGGGTGACCACGGTTCCCTTGGGCCGGCCGGTGGAGCCCGAGGTGTAGATGACGTAGGCCGCATTGTCCGGATCGGCGAAGCCCGGGAGATCCTCCCCGCTCTCCTCCTCCAGGGAGGGATCGGTGAGGTGCTCAGAAGTGAGGAGGAGCGACGCCCGCGAGTCCTCCAGAAGAAACTGGATTCGCTCCTCCGGGTACGACGGATCGATGGGCACATAGGCGCCGCCGGCCTTGAGGATCCCCAGGATCCCCACGACCGTCTCCAGCGACCGCTCCGCGGCGAGCCCCACGCGGGACTCCGGCCCAAGCCCAAGCCGGCGCAGGCGGCGGGCCAGGCGGTTGGACCGGGCGCTCAGCTCGCCATAGGAGAGCCCCTCGCCTTCGCAGACCACCGCGACCGCTTCGGGGGTCCGTCCGGCCTGGGCCGCGAACCGCTCGTGGAGGCAAACAGAGGGGAACTCTGCAATCGGACCGCTCCAGGCGGCGAGCTCCGCTCTCTCCGCGAGGGAGAGCAGAGGCAATTCCGAGAGGCGCAGGGCCGGGTCCGCCGTGGCGCCGTCGAGGAGGATCGCGAAGCCGTCCAGCATTCGCCGGGCCGTGGCGGCATCGAGGAGGGAGGTCCGGTACTCCAGGGCGGCTGCGAGCCCACCTCCGGTCTCGGCCAGGTTCAGGGTGAGATCGAACTTGGCGCCGATGCCGCCGGCCTCCAGGGGCCGGAACGAGAGACCGGGGGCCTCCAGGTCCACCGCCGGGGTGTTCTGGAGCGCGATCACCACCTGGAAGAGAGGCGAGTGGCTGAGGCTCCGCTCCGGGTTGACCTCCTCGACAAGCCGCTCGAAGGGAACCTCCTGATGGGCGAAGGCGGCGAGCGCCGTGCTCCGCGTGCGGTCGAGGAGGGCGCCGAAAGCGGGGTCGCCCCCCAGGTCGCCCCGCAGGACCAGGGTGTTGACGAAGAAACCGATCAGGTGCTCCAGCTCCGTCCGAGCTCGCCCGGCCACCGGCGTGCCCACCGTGAGGTCGGTCTGCCCGCTGTACCGCGACAGCAGGGCCTGGAAGGCCGCCGTCACCACCATGAAGAGGGTGGCCTCGTGCCGCCGGGCGAGAGCGTTCAGCGCGGAGGTGAGGCCAGCGGGGAGAGTCAGGTCCTCCACCCCGGCACCTGCGGCCGGAGCGGCGGCGCGGGGGCGGTCCGTGGGCAGCTCCAGCACGGGGGCTCCGGCGAGCTGCTTCCTCCAGTGCTCCAGAGCGGCGTCCATCCCGCCCTCGGCGAGGAGCCGCCGTTGCCAGACCGAGTAATCGACGTACTGGACGCGCAGCTCGGGAAACCTCGAAGGGAGCCCACGGGAGAAGCTGTCGTAGAGCGCCGCCACCTCGCGGACGAGGACTCCCATGGACCAGGCGTCCGAGGCGATGTGGTGGAGGGTCATGAGGAGGGCGTGCTCGTCCGCGCCGAGCCGCACGAGCGTCGCCCGCCACACCGGACCGCGGGTGAGGTCGAACGGCCTGCCGCCCTCGTTGCCGGCGAGGCGGCGCAGCTCCGCTTCCCGCTCACGGGCCGGCAGGGCCAGGAGGTCGACGAGCGGCAGGGGCACCGGGGCCGGCGGGGCGATGATCTGGACCGGCCCGCCGCCCGTTGCGGGGACGGCGAAGGTGGTGCGCAGGACCGCGTGGCGGCGGGCGATCTCCGAGAAGACCGCGGCGAGGACCTCCGGCCGGAGCGCGCCCACGAGACGCAGTGCCGCCGGCATGTTGTAGGCCGTGCCGCCCGGCTCGATCTGATCGAGGATCCACAGGCGCTCCTGGGCGAAGGAGAGGGGGAACGGGCCGTCGCCCGGCACCGGCTCGAGGGGCGGCAGGATCCCTCCCTCCTCCTCCGGTTCCCCGAGGCGGGCGGCCAGCTCGGCCACGGTGGGCGCCTCGAAGAGGGCGCGCAGGGGGATCTCCGCGCCGAACACCTCCCGCACCCGGGAGACGACCTGGGTGGCGAGGAGCGAATGGCCGCCCAGGTCGAAGAAGTTGTCCTTTCGTCCGACCCGCTCGACGCCCAGGACCTCCGCCCAGATCCCGGCGAGGTGTGCCTCGGCGTCCGTGCACGGCGCCTCGGCCACCCCGCTCCGGACCGGCTCCGGGGCGATCCGCGCCAGGGCCCGGCGGTCCACCTTGCCGTTGGGAGTGAGGGGCAGGGTGTCCAGGAAGACGAAGGAGGAGGGGACCATGGGCTCGGGGAGCCGCTCCCGCATCCAGGCGCGCAGACCATCGGACGCGAAGCTCCCGCCGTTGCGGGTCACGGCGAAGGCCGCGAGACGCCTGCCTCCCCCGTCTGCCATCGCCACGACGGCGCACTCCCGCACGGCGGGGTGCCCGGCGAGGACCGCTTCGACCTCCCCGGGCTCGATGCGCACGCCCCGGACCTTCACCTGCCGGTCGACGCGCCTCAGGATGTCCAGCTCGCCGTCCGCCCGCCAGCGGACGAGGTCGCCGGTGCGGTACAGGCGTTCGCCGGGCAGGTCCCCGAACGGATCGGGCACGAAGCTCTCCGCGGTCCGCGCCGGCTGCTCCAGGTAGCCCCGGGCGAGGCCGATGCCGCCGACCAGGAGCTCCCCCGGCACCCCGACCGGAGCCGGCGCTCCCCAGCGGTCCACGACGACAGCCCGCACATTGGCAACGGGCCGGCCGAGGGGAGGGGCCTGCTCCACCGCCGTCCCCTCCCAGGCGGTCACGTAGACCGTGGCCTCGGTGGGACCGTAGCTGTTGACGAACCGGCGACCGGCGGACCAGCGCCGGGCAAGATCGGCCGCGCACTTCTCGCCGCCGACCGCGAGCAACCGCAGATCGGGGAAGCTCTCCGGGGGCTCGGAGATCGTGACCAGG
>DASQEB010000412.1:0-10516 GCA_035633875.1 Thermoanaerobaculia bacterium
CCCTCCCTCCGAATCTCCCCCTGAGGTCACCGTCCTCCTGCCCGTCCGCGACGAGGAGCGGAACGTGATTGCCTGCCTGGAGAGCCTCCTCTCCCAGACCGCAAGGCCCTTCGTGCGGGTGATCGACGACGGATCGACCGACGCCACCGCGGCCCTGGTGGCGGCGAAGGCCGCCGGCGAGCCGCAGCTCGAGCTCCTCTCCGCCGGCCCCCTTCCTCCCGGGTGGCGGGGGAAGGTCCACGCCCTCGAGGTCGGCTCCCGCGGAGTCGCCACCCCCTGGATCCTGACCACGGACGCCGACACCCGCCACCGGCCCGATCTCCTGGCCCGGTCCCTGGAAGCCGCCACGCGCGGGAAGCTCGACGCCGTGTCCCTGGCCGGCTTTCAGGAGGCGCGGGGGCCGGGAGAGAGCCTCCTTGTCCCTGCCGTCTTCGCCCTCCTTGACGCTCTCCTCGGCGACTGGCGGGCGGTGGCGGCGAGCGAGGGGACGCCGGTGGCCAACGGCCAGTTCCTCCTCCTCCGGCGGGAAGCATGGGAGAGCTGCGGCGGCTTCGCTTCCGTCCGCTCGGAGCCGCTCGACGACGTGGCCATCGCTGCGCGCCTGCGGGTCGGGCGCTACCGGACCGGCTTCTTTCGAGAGCCGGCCCTGTCGGTGCGCATGTACCGGGGTCTCGCTGAAACCGTCCGGGGCTGGCGGCGCAACCTGGGGGGGCTTCTGGGAACGAGTTCCAGGACCGTGGTTGCCGTGCTCGGCGTCCTGCTCCTGCCGGCCTTCGCGCTCCTCACCGCTCTCCTCGCCGGCCGCTGGACCGAGGCCGCCGTCCTCTGGGGAGCCGGCGCAGCCGCGTCGGCCCTCCTCCGCTCCGGGAGCGGTCACTCCCCCCTCTATGGTCTCGCCTATCCGACGGACGCCCTTCTCCTGGCCGGAGTCCTGACCCTCGGCACCCTCGACCGCCGCCGCGGAAAGCTGGTGAGTTGGAAGGGGCGGGAGATGAGGGTCTAGGGCGCCCCCGTGAGCGCCCCCTCGTACCAGCATGCCTGCCCCGCTGTTTCCTCCACCCCCACCGCCAGCGACTCCACCCGCGATCCCCCGAGGTGAGGCGCGAGATCGTGCCAGAACATCCGGGCCAGGAGCTCGATGGAGGTGTTGACGATCGGCAGGAGCAGCGTGTCCTCGGCGGGAAAACGGTAGCTCCGCGGGCCGAAGGTGACCTCGATGGAACCCCCTTCCCGGGACCATAGCAGGCGGGGACTGTCGGCGGGGATCAGCGTCCGGCTGTCGAGCCGGGCACAGAGGGAGCGGAGGATCTTCTTGAAGGACTCGATCTCCACCAGCAGCCCCTCGCCGTCCAGGCCGTTGCCCGCGAGCTCCACCCGGACTCGGTAGTTGTGGCCGTGGAGGAGCTCCGCCCGGCCGTCGCCGAACAGGGTGAAATGGGCGGCGGAAAACTTGAAGTCCTCCTTGGCAAGGACCATGCGGTATCGCGACATGGGCGGAATTCTATGCCGCCCGGTTGCTAAGATAGCCTGTCCGATACCTTCCCTGCTGGAGAGAACGGAATGAATCCAAAGGCACAGCGCACCCGGTTGCTCCGGATCCTCGCGGTCGTCCTGGCCCTTGCCGCGGCCCGGCCGGCTCTCGCCCAGAGGCAGCCCTTCGCGCCCCCCGGCACGCCGCCTCAGTACATGCCTGCCCGGCAATACGACCTCCAGCACCTCCGGCTCGACCTCGCTTTCGACTGGGATGCCCGGTCGGTCGCGGGCACCGCCACCAATACACTGGCACCGCTCCTTCCCGGTCTCGACACCGTGGTCTTCCATGCCGTGGGTCTGAAGATCGACCGGGTGCGGCTCGCGGGCTCGGGGGCCGATCTGCCGTTCACAGTGGACCCGGCGGCCCAGACCTTCACCGTTCAACTGGGCCGCGCCTACGGACCGGAGGACCGGCTCGAGGTCGCGGTCGACTACTCGGCCCGGCCCCGGGCGGGCCTCTACTTCGTCGGTCCGGACACGGGATATCCCGACAAACCCCGCCAGATCTACTCCCAGGGCGAGCCCGAGCTCAACCGCCACTGGTTCCCGAGTTGGGACTACCCCAACGACCGCACCACCACTGAGATGGTCGCCACGGTCAAGGCCCCGCTCATGGCGGTCAGCAACGGCAAGCTCCTCGAAGTCAAGGACCAGCCCGGCGGGCGCAGGACGTACCACTGGAAGATGGAGCAGCCCCACACGACCTATCTCGTCTCGATCGTGGTGAGCGAGTTCACCCGGATCGCGGACGAGTGGCGGGGCATCCCCGTGGAGTACTACGTCCCGCCGGCCTACGCCGACCAGGCCCGGCGCTCCTTCGGCACGACTCCCGAGATGATGGAGTACTTTTCGACCGTGACCGGCCGGCCCTATCCTTATGCCAAGTACGCCCAGACCACGGTGGCCGACTACATGTGGGGCGGTATGGAGAATATCACCGCCACCACCCAGACCCTGCGGACCCTGCACGACGAGCGGGCCCAGCCGGACCATTCGAGCGAGGGTCTGGTAGCTCACGAGCTGGCCCACCAGTGGTTCGGCGACCTCGTCACCACCGAGAGCTGGGACCACATCTGGCTCAATGAAGGCTTCGCCGACTACTTCACCGCGCTCTGGAAGGGGCACGCCCACGGCGAGGACGAATTCACCTGGGAAATCGACGGCCTGCGGAAGGCCTACTTCGCCGAGGACCGGGACGAGTACCGCCGGCCCATCTCCACAAAGCTCTACGCCGATCCCCTCCGGATGTTCGACAACCACACCTACGACAAGGGGGCCCTCGTCCTCCACATGGCCCGCTTCCGCATGGGCGAGGAGGGGTGGTGGAAGGGAATCCGGACCTACGTGGACCGCTACGCCTTCGACACGGCCAAGACTCCCGATCTCCAGGGCGTTCTGGAGGAGGTCTCGGGCGCATCTCTCGGCCCTCTCTTCGACCAGTTCGTCTACGGTGCCGGCCACCCGGAGCTGGCCGTCCGCTGGGACTGGGACCCGGGCAACGGCCTCGTCCGCCTGGAGGTCCGGCAGACCCAGGAGCTGACGGAAGAGACCCCTCTCTTCTCCTTCCCCCTGGAGATCGCCCTGGTGGGAGAGGGTGGGACCGAAGTCCGTCGAGTGCAGGTGAGGGCCGAGCCGTTCCAGGAGATCTCCATCCCCAGCCCGGCACGCCCCCGGACGGTCGTCCTGGATCCCCGGGGCTGGACCCTGATGACTGTGAACTTCGACAAGCCGGCCGAAGAGTGGGTCATCCAGCTCGACACCGCCGGGCACTCGGCGGCCCGGCTCGAAGCGCTCCGTGCCCTGGGCAAGACGCGGAGCGACGAGGCGGTCGCCGCCCTCGGCCGGGCTCTCCGCGAAGCCTCCTTCCATGGCATCCGGCAGGTCGCGGCCGAGACCCTCGGGGAGATCGGAAGCCCGGCGGCCCTGGAGGCGCTGCGCGCCGGTCTCGACGACGAGGACAGCCGGGTCCGGACCGAGGTCCTGAAGGCATTCGGAAGCTTCCCGGAGCACCGGGAGCTGGTCCCCCTCCTCCGCCGCGCCCTGGAGACCGACCCGAGCTATTACGCCCGGGCCGCCGCGGCCGGCGCCCTCGGCACCTTCGACGGCAGCCGGGACGAGGTCGTCCCCGTTCTGGTCAAGGCCCTCTCCCAGGAGAGCCATCAGGAGGTCATCCGGGCGGCGGCGATCAAGGCCCTCGCCGACATCGGCGCTCCCCAGGCCTACGACCAGGCCCTCCGCCTCGCCCGGTACGGCAGCCCCATCGACAGCCGGGACGACGCCCTCCTCGCCCTGGCCCGGCTCGCCGCGGACAGCAGCGACACAAAGCTGCGGGAGAAGGTCCGGAAGACCCTGGAGGGCTTCCTCTCGGATCCCAACTTCCTCACCCGGCGGAGCCTGTGGGACGCCTTCTCCGAGCTCGGCGACCCCGCCGCGATTCCGGCCCTGGAGCGGAACCTGAAGACCGAAGCCGAATCCATGCAGCGGCTCCGGATCCAGGCCGCCATCGACGAGATCCGCGACAAGACGCGGGAGGGAAAGGACGAGCAGGCGCTCCGGGACCGCGTCGAGCAGCTCGAGCGGCAGACGGACGTGCTGCGGGAGCAGGTGCGGGAGCGGCAGACCAGAAGGGACGGGGGGGTGGGATAGACCCTACCGCACCCCGTCCGCCTTCGCCGCCAGAATGAAGTCGTTCTCGGTCAGCCCGCCCACGGAGTGGGTCCAGAGGGTGACCTTGACCTTTCCCCAGGTGAGCAGGATGTCGGGGTGGTGTCCCTCGGCCTCCGCCACACTCCCCAAACGGTTCACGAAGGCGAGCGCTTGGGCGAAGTCCTTGAAGCGGTACTCCTTCTCGAGATGGTGCTCGTTGACCATCGTCCAGCCGTCGAGCTGGCCATAGAGCTTCCGGAGGTCGTCCCCCTTGAGGGCGCTCGCCTCGGAGGGCTCGCATTTCTTGGACGCCAGATCACTGCTGATCACGACTCACCTCCCGTCACACCCGATCCCGCAGGCCGGTCTCGCCCGCGTGCTCGGCACAATGAACACAGCAGAAGATCGAGCCGTCCGCCTCGACGCCGTGCCCCACGACCCGGCAGCCGCAGTGCTCGCACTTGGGAGCCAGGGCGTGGATCGCGCACTCGAAGCTGTCGAACACGTGGGACTCGCCCGCCATGATGACCTCGAACGCCTTGTCGTAACTGTTTCCACAAACCTCGCAAGTCGCCATCGTCCGTCCTCCTTGGCGTGATTACCCGTTGTCGCGATCAGACCCCGTCGGGCGGCGACCGCGTGAGACGGAGGCTGCAACTGCTGTGCCCGCAAGGAGTGGCATGTCCCTTGCCTTGAAAGACCGGCAGCGGCGGTCTCTCCCCCCTGGGATTTCAACACGCCGTGGAGACCTGACATGAGCATCCTGGACCGTTCCTTCGCCTTTCCCCGCCGCCGAGACCTGCCGCCCATGGACCCCGTGCGGCGGCGGCTGGTGATCGCCGGCCTGGTCGTCTCGGCGCTCCTGTTCCTGAGCGGCTTCGCGGCCGCCGGATATCTGTGGAGCCTCTCTCTCAAGTTCCCACGCGCTCCTTTCGAGCAGCCGTCCCGCCTCTATGGCGAGGCCACCCGCCTTACACCGGGCGAGGCGGCATCGGCGGCCGGGGTTGCGGCCGAGCTGGCCGACACCGGGTATCGTGAGGTCGAAGATGAGGATCTTCCCCTGCCTCCGGGAACCTTCCGGCGCGACGGCGACCGGATCGAGGTCCACCTGCGCCGGTTCCGCACCGCGGACGGGTTGGCCGGCGGGGCGCCGGTGGAGGTCACCTTCCGGGGCCGCCGGGTCGAGGCCGTCCGGGTGGCGGGGCAGCCGGCCCCGAGCGTGAGCCTCGAGCCGCCGCTCCTCGCCTCCTTCTACAACGAGGACGTGGACGAGCGCCGGCCGGTCTCTCTCGACGAGCTGCCCGAGCAGGTCGTCCAGGCGGTCCTGGCCGCAGAGGACGACAATTTCTTCCTCCATCCGGGTGTCTCCCCCACCGGCATCGCCCGGGCCCTGTGGGTCAACCTGCGGGGCGGCACGATGCAGCAGGGGGGCAGCACCATCACCCAGCAGCTCGTCAAAAACGTCTATCTCTCCAGCGAGCGGACGCTCAGCCGCAAGGCCAAGGAGGCCCTCATCGCCATGGCGATGGAGGCGCGCTACGGCAAGCGGTCGATCCTGGAGGCGTATCTCAACGAGATCTACTGGGGAAGGAGCGGCCCGGCCAACCTGATCGGCCTCGGGGCCGCCGCCCACGCCTACTTCGGCAAGGACGCTTCCGAGCTCACCCTGGCCGAGGCCGCCACCCTGGCCGGCATGATCCAGGCTCCCTCGGACTACTCGCCCGTGTCCCATCCCGAGGAGGCGCGGGAGCGCCGCGACTGGGTCCTGCAGCGCATGGGCGAGTTGGGCTGGGCGACCCCGGAGCAGGTCGCCCAGGCCTCGGCCCAGCCGGTGCGGACCGATCCTCGGACGGTGGAGAGCCGTTCCTTCGCCCCCTACTTCAAGGAGATCGCCCGCGCCGAGGCGAAGGAGCGGTTCGATCTCGACGACCTGGACGGCGAAGGCTACCTCCTCTTCTCCTCCATCCGCTGGCACGACCAGAAGACGGCCGAGGAGGCGGTGACCCGGGGCCTCCGGGGGCTCGAAGGCAGGAAGGCCCGCAATCCCCTCCAGGCCGCGCTGGTCTCCGTCGATCCGCGGGACGGTGCGATCCTCGCCTGGGTGGGCGGTCGGGACTACTCCCAGAGTCAGTTCGATCGCGTCTCCCAGGCGCGCCGGCAGGTGGGCAGCACCTTCAAGCCGGTGGTCTACGCCGCGGCCTTCTCCGAAGCCGTGGCCTCCCCGGCGACCCTGCTCAAGGACTCCCCCATCAACGTCAAGACGGGCTCGCAGGACTGGCGGCCCCAGAACTACGACAACGGCTTCCGCGGCTGGGTGACCGCGCGCATGGCGCTGGAGAAGAGCCTGAACATCCCCACCGTGCGCGTGGCGCTCCAGGTGGGCCTCCACAACGTGATGTCGCTCTCCCGCGACATGGGGATCCGAGCGAATCCCAAGCCCGTGCCGGCGCTCGCCCTGGGCGCCCTCGAGGCGAGCCCGCTGGAGGTGGCGACGGCCTATGCGACTCTCGCAAGCGGCGGTCTCCGCCCCCAGATCCACGGCCTGCGGGCGGTGCTCGATCGCGCGGGCGAGCCGATCCTGGGGGACGACCTCGACACTCCCCGCAGAGTGATTTCGCCCCAGGCCGCCTATCTGGTCACCTCGGTGCTTCAGGGGGCGCTGGACCGCGGCACGGCCTACGCCGCCCGTCGCGACGGCGTGAAGGGCCCTCTCGCCGGCAAGACCGGCACGACCAACGACCGGCGGGACAACTGGTTCGCCGGCTACTCCCCGGACCGCGTCACCGTCGTCTGGGTGGGCCACGACGACAACTCCCGCACGCGCCTCTCCGGGGCCAGGGCGGCCCTCCCCATCTGGAGCCGCTTCACCGCCTCCGTTCGCCCCGCCAGGGGGTATCGGGACTTCCCCATCCCCGCGGGGATCGTCAAGGCCACGATCGACCCCATGACCGGGCAGCTCGCGACCGAGTACTGCCCCTTGCGGGTGGCCGAGGTCTTCCCCGACTGGCAGATGCCCACTGAGCCCTGCCACCGTCACTTCCCGGGCCAGGACGTGTGGGCGGACGCCAACGTCGGGCAGGACCCTCTCGCCTACGACCCGATCACCGGCGAGCCCCTGGACCCGTACTCCGCCTACTCCTTGGATGAATCGGGAAGGCTCTACGAGTACGACGAGCGGTACGAGGCGGAGGTCGAGGGCTACGATCCGGAGTCCTACCTGGAAGGCGAGGAGCCGGCGGCCGAGGGTGATGAAGCGGAGCCCCTGCGGCCGATCCGTCCCCTCCAGGTGGTCATCCCCCGGCCGCCGGAGCCCGGCTCGTCCACGCCGGGGGTTCCGGCCACGATCGACATCCGCCCGAGCCGGCCGGAGCGCACGCCGCCCGTGATTCCGCCGGGCCAGGTCGGCGTCACGCCGGTGGTGCCGCCGACGGCGGGGGTCCCGCCGGCCCAGCCGGCCCCGCAGAAGCAGCCCGCGCCGGGGGAGGAGGATGAGGGCGAGGAGGAGGGGACGCCCCCGCCCCCCTACTGACACCCTACCCGCAACCGCCGCTTGTTCGTCCGGCTCTCGGCGAGGGCGACCTCCTTCAAGGCCGGGAAGGCTTGCGGATCGATCCAGCGCTGGCGCAGGCCGGCGCTGCGCTCCAGGGTGAGGGTCTTGCCCTCGACCTTCACCGTCTGCCGGAAGGCGCCGACCTCGTTGTCCACCGCCACTTCCTGAGCATCCACCGAACAGGAGTCCTTCGGCAGGTTGATCCGCCAGGTGACCCGGTCCGTGAAGGGCGTGGAAACCACCGGGACGGTCCGGTTGTCGAGGATGCCGGGGGCGGGAAGGGCCGTCATCGAGGGGAGGGGGAGAGGCGGCAGGGGGCCTGTGGACACCCCGCCGGCCGGGATCCGGACCTTCGCCTCCAGGGTCACGGCCGGCACGCCGCCGCCCGTGCTCTGCCAGACGATTCCATCGAGCTGCGCCCCCGCCGGCAGGTGGTAGGCGAGCACCTCGCGGATGGCCCGGTCCACTTCCTGCGGCCGCCCCGCGGTGGCGAGATCGAGAAAGGCGTCGCCCGGCGCGCCGGAGAGGTCCATGCGGACCTGGCCGGTGGACTCACCCTCCGCAGACAGGTCGAAGCTGACGTCGAGCCGCCGTCCCTCGGACTCGTGGCGGATCGGGGTGCGCACCAGGATGCCCCGGCCGTCCCGCACCACGAGAACCTCCTGCCCCTGGACCGCCGGATGGAGCCAGGAGAGGGCGCCGCGGCTCTGGGTCGCATCCAGGAAGAGATAGCCTCCGGAGACCGGCGCCTCCGGCCCGAGCCCAAGGTCGTCGGCCGGCACGGCCACGATCATGTGGTTGAACTGCCCGATCGGCGCCGGGAACTCGGCATCCACCCGGCCGGACAGATCGAGCAACGCCAGGGCCGGATAAGCCGGGATGCCGGCCTCCCTGAGCAGGTCCACCAGGAGGAGGGCCTTGCCCTTGCAGTCCCCCCAAAGCCGGTCCATGGTCTCAGCCGCCGACGCGGGCCGGTAACCGCCGATCCCCACCTGCACGGCCACGTAGCGCACCTGCCGGCGGGCAAAGTCCGTCAGCCTCTCCAACCGTTCACGCCGGCCCGGCGCGTCCGCGATCAGCTCCCGGGCTTTGCGCCGCACCGCTTCGGAGCCGCGGGGCACGTCCTTGAGCAGCCCCTCGTACCACCCGCCCACCGCCTCCCAGTCCTTGAGATCCCCCCAGGCGTAGCGCAGCACGGCCCCGGTCTGGCTGGGCTCCCGATCCACCGGGGTGGGTGGGACGAGCCCCGAGGCGGTGACCGTCACAGCTCCGCCCTCCTCCTGCGGCCGGATCTCCGGGCGTTTCCCGTCGATCCGCCAGCGCAGGCCCGACCCGCGCACCGTCACTCGCAGGGACTCCGTACGGACGCCGGAGAGCTCCAGGTCGACCGCGCCCGCGGGGAAGTACGGTCGCTCCCGGACCTCGTAGTCGATCGCGAGGACCGAGCCCACCGGCACGGCCGGGAAGCTCACGGTGCGGAACTTGCGAGAGCTGTGGAGCTCGCCGCTCATGGCGAGCTCGTGGGTGTCCTGGTCCCTTCTCTTCACCTGCCGGGTCTTGCCGCCCGGCTCGGTGGCGGAGGCCGAGAGGGAGACCAACTCCCGGTTCTCGTCCAGATACACGGGATAGGTCGACCAGGAGGAGAAATCCCCCAGCTCGTCGAGCCGCACCCGCAGCCGTTCCCGTTCGGAGACCGAGCCGTCCGGCCGGACCTCGATGTCGATCGACCTCTCCAGGATTGTCGCCGCCGGCAGCGGCGATGCCCCGAGGAGGGTCAGAACGCTAGCGGCGGACCAGCAGCAGAGCCTGCGCATCGCTCTTCTCCACTTCGGCGAACAGTGAACGGACCGCCTCGTACTCCTGTGGCGAGGCGAGGACCCTTCGGGTGATGTCGAATCGGCGGCGGTAGACCAGGGAGCGCTCCTCCTCCCGGAGCTCGGCCTCCACGGACAGGGCACCGACCGCCCTCTTGGCCGCAACCAGCCTGGGGAGCGAGTCCAACGTCCACCCCTCGGGCCAGCGCAGACGCAGCTCGACCTCCTCCCGGTCCGGGAAGTCGAACATCACCGGCGACCGGCGGCTCGCAGCCGGTTGAACAAACGGTTGCGCCCGAGGTCCCAGGGGAGCGCTCGGCACGACGCTGGCCTCGTCGCCCAGGACCTCCTCCTCGCGCTCCGCCATCGTCCAGGTGAGGGTGACCCTGCCCTCGTCAGGGGACTCCACCACCTTCAGGTCCGAGATCTGGAAGTCGCGGTAGCTCTCGGAAAGCCAACTTTTCCAGGCTTCGAAGGTCTTGGCCTCGTCCTCCTGCCAATCGGTCTTCTCCCAGGCATGATGCCCGGTGAGACGGAGGGTTCCGGTGCCGGAGAGCCTCCCCTCGCCGTCCAAGGCCAGATCGATCTCGGCCCGGCGGAGGTTCCGGTCGAAGGGGGTCTCCGGCAGCACGATTCCCTCCGGCTTCTTCGGATCGTGGAGCAGCGCCGGGGTCCCCTCATAACCGGGCTGGAGCTGTCCGAAGCCGAGGGATCGATCGGATGGATCGAGGAAGATTTTCTGCCCGTCCAACTCCACCAGGACAAGGACCGTGTCGAACCAGCCTGGGTAGACGAGTTGGGGATCGATGGCGCCACGCCGACGGTCGCCGGCCCAGACGAGGCGCGAGTCGATCTTTGCCTCCAAGAGCAAGGCCTGGAGGAGCAGAGCCTTCTCCGCCCGCCCCCCTTGATGTTTGGACAGGACCTTGTCGATTCCCCCTTCATAGTCCACGTAAACGCCCAGGTAGGGAGC
>DASQEB010000413.1:0-4079 GCA_035633875.1 Thermoanaerobaculia bacterium
GAGCACGGCCCGGAGAGAACGGCGGGACGCCTACCTGCGGCAGGCCGTCGACTACTTCGCGCGGACTCTGGAGCTCGATCCCGAGAACGCCGAGGCCCACTACAATCTCGACCTCGCCTACCGGCTGCTCGGGCAAAGGGACAAGGCCTCCGAGCACCGCGCCGCGTTCGAGAAGTACAAGACGGACGACAACGCCCGCGACCGCGCCATCCTGATCGCCCGGAACAGGAACCCGGCCGCCAACCACGCCGCCGAGGCGATCGTCATCTACGACCTGCACCGGCCGGGGGCGTACGGGATGGAGCCGGAGGCTCCTCCGGGAGCCTCCGAGATCGCAGGAGCAGGGGGATAGGCCCCCCTCTCCCGGAGGGAGAGGGATGGAAGAGACTATGAAGAGCGAGTTGCAAGAAAAGCAGACGCCCGAGATCGATCTCGAGGACGACGAGCTCGTCCCCGAGGACGACCGCGTCATCGGTCGCGCCCTGCGAGGGTCGCTGGTGGCCCTGGTGGCCATCGTCGCGATCGTGGCGGGGGTCCTCTGGTTCCTCCGCCGGCCCGCGCCCACGGGACCGGAGCAGGCCATCGCCACCGAGGCCCCGCGGGTCACGGAGACGGTAGCCGATCCTCCCGAGGTGAGATTCACGGACGTCACCGCGGCTTCGGGCATCGACTTCGTCCACTTCAACGGCGCCTATGGCGAGAAGCTCCTGCCCGAATCCATGGGCGGCGGCGCCGCGTTCTTCGACTTCGACAACGACGGCCACCAGGACCTGCTGCTGGTCAATTCCAGCAACTGGCCGGAACGGCCGGCCCCGGGCTCCCGTCCCACCCTCAAGCTCTACCGGAACGACGGCAAGGGCCGGTTCCAGGACGTGACCACAGGGACCGGGCTCGGGGTCTCTCTCTACGGCATGGGCGCGGCCGTGGGCGACTATGACAACGACGGCAACGTGGACGTCTTCGTCACGGCCGTGGGCAAGAACCGTCTCTTCCGCAATCTGGGCGGGAGGTTCGAGGACGTGACAGACCGGTCCGGGCTCGCCCCCGATCCCACGGCCTGGAGCACCTGCTCCACGTTCGTGGACGTGGACAACGACGGCGACCTGGACCTCTTCGCCTGCAACTACGTGAAGTGGTCCCGGGACATCGACTTCAAGGTGGACTACCGCCTGACCGGCATCGGCCGGGCCTACGGGCCGCCCACGAACTACGAGGGGACGTACTCGCGCCTCTACAGGAACGAGGGCAACGGCCGGTTCACCGACGTCTCGAAGGAGAGCGGCGTCCAGGTGGACAACCCGGCCACCGGCTTCCCCATGGGCAAGGCCCTGGGCGTGGCCCCCGTGGACGTGGACGGCGACGGCTGGATCGACCTGATCGTGGCCAACGACACGGCGGCCAAGTTCTTCTTCCGCAACCAGGGCCACGGCGCGTTCGTCGAGGAGGGCACGGGCTCCGGCCTCGCCTACGACCGCATGGGCAACGCCACGGGGGCCATGGGCATCGACACAGGCCGCTACAGGAACGACGCCGAGCTCGGCGTGCTGGTGGGCAACTTCGCCAACGAGATGACCTCGGTCTACGTCTCCCAGGGGGACCCCACGCTGTTCGCGGACGAGGCGATCACCGAGGGGATCGGCGCGCCGTCGCGGCTGATGCTCACCTTCGGCCTCTTTCTCTTCGATTACGACCTCGATGGCCGGCTCGACATGCTCCAGGCCAACGGGCATCTCGAGGACGAGATCAACAAGGTCGACCCCAGCCAGCAGTACCGCCAGCCGGCCCAGCTCTTCTGGAACGCCGGCCCCGACGCCCGCCAGACCTTCGTCCCCGTCCCGGACGAGACTACG
This sequence comes from Thermoanaerobaculia bacterium, assembly GCA_035633875.1. GTDB lineage: Bacteria > Acidobacteriota > Thermoanaerobaculia > Multivoradales > UBA5704 > DATARR01. Next base: position 1,851 of record DASQEB010000413.1, read on the forward strand.
GGCGACCTCGCCCGTCCCCTCGTGGGCCGCGGCTCCGCCTACGCGGACATCGAGGGCGACGGCGACCTCGACGTGATCATCACCCAGGTTGGTGACAAGCCCCTGCTCCTCAGAAACGACCAGAGCACCGGCCACCACTGGCTGCGGGTGAAGCTCGTGGGCAGGACGGCGAACCGGGACGCCATCGGCGCCTGGATCGAGATGACCGCCGGGGGCGTCACCCAGCGCCGGCAGGTGATGCCCACGAAGAGCTATCTCTCCCAGTCCGAGCTGCCGGTGACCTTCGGCCTCGGCACGGCAGACCGGGTCGAATCCCTCAAGGTGATCTGGCCGGGCGGGCAGGAACAGACGGTCGCGCAGGTTCCCATCGACCGCCTGATCACCGTCGAGCAGGGCGCCGCGCAGTGACGTTCCGCTTCGCGGCGCTGGCCCTAGCCGCGCTCACCCTCCCCTCCGCCGCCGCGGCGGAGGGGGCATGGTTCCGTGAGGTCACTCAAGGGTGGGGCCTCTCCTTCCGCCACCACCACGGCGGGTCCGGGCAGTTCTACATGCCCGAGACCATGGGCTCCGGGGTCGTCCTCTTCGACTACGACGGGGACGGCGATCCGGACGTCTTCTACGTGGACAGCGGCAAGCTCCAGGGCTACCAGGGCGAGGAGCCGCGGTCGGTCCTCCTGCGCAATGACGGCCGCGGCCGGTTCGAGGACGTGACGGCCCGCTCCGGGATCAAGGTGGAGGCCTACGGCATGGGCGCCACCGCCGGGGACGTGGACGGCGACGGCGACCCGGACCTCTACGTGACCGCCTTCGGGCCCGACCAGCTCTTCCGGAACAACGGCGACGGCACCTTCACGGACGTGACGGCCCGGTCCGGCGTGAACAACCCGCTCTGGGGGGCCTCCGCCGCCTTTGCGGACACCGACCGGGACGGCGACCTGGACCTCTACGTCACCAACTACGTGGACTTCTCCTACGACAAGAACCCGCCCTGCGGCAAGAAGGAGCTGGGCCTGCGCTCCTACTGCCATCCGAACGTCTACAACGGCCTCCCCGACCGCTTCTTCCGCAACAAGGGGGACGGCACCTTCGAGGACGCGACCCAGGCCGCGGGCTTCGGGAATGCCAACGGCAACGGCCTCGGCGTGGTCTTCGGCGACCTGGACGCCGACGGCTGGCAGGACCTCTACGTGGCGAACGACATGACGCCCAACTTCCTCTTCCACAACAAGGGCAACGGCACCTTCGAGGACATCGGCCTCCTCTCGGGAACGGCGCTCTCCGATCAGGGGCTGCCCGAGGCGGGCATGGGGGTGGACCTGGCGGACGTGGACGGCAACGGCTTCGCCGAGATCGTGGTCACCCACCTCGACCTCCAGACGAACGCCCTCTACAGCAACCAGGGAGGCATGGTCTTCACCGACGGCCGTTACACCTCAAAGCTCGCCGAGCCCTCCATGTACATGGTCGGCTTCGGCACGACCTTCGCCGACTTCGACCAGGACGCCGACTCCGACCTCGTCATCGCCAACGGCCACATCATCCACAACGTGGAGCAGTTCGGTACCGGCACCACCTACAAGCAGCGGAACCAGCTCTTCGAAAACCAGGGCAAGGGCGTCTTCCGGGAAATCAAGGACAGCGGCCTGGACGTCGTCCGCTCCAGCCGCGGCCTCGCCGCCGGAGACCTGGACCTGGACGGGGATCTGGATCTCGTGATCACCAACTCGAACGACCTGTCCGAGGCCTACGAGAACGTCGTCTCCCCCACGGGCTCCTGGCTCCAGATCGACCTCGTGGGTCCCAAGGGCGGCAATACCGCCGGCATCGGCGCCCGCGTGGAGGTCGAATCCGCCGGCAAGAAGCAGTTCCGCGAAGTGCGGACGGGAACGTCCTACCTTTCACAGAACGTGCTGACCCTCCACTTCGGCCTGGGGAGCGCGACGAAAGCCGATCGCATCACCGTGCGGTGGCCGGACGGGCGGGTGCAGGTGTTCAGGGATCTCCCCTCGGGACGGCGGCTGGTCCTTCACTCTCCCCTCTCTCCCTGAGCCCCCAGGGCTCCGTACGGTCAGCCCGGGCCGGAAGCCCCGGGCGGGTGCGGCGAATCGGCCCCCCGGATCTGGCCTCCCGGCCAGGGCGGGCATCGAATCGGCCTCCCCCCTCCCAGCCCAGGGCTTCCGCCCTGGGCTAACCGTACATGCCCCTAGGGGGGCTTAGAAAGAATCCGGG
>DASQEB010000414.1:0-16542 GCA_035633875.1 Thermoanaerobaculia bacterium
AGGAGGTCGAGGCCGCGGCGGAGGTCCACGAGGGTCTGGATCTGCTCCTTGCGGTCGGTCTCCGGGTCGAACGGCTTTCTCGGGCTCCCCTGGTTTTCGGGCCGGAGGGACGGGGCGCTGATCGTCAGGGAGACGAAGCCGGTGGGAAATGGTGCCACCCGTCTCGTGACGAGATGAGGCCACTGGCGGCGGAGAGCGCCGATGGCCCGTGGCCGAGCCGGAAAACGAAGGAGGCCGGCCCGCCTTCTGGCGAACCGGCCTCCTTCGGAATCTCGGAATCAGCGTTTCAGCTTACAGCCGGACGACGTTCTCTGCCGCGGGGCCCTTCTGGCCCTGGACGACGTCGAACTCGACTAGCTCGCCTTCGGTAAGGCTTTTGAATCCCTCGCCACGAATGGCGGAGTGATGGACGAAGCAGTCTTTCCCTCCGTCCTTGCGGGTAATGAACCCAAAACCCTTGTCTCCGTTGAACCACTTGACAGTACCTTGGATACGCATTTCACCTGCTCCACGTAGTCTGAGCCGGCCAACACCGTACCCATCTACTGTTTGATCGTGAGAAGACCCTCACGGGGGTTGTTACAGACTGAGCCGAGCTGTCGGTTCGCCGTACCGATAGCAACAGGCGGACCTGTGGTTCTATTCCGACGAGGCGGCCTGTCGGGAAGGATGGCACCTGGCGGTTGGTTCGCTCCGTCTACGGAGCTGAATTCAGCTCGCCCTCGCTGCAGCGCCCCGCGCGCTCGGAGTCCAGATTGCAGTCAGCGCCCGCTGGAAGTTGCCGCCCAGAACGCCTTCGATGTCCGGATCCGAGTAGCCGCGGCGGATGAGCCCTTCCGTGAGATCGAAGATCCGCTTGGGAGAGTCCACCTCGTCGAGGTCCATCTTCTCCCGAAAGCCGATCTCCTTTTTGTAGGCCCCGCGGATTGCCTGGCGAGCGTCTTCGGGGAGGGCGTCCCAGCCGGCCAGGTCGGTGTCGCTGCCGATGCCGGCGTGCTCGATGCCGACGAGGCGGGCGATGTGATCGACATGGTCGAGCAGGTGCTCGAGAGTCGTCGGCTCGCTATCCCGCACGAACATCCGCATAAACGTGAGACCCATCACCCCCCCTTTGGCCGCCATCGCACGGATGGCCTCGTCGGTTTTCGAACGGGGCTGCCGCGGCACCAGCGCCCGGCAGTTGGAGTGGGTGATGAGCACCGGCCGCTTCGAGACTTCGAAAGCATCGAGGGTGGTGCGCTCGCCGCAATGGGAGACGTCCACCGCCATGCCGAGGCGGTCCATGCGGCCGATCACCGCCACGCCGAAATCGCTCAACCCGTCGTCGCGACGCTCGGTGCACCCGTTGCCCAACAGGTTGCGCGCGTTGTAGGTGAGCTGGGAGACACGCTGGCCGTAGCGGTAGAACAGGTCGGCGTCCTCCACGGTCCGGAAGTGGACCGAGTCCTGGACGCCGAGGATGATGCCGATCTTGCCGGACTTCTTGATCCGCTCCAGACCTTCGATGTCGTCAATGCGGGCGAAGGTGTCGCTGTGGTGGGCGATGAACCCGTTCCACAGGAGATGAAAGCGGACCACGTCGTCGTACTGCTGGACTCCGCCGGCAACGTGCAGCACGGTGTGCCCGGAGGCTCGGAGGTGCGCGAGGTCGGCGTCCGTGAACGACGCAGGGTCCTCGAACCAGTTCCGTCCCGGCAGACGGAACAGCGATGGCAGGCTGAACGGATTCAGCATGTCGATGACGAGACTCCGCTCGACGAGTTGGACGGCGCGAGCCGAGTAGCGGGTTGGCGAGCCGGCGAACAGCGGAAAGCTTCCGAGGTTGAGGAAGGGGCCGGCCGCCGCGCCCAGGCTCGCAGCAGCGGCCCCCCGCAGGAGGGCGCGACGGGTGAGGTGCGGCTGGGGTGACGAGGCCCGAAGAGAGTTGGCCATGGACGAGACTCCTTTCTGGAAGGGTAGTATCGGCAGCGGACAAAATCGTACAGGTGCTTTCCGGATCCAGTCTTATCAGGCAACTGACCGCCGTGGCGAGGAGCTCCACGCCGAGATTGGTGCTCCGCCCTCTCGGGCTGACGCGAAAGGGTATGATCAGGCCCATGAGACGCCCCGCCGGCCAGGAGAGTGACCCTGCCGATCCGATCGGCTTCGAGGAGGTATTCGCCGCGCTCCCGCTGCTTCACGTGACGCCTCGCTCGTGGGCGGAGCTCGCGGCGGCGAGCCTGCCCGAGTTCCTGGCCGATCACGCGGTCTGCGAGCAGCAGGTCGCCGTGTATGCCTTGTCGCTGGCCGGCTACTATCCCGATGACGCCGAGCTCGTCGAGCGTTCGGCGGCGCTTGCGGCTGAAGAGGTGCAGCATTTCCGGCGGGTGGTGGCGATCTTGAGAAAGCGGGGCTGGCCACTTGGAGGGCGGCGGAAGAACCCCTGGGCCCAGAGCCTGAGGGCGCGGATCGTCCTCGGCCGCGAGCCCTGGACGAAGATCGACCGTCTGCTGTTCGGCGCCATCATCGAGGCGCGGAGCTGCGAGCGGTTCACCCGTCTCCTGGAGGTCGTAGACGACCGGGAGGTCGCGCACCTCCTCGCCGATCTCGGCCCCGCGGAGCGCCGCCACTGGGAGCTCTTCTATCATCTCGCCGGCCGCGAGATGGGCGCGGAGGCTCTCGCGGCCCGCTTCCAGCACTGGCTGGAGTTCGAGGCCGACCTCGCGCGAGGCCTCGGAACCTCTCCAGCGGTTCACGGCTGAGGCCCGCGCCGATTGTCGACGGATCTCACGAATCGACGGAACGATTCACTGGGTACTCTTTCGTGCTACGGGCGTGAAGAGCTCCCGCAAGACCTGCGGCGATGCGGCGCGGTAGATGTTGTCGTGGCGCAGGTCCGGCCTCGGCTTGTACTGCCAGCGGAGCTCAGCCGGAGCTTTGGCGCGGAGCACCTCCACCAGGCGCCCGGCGGCGGAAGCGATGTCCTCTTCGTCGGCGGAGGACAGGTATAAGATCTTGCGCAGGTTCGGCCGGGCCTCGAGGTGCTCGCCAGCCCGACGCACCAGCTCTTCGTTGTTCCACCAGAGGCTCGGGCTGAGCGCGATATAGGTTTCGAAGAGCTCGGGCTGCAGGAAGAAGGTCTCGACGATGAACAGCCCGGCGAGCGATTCGCCGATGACCGCGGTCTCGTCCGACACGCGGTACCGCCGGCGCACCTCCGGCATGAGCTCGTCGCCGATGAAGCGGCGGAACGCGGCCGAGCCGCCGACGCGCGGTGCGATCTTGCGGTCCTCTTCCACCTCGGTCGGACCCGTCATGTCGCGCCGCCGCTCGGTGTTCTCGATGCCGACCAGGAGCAGTGGCCGCATCTCGCCGGCCCGGATCGCCGTATCGATGGTCGTGGCGACGTGCGGGAAGTCTTCCTGCACGCCGCCGTCCGGCATGTAGAGGACCGGGTAGCGTGTGGCACCCGCCGCGTCGTAGCCCGGCGGTTTGTAGACGTTGATGCGCCGGGTTTCCTGGAGCGCCGCGGACTCGACCGTGAACGTCTCGTGCGGCGGCACCTGCACGTCGGCAGCCACGGCCCGGTCAGCTCGGCCGACGGCGACTGCGGCGATCAGGTACAGGCTGGCCCACTGCATCGACTTTCGCATCAGAGATCTCCCTTCGTGTCTTGGGCGTGGCGAGCTTAACCCAGATTCCGCGGCACTGGCCCGAACCCGCAGGACGAGCACCTTGGCCCCTCCCTGTCGATTCCGCCACCCTCGGTTCGACAAAGAGGTAGAGACCGAGGTGAGGCCAGAGGCCTCGGCTCCGCAAGCCCAATCAACAAGGAGGAACGATGATGACCATTGCCGAATCGACAGATCCCATCCACCCCAGCCGGGAAGCCGGTGGCGAGGCGCCGCCGAGGAGGTCGACCCTGAGCACAGTGCTGTGGGTCCTTCAGGTGCTGCTCGCGCTTCTCTTTTTGTGGGCCGGCGGAGTCAAGCTGGTCCTGCCCTTGGAGAAACTGGCCGGACCGGTGGCTTTGCCCGGCCTGTTCCTGCGGTTCATCGGTGTCGTCGAGGTGCTCGGCGGGATCGGCCTGGTCCTCCCCGGGCTCCTGCGCATCCGGCCGGGTCTGACGCCCTGGGCCGCAGCCGGGCTCGTGATCCTCATGGTGGGCGCGGTGGGTATCACGTTGGCGGGCGGCGGCAGTGCAGGGTTGGCTCTGATCCCTGGGGTGACGGGGCTCCTGGCGGCCTTCGTCGCCTACGGCCGCTGGCGGCTCGCACCCCTTCGCGGCTCCAGGCCATGAACAGAGTGCGCGCGACCTCGGATTCAGCCGATCGGTGCTTGAGGCGATCCGGGAGCGCCGGAAGGCCGGCGCTCCCGAGGGTCGCCATCGAGATAGCTCGAGGACCAGCGCGATCTCGCGGTGCCGGCGGCGATCTGAAGGGTCATGTCGACTTCTCCCACCACCGCTTGGACGAAAGCGCGCGCGAGGATCTTCGATAGGCCCTGTCTGGGGCCTACCAAGACGAAGATGGTGACGAGCTCTATGTCCTCCGCCGGTAATGGGCCGTCATGAACGCCTTCCATGTCCCGTCCTCGCCCAGCACATGCGATCTCAGCACCCGGTGATCGTCGCTCTCGATCTCGATCACATCCTGGTACCTTGCCATCGCTCCGTCACCCTTCATGCTGGGGCCCTCGCAGTCGAGTGTGAGCACCCTTTCGCTTGCGTCGAGCGAGCCCTCGTACAGCCAGAGGTGGGTCATCATGGCCCCGATCCAGGTGCCCACATACCGCTTCCTCTCTGGATCGTAACCGAGCGTCATGATCGCGGTCGAGGTGCCGCCGCCCGGCATCTCGCCCTCGCTTTCGGCTACGGTCCAGAGGCCGCCGAGGGACCGCACGCTTTCGGTGCCCGTCGTTTTCGTGGGCGGCTCGCCCGGAGCCGTCGTCGCCTCGGCTTCGAAAGTCCAGTCGCCGACGAGTTGCTGGAGCCACCTGTGCTCCTTCTGCGGCCCGGCCTTCATCATCGACTCGATTGACTCGGATTGTGTCGTGGTCGTCTCCATCGCCTCATCTCCTCGCTGGTGGGAACTCTGCACGGCACGGCACGCGCGATGCGAACCGCGGGCCAGGGATACACCTCCCGCTCTCCTTCAACACCTAGGAGCCGTCGTTCATCGGCGTCTGGCCAGGGTTGTCCACGTGCTGCTTCAGTCTGCCGGCGTCCTCCGTCCCCTTCGCGAACGTCAGGACCCACTCTTGAACCGGCACGACCTTCTCGTGGTTTGGCTTCTTGTTCATTGGCGCCTTCCATGGAAAGAAGCTGGCTTATTCTTGGACCGGCGGCGGCGCGGACTGCGGTCAAGGCCCCGGCCGGTTTCCCCTCCGCACATCTTTATTCCGCCAAAGCAGAGGGTAGCGCGATCGTGGGTCGTCCTGCAACTCCTCTCTGCGAGCCCTCGGAGGTCCTCCTCGTAGCTCCCGGGCACCTGACGTTGGGGTCATCTACACGTTCCGCGTGCCGCATGCTCGATACGTAGAACGGGCTCAAGGGTTTTTAAATAAGTATGCGGCGATGGAGAAATCAGAAATCGTTCGGCGACCACTCGTGTACTCCGGCAAATGAGCACGCGAGCTCGAGGTCAAGGTCAAGAGCCATATTGGAATGCTGTAATCTGGAAGGCTGCACGTAACTTTTATCTGAGTCCTCCGCCTCATCGAATACGACAGATTCCGCCAGGAGGTCGGCGGACAAACCGGCTGCGAAGCCGCGATGAGGAGAAATCCATGTTCGATTTGAGGATCCGTGGGGTCGTGAAGGATGCCGAGACCGGCGTCGGGCTGCCGGGTCTCTTCCTCAAAGCCTTCGACAAGAAGCTGCGATTTGACGATCTCCTGGGCTCGGCATTCTCGGGCCCGCAAGGAGAGTTCGAGATCATCAGCGAGCTGAGCGATTTCCGTGCGTTCTTCGATGTCAAGCCCGACATCCATATCAAGGTTTTTCGCGGCGACCGCCGCACGCTTTTGCACACGACGGAGAAAGCGATCCGTTGGAAGAGCGGCAAGATCCCGGATTTCGACATCCGCATCCCGAACGGAAACGGTGAGCCAGAGGTCTCGCTGCTGGACGACGACGGGAGGCGGCGCGAGGAGCTCGAGGTCGGCGAGTCGCTGACCCTCTCCGCCCGGGGGCTCCGCCCGGCCCACGCCTACGACATCCGGCTCTCCAGCGACGGCAGGGAGTTCTTCACGAGCCGCCTTCTGACCAACTCGAAGGGCGAGCTCGAGCCCTCGGTCCTGTGGCCCCAGACGGGGCTGGACGATCCCAACAGCGATGCCCGCTTCACCGTGGACGAGGCGCGGCGGCGCTGGCGGGGGAGGACCCTGGAGCTGGTCCTCGCTTCCCGGGGCAGGAAGATCTTCGCGCGCAACGTACGGATCGCCGCGACCTTCACCCGTCCCCTGGCGCTGTGCACCGACCGCGACGGCCGGCTGCTCAACGGTTTCGAGGTGGGAACGCAGCCTCTTCACCTGACCGTGAGCAACCTGCCGTTCGGAGGTCTGGCCCGCATCTACCTCGTGCCGCGGCAGCACGACTGGCGCGTGGGAGACCGCTTCGAGCCCACCCGGCTCGCCGGCGGCCGGCCGGCGGTGCTGGACGTGGAGGTCCCGGAGCGGGGTCGCACGGCCACCCTCGAGCTCGCGCCGGCCGACGCCTTTCTGCCGGGCGCCTACGATTTCATCGTGCGCCCCCTGCGCTACGGCTTCGAGAAGAACGAGGAACCGCGCGTGCTGGGGACCGACGTGATCGGCGGCCGGCGGACCACCGGCGTCGTGATCCGCGAGCCGTTCTGGACGGCCAAGCCGGTCCTCGGCGGCTGCGTCAATAAGCTCCCCGTGAGCGGCAGGTCGATTGGGGGTGCGCCGTATTTCGAGTACGCCGACACGTTCCAGATCGGCGAGGATGTCTACGCCGCTCTCGATCCGGGCATCGTGGACCCTGGAAATCTGAGCAAGATGTGCGCGCTCTACGTGATCCAGAGCAAGACCGACGTGGAGTGGAACGCGGACAACTCGCTCAACCATCTGGCCGTGCTCGGCGGCAACGCGGCCGCGCAGAGAATCAAGGTGCAACCTGGCTGCATCAACATGAACAAGGTGCTGATCTGGCCCGGAGCCATGCAGCCGGGCGAGTACGACATCGTGGCCGACTTCGGCAACAACACGAGCGACGCGGCGACGTTCACGCCCGACCACGCCTACGATACGCCGCTCGACGTCATCGACGGGTATTTCCTCGCGGGGTTCCGGGTGGTGGAGGACCCTGGTACGCTCGCCGAATTCACGCACGCCGGCAGCTTCACCTACCTGGAGGCCGACGTGACCGCGCTGGGCCTTCAGGGGACGGTCACGGTGCAGGATGAAAACACCCACTATGCGACGCCGGGCGGGTTCAGCAGCGTGAACGTGATGGTCCCGCTCCGGGCGCGCGTGTTTTTCCCCGCCGACATGGCCGGGGCGACCAGCCCGGGTCAGATCAGCGGCGTCAGCCCCGACTATCCGTTGGCTGTGATCGTTCACGGCAACGGGCACGCCTACACGAGCTACGACTTCCTTCTCGAGCACTTCGCGAAGAACGGCTTCATTGCGGCGAGCGTCCATCTCAACACCGGCATGAGCGCGCTCGGCCGGGCCAACGTCTTTTTCAAACACCTTGAGGTTCTACAGACCCTCTTCGGAACCAAGGCGCAGAACAACATCGGCGTCATGGGGCACAGCCGGGGTGGGGAAGCGGTCCTCAAAATCGCCCGGCTGAACCAGCAACAGGCTCTGGGGCATGAGATCAACGCGTTGATCTCCCTCGCCCCCACAGATCAGTACGGCAGCGAGGTGCTGGGCGGTGCCTGGGCCACGCCCTATTTCGTCCTCTACGGCGCGCGGGACGGGGACATCAACGGTGGCATCTGGACGCCCGGCTACACCGTGCCCCAGACCGGCTTTGCTCTCTATGACCGCGCGAACGGCCAGAAGAAAAGCATGGCTTTCGTGTACCGCGCCACCCACAACGGATTCATCACGACCAACTACGACGCGGAGTTCGGAGACGTGCCGGACCTGCTGACCCCCGCGGACCAGCAGAAGATCACGAAGGCTTATATGAACGCCTTCTTCCGGCGGCATCTGCGCAACGAGACCAAGTGGGATGGCCTGTTCACCGGCGAGTGGAAACCGGCATCGCTGGCCGGCACCGGCGTGAAGCTCTATATGCAGTATCAGGACCCGGCGGCGCCGAAGATCGTCGACAACTTTGAGGGAGCGGCCTCGGACTGGCAGACGAGCACGCTCGGCGGCGCCGTTTCCCACGGCGCGACGCTGCCGGTCGATCCAGGGGAAGGACGGCTGCACCACCACGTTTCGGCGGCGGGTCTCGACCCCAAATCCCCTCATGACAGCAAGGGCATGAGCCTGCGCTGGGACAACCTGGGCGATCGGCTGGAGATCAGCATTCCACCGACCCACAAGGACGTGAGCGGTTTTTCGGTCCTGAGCCTTCGCCTGGCGCAGAAGACCGACAGCCCGCACAACCCGGTCAACCAGGCCCAGGACCTGAGAGTGGCGCTCAAGGACTCCGGAGGAAACCAGCGCGCGATCCGGGTCGGCGCGTTCGGCGAGATTCCCTACCCGGATGTGCGCGCCACCAACGCGCTGACCAAGTCGGCCTTGACAACGGTCCGGATCCCTCTGGCCTCGTACACGATCGTCTGCGCCGGGCAGCCGAAGGTGGACCTCGAGAACGTCGTCAGCCTCTCCCTGGAGCTCTCGATGAAGGCGGCCGGCGAGATCGATATCGACGACATCGAATTCACAAACTGAGGAGCGTGAGCCATGAACTTTTTTCGACAGCTTCCGAATCTTTCCTGGCAGGCGCGGGAGGTCGTCAGGGAGATCGACGATCGACCGCACCTCGTCGCCCGCGTCGAGATCAGCGGCACCTATTTCCCTCACCGCGCGCCCGAGCCGTTCGTGCGGATCGTCCAGGACGACCGCGAGGTGATCGAGAGCTGGTTCGCCGACGTCTCCGACGACAACCGAGCGCTCGTCGGGTATTTCCCCGTGGATGTACCCCTGCGGGGCATCGCGGAGTTCGGCTACGGTGATGAAGTGATGGGCAGGGTTGCGCTGGCGGAAGGTCCACAAGCCCACGGCGTCCTGCGGCTGGAGCGGGAGCGCCTGCCCGAGGATGTGGTCGTGGTTTCGACCGAGCACCTCGCCGAGCGCTTGAAGCACAAGCGGTGACGATCCTTTCACTGACCCCGGCCCCCGGCCGCCGGGGGCCTGGGCAGACTCGTAGCGTCATACAACACCTCTCCTCTTTTACAGCCTACCTTCGACCGCCGGGCGCCCTGGTGCAACGCCCCAAGAGCAGGGTAGCCCCTCACCGGAAAGCCCGAGTCCCCTCGGGCCACTCGACTCTGGCCACACAACTATGTACGGTATGCTAAGGAAAGGAAATCTCTAGGGGGGCCCGGATCAGTACGACAGGACCAGGAAAGGCGGCCGAAAGGCCGCGTCAGAAAGGAGTCTCTCGCTTGAAGATCGTGTTTGCCGTACTCATTCTGTTCTTCGTCAGTGGGGCCAGCCAGGCTGGCGAGTTCACGCCCGCCCGGCAGGACGGGGTCAAGGATGTCTACATGGTGCTCCTCGCCGAGGGTGTCGCCCGCAATCCGCGGAACGCGCAGACGGCACACCTGCCGTCCGTGGCGGTGGTGGCAGAGCATGTGGCGGACCTTCATGGAGGCCAGGTCACCGAGTTCTGGGAGCACGCGTTGCGGGGCTTCGTCGTCGAGATGCCCGAGGCGCGGGCCAGGGCTCTGGCGCGGCACCCGTGGGTCGCCGCCGTCGCGCAGGACTACGCGATTTCGACCCCGGTCGGCGACTGCAGCGACGTGGGGACGACTCAGTTGAGCAACACCCGCATGTTGCCCACACCCTTCCCCACCATGGCCGGGCAGTCGCTCAGTTGCAGCGATCCGGACCCGCAGCACGACACCATGCCCGGGTCGCCGCTCTGCATCGACAACTGGGGAATCGACCGGATCGACCAGACGAGCGTGTCGCGCAACCAAAACTACTTTTTCACCGACAACGGCCGCAGCACCTCGAACGCGAACCCGCCCCGGGCCGTGCATGTCTACATCATGGACACGGGGATCCTCGCCACCCACGACGAGTTCAAGGATGCCAATGGCGTGAGCCGAGTTCTGGCCGGGGCTGATGCCACCCGCAACCCGGTCGATGACGACTCCGACGGCACGCCCCCCAATCTCTCCGACTGCGCGGGTCACGGTCACGGCACGCACGTGGCCGGGATTATCGGCGGACGCACCTACGGCGTCGCCAAGGACGTGCTGCTGCATGCTGTCAAGATCGCCTGTTCCTCGGCCGACAGCTTCGCCACGGTGTCGGTGCGGGCCCTCAACTGGATCGCGGCGAACGCCATCATGCCCGCGGTCGTCAACTGGAGCGGCGCCAACCGTCAGGATCTGGCGGCGGACCCCGTGCTCAACTCGGCCGTCTCAGGCGTGCTGAGCCTGAACATCCACGTCGTCCAGGCGGCCGGCAATCAATCCCCGTCGCACAACCCCGGCGATCCCTCCTTGCTGCGCGACGCCTGCGACTGGTCGTTCGGCGGCCTGACGCCGAGCGTCATCGTCGCTGGCGGCAGCGATGAGAACGATGGCCGGTGGACGCGGCGGGAGGGGGACCCGTTCTACACCGGCTACTGTGTCAACCAGGGCGACTGCGGCTCGAACGTGGGCGCCTGCGTCGACATCTGGGCGCCGGCAGCGCACGTCATCTCGGCATCGAAAAGGGGGAACAACCGCTACTGCCGTTTGAGCGGCACGTCGATGGCCGCTCCGCACGTCGCGGGTATCGTAGCCCTTTACATCGAGGATATTCCTTGGGCCTCGCTCAACGAGGTCGACAGAGCCCTGCGCAGCCGCGGCACCTGGAATGCTTGCGCAGCAACCAGAACGACCCGAACTGGGTCGGCGTGGGCTCGGACAACGTGCTCCTCTACTCTCGCTTCGACACCGTCGCGCCGGACGCGCCGCCGCACGCTGTCTACAACTTCAGTTGCTTCGGCAACACCTGCGACTTCGGCTCCGGTGCGAGCGATGACTTCGGCATCGTCTCTTACCGGTGGGAGTGGGGCGACGGCACCGCGCCCGGTTTCGGCAGGACCATCTCCCATACCTTCCCCGCTGGCTTCAGCAAGCGGGTCAACCTGATCGTCACTGACACTTCGGGCAAGACGGACGCCTACTCGCGGTTGGTGACCGTCCCGTGAAATCGAGGCAGGGAGGCCGTGGCTTCGACGGGATCAAGATCCAGGGGAACGTCAACTCGTTGACGATCGCCAATGAGTCCGTCGTCCACTAGCTCGTGCAGGAGCGCAGGAGGACGGAAGGGCTCCGCCTCTTCCGTCCCCGGCGGAATCCTTGCCATCGCCCTCGCTGCGCTGGGGGCGGCTCTTCCCCTGGCCGGCGTGGGGGCTCTGGGGGACTACCGCGCGGCGGAGCCAGGGGAGGAGCTCTCGGGAGGCGACACCACGGTCTTCGATGCCTCCTCCCCTCCGCGGAAGCTCCCGGAGGGGTCCTGCCGGAGCCTACCTACGGCTGGCAGCTCAACGACCGGGGGGTACCGGGGGTCGCCCCCGAAGGGTGGTCACGGTGAGCTGGAAGGAGATCGTCGGCCGCTACCCGGAGGCAGGCCGTATGCGCTGCGGCGGCCCGCCTACCGCATCTCTGGCCTCTCCGACGGTCCGCTCCATGAGCGGGTCCAGATCTCGCCGAGGACACCGCTGCCGATACTGGGGCTCGGACTGCTGGAGGCGGTGCCCGCAGCCGCGATCCTCGCGCTGGCCGACGCGGGGACGTCGACGGCGATGGTGTGTCGGGGCGCCCCAACCGGGTGCGGGACCTGCGCACCGGCGAGACCGTGCTGGGCCGCTTCGGCTGGAAGGCGAGGCAGCCGAGCCTGGAGCAGCAGATCGCCAAGGCGTTCGGCGAGGACCTGGGCCTCACCTCGCCTCTCTTCCCCGAGCCGGTCTGCACCGCCCGCCAGGAGCGTTGCGCCGCAGCGCAGGCCGCCAGCCGGCCCGAGCTGCCGCAGCACCTGGTCGACCGCACCGCTTTGTACGTGCGGCTCCTGGCGGTCCCGGCGCGACGGGACTGGAGCGATCCGGAGGTTCTCCGCGGCAAGGCGGTCTTTCAGGGGATCGGCTGCGCCTCCTGCCATAATCCGCGTTTCGAAACCGGCGCGGTGCCCGGAGTGCCGGAGCTCTCCGGCCAGACCATCCGGCCCTACACCGACCTGCTTCTCCACGACCTGGGGGAGGAGCTGGCCGACGGCCGGCCGGAAGGAGAGGCGGACGGCCGGGAGTGGCGGACGGCGCCGCTGTGGGGGCTCGGCCTGACGGAGGCGATCGGCGGGCAGGTCCGGCTGCTCCACGACGGGCGCGCTCGCAGCGCGGAGGAGGCGATCCTCTGGCACGGCGGCGAGGCGGCAGCGGCCCGCGCGCGCTTCATGCGCCTGGGAGCCGCCGACCGCCAGGCGCTCCTCCGCTTCCTGAAATCGCTCTGACCGGGGATGCGCCCCATTCTGTTTCCCGAATCCTGAAGCTGCTGGTCAAGCCAGGTGCCGGTGTAACCTGGATTCACTTTTGGAAGAATTGGGAGCATAATTTTGCGCATCATGTGTGCAGGTGACCCTCTCCCTTCTGAAAGGAGGAATCCCATGAGGACTCTTCTCGCGCTGTCTCTCTGGCTCTTGGCGCTCGTCCCCGCCTGGGCGGCGCCCCGTCCGTTCCTGGACCTGGATTTCGAAGCGGCCGAGTGCTCCAGCGGGTGGGGGCAGGCGGGCTTCGGACCCTATGAAGTGGAGATCGACGGCTCCGTGACCCGGTCAGGCCGGCAAAGCCTGCTCCTCCAGTACACGGGCCGGGGTCTCCGGGATGCGCGGTGGTTCGGGTTCGTCTCGCAGCAGATCCCGGTCGACCTCGTGGCCGGGCAGAGGATCCGCTTTACCGGCTTCATCCGCACCGAAGGGATCACCGACGGCTACGCCGGGCTCTGGTGGCAGGCGAGCACCGCGGACGGGAGGTTCGTCGCCGACAGCATGCAGAACCGGGGCCCCCGCGGCACGACCGACTGGACCCGCTATGAGATCGATCTCGACATCCCCGCCAATGCCACCCAGGTCCGCTTCGGGATGCTCCTGCCTGGAAACGGCCGTGCGTGGTTCGACGGGCTGGGCCTCGAGATCGGCGGCCGTCCCTGGGTGGAGGGCCGCCAGCCCTTGGCGCGCCCGTCCGCGCAGGCCGTCTCCTGGCTGCAGAAGCGGGCGGTCCGCTTCAAGACGCCGGAGGCCGGGAACGGCTTTTCCGACCTCCAGCCGCTCAAGAAGCTGATCGGTGATGCCCGCATCGTCTCCCTGGGCGAGGGGACGCACGGCACCCGCGAGTTCTTCCAGATGAAGCACCGGCTGACCGAGTTCCTCGCCAGCGAGATGGGCTTCACCCTCTTCGCCATCGAGGCCAACATGCCCGAGGCGTACCGGGTCAACGAGTACGTGCTGACCGGCCAGGGGGACCCCCGGGAGCTCCTCGAGGGGATGTACTTCTGGACCTGGAATACCCAGGAAGTGTTGGACATGATCGAGTGGATGCGGGAGTTCAACCAGTCCGGCAGGGGCCGCATCCAGTTCCTCGGCTTCGACATGCAGACGCCTACCGTGGCGATCGAGAACGCCCGGGCTTTCCTCCAGCGGGCCGAGCCGGGCTACGTCCGCGAGGCGGACCGGGTCTTCACCCTGGTGGGTGCGGTCCACGACGCCTGGAGCCGGGGGCAGGACGACCCACGGGAGCGGGAGGCCGCGGCAGCGGCCCGGCAGGTTCTCGAGCACGTCACCCAGAGCCGGGGCTCCTACCTGGCCCGCCTCCCGCAGGAGGAGGTCGACTGGGGGATCCATAACGCCCGCGTCGTCCTGCAGAGCGCCGAGAATGTCGCGGGGATTACGCCGCGGGACGAAAGCATGGCGGCCAACGTCGAATGGATCCTGGAGCAGGCCCCGGCCGGCTCGAAGATCGTGCTCTGGGCCCACAACGCCCACGTCAGCAAGGCCCCGGGCTGGATGGGGAGGTATCTCGCGGAGCGCTTCGGCGACGACATGGTCGTCTTCGGCTTCGCCTTCGACCGGGGGCGCTACAACGCGGTCGGCGACCAGGGTCTGCGGGACTACGAGGCGTTTCCTCCAAGCCCGGGGACCGTCGAGGCCTATCTGAGCTCCGCCCGGATTCCCCGGTTCGTCCTGGACCTGCGCCGTATCCCCGCCGGCGCCCCCTCCGCCACCTGGCTGCGGCAGCCGCGGGGCTTTCGGTTCCTCGGCTCCAGAGCGTTGCGGTGCGCCGCCGTGCCGACGGTGGTCGCCAATGACTACGACGCCCTGATCTGGATCGACCGGACGAGCCCGTCGGTGCTGCTGCCGTTCGACTGACGGGGGAGATCCGGCACCCAGTTCCGCAGGAGCTCGACGTAGCTCGCCGGGTCATAGAGAGGGAAACCTTTTTCGGCGAGCGCGGCGAGCTCCGCGGGACCGGGGAAGCTGTAATAGTTCCCTTGGTTCGGGTCCTGGGGTGTGGCCGGGACGGGCTCTCCCCGGGCGAGGCGGCGGAGGGCGTCCTTCAGCAGCTCGATCCCCGGCGGATAGACGCTCAGGATGTGGTCCAGGAGGGAGAGCCCGGGGCGGACGGGGACCTCGGCGGTGGCCACCACGGGGCCCGTGTCGATCGTTCCGTCCGTGATCCAGTGGAGCGTGGGACCGATCGTCCGCGCGCCGGCGATCAGCGCGCGCAGGGTGGCCAGAATGCCCCGGTACTGCGGGAGCAGCCCGGAGTGGAGGTTGAGGACACCCAGGCGCGGAATCGCCAGGAACGGATCGCGGAGGACCCGGCCGTAGCGGATCGAAACCACCAGGTCCGGCGCGAAGCGGCGCATGCGCTCGAGGCTCTCCGGCGTATTGGGATGGGGCAGCTTCTCGCAGAATCCCCCGAGCTGCTCCGCGATCTGCGGGAACGTGAGATAGCGGGCTTCCGCCGGCCGGTCGGCCGCTTCGGCCAGGGGCCAGACGACCGTGGCCGGCAGGTCCTGTTCGAGGGCTTTGAGGACCCGCAGCTCCGGAACGGCCGGCTCGCCGCCTCCCACCTTCTCGGAGAGGAACAGCGCGACCTCGTGTCCGGCCAGGGTGTCGCGCAGCAGGTTGACCCCCAGATTGCCATGCAGGTCCAGGTTGGAAAGGACCGCGATGCGCATCGAGCTTTCCTCCCGGAGGAAGGGTCCAGGTCACAGCGGGTTCGAAGCGCATCGTAGCATCGCGCACCGCGGCCATCACCGAGATCTCGGCTGGAGGCTCCGGAACGGCCCGGCAGCATCCTTGCTAGAGGTCCGAGCGAGAGGAGGGTTGCGCCATGAAATGGACGCCGGGCCGGCGGAGCGCCAATCTGAAGGACTTGCGAGGGAGCACGGGCAGAGGCATCAGCTTCGGAGGCGGCGCCGTGCCCAAGCTGGGATGCGGCGGGTTCGTCCTGCTGCTCCTGCTGAGCGTCCTCTTTGGGCAGGACTTCTTCTCTCTGCTGGGTGGCGGCGTCGGTCCAGGCGGTGCGCCCGCCGGGGTCCCGGGCCAGGAGGCCCCGGTCTCCGCCTCGCCCGAGGAGGAGCGGCTCGCGAGCTTCGTCTCCTTCGTTCTGGACGACTCCCAGGAGACCTGGAACCGGATCTTCGCCCAGGCGGGGCAGACCTACCCGCCGGCCACGCTCGCCCTGTTCCGCGACAGCGTCCGCTCCGGTTGCGGCTATGCCGAAGCCGCCATGGGACCCTTCTACTGCCCGAGGGATCAGACGGTTTACATCGACCTCGGCTTCTATGAGGCTCTCCAGAGCCGCTTCGGCGCGCCGGGGGACTTCGCCCAGGCCTACGTCATCGCTCACGAGATCGGCCACCACGTGCAGAACGTGCTGGGGATCACCAATCAGGGCCGCGGCTCCAACGAGGCGTCCATCCGCCTCGAGCTCCAGGCCGACTGTTTCGCCGGGATCTGGGGGCACTCTACGGCGCAACGCAACATCCTGGAGTCAGGGGACATCGAGGAGGGCCTTGGGGCCGCGGCGGCCGTGGGCGACGACCGCATCCAGCGGCAGAGCGGCGGCTGGGTCAACCCCGAAACCTGGACCCACGGCTCCGCCGAGCAGCGCGCCTTCTGGTTTCGAAGAGGACTCGAAACGGGCGACTTCGAGAGCTGCAACACCTTCGAGGCGGGTCTGTAGGGCGATGAACTGCTCGGCGCAGAGGCAAAAGAAAGGGCCGGCGTCGCCGCCGGCCTTTCGTCTCTTCCCTCGTCTGGGCTGACTACAGCTTGCCCTTGGGCGACGCGTCCCGGTTCACCTTCGGGCCCAGCTCGCGGCGCTGGGCGAGGAGCTGGGAGGCTTCGTCGAAGAGTCCGAGG
>DASQEB010000415.1:0-2366 GCA_035633875.1 Thermoanaerobaculia bacterium
CTCCCGATCGCCCCGGAAGAGGGTGTCGGTCACCGGGATCGCCAGGGCGAAGAGGTCCGCGCCCGCATCGAAGCGGCTGCCGAAGAGGCGGGGCTCGGCCACGTCGGCGATCAGCAGAGCGCCGGCGAAGAAGGCATTGAGCTGCTTGCCCGTCCCCCGGAAGTCGAAGGAGAAGTAGTTGAGGCCCGCGAGCGGCAGGGGATAGTCCAGGGCGTCGTCGTAGAACACGCCGCCCACGGCGAAGAGCTTGCTCGAATCGAAGCCCTCCTTGACCACGCGCTCGCCGCTGTCGTCCTTCACCAGGTAGCGCAGCCCCTTGTCCGTGTCCCGCACCATCGTGACCTCCGAGGCGGCGACCTCCTTCCTCGCCTCCTCGAAGCCGGGACCGTTGACGACCACGTCGGACAGGAGCGTCTCGCGCTCCACCACCGTGGCCGCATTGACCACGGAGAGGATCTGCTGGGCGACCAGCCGCAGCGGCAGCACGAAGCTCTGCGATCCCCAGGACGCGGGCCGCCCCGACTCGTCGATCGGCGTGTAGTGGAGAGTCTCCTCGTTCGAGAGGACCTCCCCTTCGAGGCCGATCTGCACGGCCCGGGTGCGCAGGCGCGCGTAGATCTCCCGGTCGACCCAGACGGTGCCCTGGTAGAGCTTGCCGCCGTTGCCGGCCGGGCCGGCCGGAGTGAAGTCCACCACCCAGGCGGTGCGGCCGTCGATCGTGTCCGTGCCCCGCAGCCGGTATTGGTACTGCGGGGTGAAGTGGATCTCCAACGGCAGGGCCGCCGCCTTCTCCGGCTGGATCAGGGGAATCTCCGGAAGCCTCTTGCCCCGCCACTTGACGCCGTTGACATAGAGGGTCTCCCAGGCCCAGTCGGCCCCGGCTTGTGGGTCGAAGAAGAACGGACCCTGGAGGGTCGCCTCGACCGCCTGGGCGCCCGCCGCCGGCTGGAAGCGCAGGTGGGTCGTGTTGGTGGCGCGGTAGTGCTGGAGCCGCCGCGCCTGGGCATCCTCGAAGGCCTGGAGCCGCCGCAGGATCTCCTCGACCGGCATCTGCCGCTCCCCGGCCACGGTCACCCTCTCCTCCACCCCCTCGCGCTCGGCCGCGGTCGTGCGCTCGAGCCCCAGCACCGTCACCCGGCCGGGATCGGGCACCCGGAGGTCCAGCCCCCGGGCCGTCACCTCGCCGGAAGGCGGTCGGATCTGTCCCGGCGCCACGGGGAACCGGGTGGGCCGGCGCAGCTCCGGATCGGGGAAGCGCAAGGTCGCCTCGTCCGGCGCCCCCTCCGGGAACAGGGCGATCACCCGCAGGCCCAGATCCTCGCCGCGCACGAACACCCAGGCCTCGGAAGCTCCCGCCGGGGCGGAGCCTGGATCATAGGAAAGATCGCCCTTGAACTCCCGCGTCAGGACCGCGAGAGGCCGCAGCAGAGGGATCATGGCTCGCAGGTCCGCGGGAGTGGCGGGCGCCCGGAAGAGCGTCATGTCGATGCCGTGAGCGGCCAGACGGGCAGCGTCCGCCATCACCTCGACGGGATCGCCCGGCGCGGGCGGGTAGGCCAGAGCGTCCACGACCACCGGCCGGCCGGGATCGGCCGTCTGCACCGCCTCGACCGCTCTGGCCAGGGTCTCCGGAGCGGCCGGCTGGAGGACGACGGCCTCCAGATAGGCCGCCACCTCCTGGGCGTAGAGGCCCGCGATCACCTGGGGATCGGCCGGGAGCGGCTCGGACGCCACGAGGGCGTCCCGCCGGGCCCCGGTGAGCGCCACGGCGGCGCGCTTGAGAAGGAATCCATACTCGGTCGGCTGGAAGGTGTTCCCCTCCTGCCCCTCCGGTCGCCAGACCACCTGGAACCAGGTGCCGCGAGGGGCCTGCCCGGCGACGGCCGCAGCAGCCCGCAGCTCCGCCTGGAGGCGCTCGGAATTCTGGGCGACCGGAGCGGGGGTGCGGAAGAGGAGTGAGAGCCAGGGCGTGCCCCCGGCCTCGCGCACCGCGGCCGCATCCCGCGCGCCGCTGCTCCCTTCGGTCAGGGGGACCTCCCACGCGATGTACAGCGGGCTGCCCGGTTCGAGCTTCACCGTCTCCCGCAGCGCATTGGCGAAGTCCGCGGGGCTGGCCGGGAGGGCGGTCCCCGGCTCCGCCGCCGGATCGGTGGGGGGCTCGACGGGAGCCGGGGTCTCGATGCGCACGCCCGCACACGGGCGGCAGGGGAACGTGGCGGCTTCCACGGAAGCCGCCACGAGGAGGCAGATCAGTAAAGACGAAAAAAGAAGGAGCTTTGCTCGGAGCATGGCGGGAAGGATAACAGGGCCGCCACGGGCGGAAATTCTCGGGCTTCTGCTCTGCCTCTCCCTCGCCCCGACCATGA
>DASQEB010000416.1:0-3103 GCA_035633875.1 Thermoanaerobaculia bacterium
TGCGTCCCGTCCTCCAGGAATGGGACCTGCGCCTGCGCAACCACGCGGGCGGGCTTTCGCGCTTCTACTTCGACGCGCTGCTGGGTCTCTTTCCCATCCGCACTCACGGAGCTCAGCGGGCGGTGCGCCGCCAGCACGAGAGCCTGCTCGTCGAATGGGCGCGGGCACATCTCGGGCTGCGCGGGATGGAGGTGGCGGCGGACGCCGCGGTCCAGGTCTTCATGCTGGCGATGATCGCGGCCCTGCTCTTCGACCACCTCTCCCGCAAGGGCCTCGACGGAGGAACGCTGCTCCTCTTCTTCTGGGCCCTCAACGTGATGACGCTGGGTCACATGCTGATCCTGATGATCGCGACCCAGTACCCGGCGCATCGCAACGTCACCCTGCGGCTTCTGGAGCCCCTCGGAGCGCCCGAGGAGGGAGACTCCGCTGTCGCGGCCGGGCCCCGGCAACCCTCACCACGGGGAGATCGGGGAGTGGGAGTGGGGATCGCCTTCGAGGCCGTGGGCGTGCGGGCGGCCGGGCACACCATTCTCGAGGCGATCGACCTCGCCGTCTCCCCGGGAGAGCAGGTGGCCGTGGTAGGACCTTCCGGAGCGGGAAAGTCGAGCCTCGTCGGCCTTCTGCTCGGGTGGCACCGGCCGGCGGAAGGCCGGGTCCTGGTGGACGGCGAGGTCCTGGACGGCTCCCGCCTGGAGCGCCTGCGGGGCGACACCGCCTGGGTCGATCCCGCCGTCCAGATCTGGAACCGCTCCTTCCTCGACAACCTTCGCTACGGCGTGCCCGAGGCCGCGGACCTGCCGATCGGCCGGGCGATCCGGCAGGCCGACCTCCTGGGAGTGCTGCGGAAGCTGCCGCAAGGCCTGCAGACGATGCTCGGGGAAGGAGGCGGCCTGGTCTCGGGCGGTGAAGGGCAGCGGGTCCGGCTCGGCCGGGCGATCCTCCGCGCCGGCGCGCGTCTGGTGATCCTCGACGAGCCGTTCCGCGGCCTCGACCGCGAGCAACGACGGGGGCTGCTGGCCCGCGCCCGTTGCCTCTGGCAAGGTGCGACGCTGCTCTGCGTCACGCACGACGTGGGCGAGACCCTGGGCTTCGAGCGGGTGGTCGTGCTCGACGGCGGCCGGATCGTGGAAGAGGGTCCGCCGGACGCGCTCGCGGCCCGGACGGGCTCGCGCTACCGCTCTCTGCTCGACGCGGAGCGCGAGGTCCGCGAGGGGCTCTGGTCCAGCCCGGTCTGGCGCCGGTTGCGGATGGAGCGGGGCCGGCTCTCCGAGGAGGAGCGCAGGGGATGAGGCGGGGGATCTCGCTCGATGCCCTGGCCTGGCCGGCGGACCGCCTGACCGAGGCGCTCCACCTCCTCGCCCGGACCAGCGGTCTGAACCCTCGGACGGCAGAAGCCGCCAGCGGCCCGCCCGCCGCCGATCCGGAAACGGCCGGCCGCTGGATCGAGGCCGTCACCGCCGCGATGGGGCTCGAAGCCGAGCCGGTCGAGACCCCCTACGCCGAGGTCGAGTCCATGATCCGGAAGGCCTCCCCCGTTGTCCTGTGCATCGTGAAGCACGGCGAGAGCCGTTTCCTCGCCCTGGCGGGACACGCGGGCCGGCGAAAGGTCCTTGCGCTGGACCTCGACGGGCGCCTGCGTTGCGTGCCGGTGGGGATCGCGCGCGACGCTCTCTGCCACGACCTGGAGGCGCGGGTCGCCCCCGAGGTCGATCGCCTGCTGGAAGAGGCAGGGGTTCCAGAGCGGCGCCGGCCCCGGGCGCGGGCGGCGATCCTCGCCGAGCGGCTGGGACAGGTACGGGTCGGCGGCGGATGGCTCCTCGACCTGCCGCCGGACGGGAGCCTCTGGCGCGAGGCCCGCCGGGCGCGCCTGCCGCGGTACGCCGGCTGGGTGGTCGGAGCCCACGCCCTGCAGCACATCCTCCTCCTTCTTTCCTGGTGGATGCTGGGGTATGGAGTTTTCGCGGGACGCCTTGACTGGGGGTGGCTCCTCGCCTGGACATTGCTCCTGCTGACCGTGGCCCCCTTCCGGGCGCTCGAGCTGTGGTGCGCCGGAGTGCTCACCACGCGAGCCGGGAGCCTGCTCAAGCGCCGGCTCATGACCGGGGTGCTGCGCCTCGAACCCGAGGAGATCCGGCACCAGGGCGCTGGACAGCTCCTCGGCCGGGTCCTGAGCTCGGACGCGCTGGAGAGCCTGCTTCTCACCGGCGGGCACGTGGGACTGATCTCCCTGGTTGAAATCGTTCTGGCCTTCCCCATTCTTGCAGCAGGCACGGCCGGCTGGCCCCACGCCTTGCTGCTCCTCGCCTGGGTCGTCCTCGCTCTCCTGCTCTGCCGGTGCTACTACCTCGCGCGCCGCGCTTGGACCGAGGCGCGGCTGGGGATGACCCACGACCTGGTCGAAAAGATGGTGGGGCATCGGACCCGCCTCGCCCAACAGGAGGCTGGCCTCTGGCATGAGCGGGAGGATCGCGACCTGGAGGACTACCTCCGCCTCTCCTCCGCCATGGACCGGCGGGCGGCCCTGCTCAAGATCGCCATCCCGCGCGGCTGGCTGATCGCGAGCCTCGCCGCGATTGCGCCGGCCTTCGTCTCCGGGCGTGCCTCGGCAGCCAGCCTCGCCGTCTCCCTCGGAGGGATGCTCTTCGCCTATAAGTCCTTCTGGAAGCTCGTCCGGGGCCTCTCCGATCTGACGGAAGCGGCGATCTCCTGGCACCAGGTCGAGCCGATCTTCCGCGCCTCCCGCCGCGGGGACGCCGGCGCCTCTCCCCTCCTCGCCCTCACCAACGGAAGCAAGGCTCCCGTGGACGATGCGGCGGAGGCTCCGGTGGTCCTCGAAGGTCACGAGCTGGTCTATCGCTACGGGGAGCGGACCGGGGCCGCCCTTTCGGGATGCAGCCTCACCATCCGGCCCGGCGAGCGGCTGCTGCTCGAAGGTCCTTCGGGCGGTGGCAAATCGACGCTCGCCTCGCTGCTCGTGGGCCTGCGGGTCCCCGAATCGGGTCTCCTGCTCCTCCAGGGGCTCGACCGCCACTCGCTCGGCGCGGAAGGCTGGCACCGGCGGGCCGTCGCGGCGCCGCAGTTCCAGGAAAACCACGTCCTG
>DASQEB010000417.1:0-17455 GCA_035633875.1 Thermoanaerobaculia bacterium
CGCACCGGATCTCCCGAGCGCCCCCGGCCAGAACCGCCGGGTCCAGGGGCTCGCCCGCGGGAGCGGGCACGACCAGGCGGCGGTCGCCGACCGCGCTTGCGTCCACCGCCCCGGTGAGCCTCCGGGCGTCCGTCTCCACCGTCACCAGGAGACGGTGGGCGCCTTGAAACTGCTCGTCGAACCGGCGCATGGACCGGGCGAAGGCGCTGTCGGGGGCGAAGCCGTCCACCCAACTGTCCTGCACCACAACCCGCCGGATGCCGTCGAGAGACCCGAGGGCCAACAGGACCGTCGCGGCGAGCACGACCCGGCGGTGCCGGACCGTCCAGACGGCCAACCGACGGAAGAGGCCCTCCCCCGGCATGGCGCTCCCGGTCCAGGAGCCCGCCACGATCCACCCCGGCGGCAGGAGAGCGAGGAAGGCCGGGGTGACCGTGAGAGACCAGAGCAGGCAGAGGAGGATGCCGCCCGCCGTGAACAGCCCGAACGCCCGCACCGAGGGGAGCGGGGAGAGGGCGAAGGAGAAGAAGCCGAGGGCGGTGGTCAGGGAGGTCTGGGTCACCGGCCGCGTCATGTCGGCCAGGGTGGCGCTGGCGAGGCCGGCGCTCCCGAGCCCCGGCCGCGCACGGCGCAGCTCGCCGAAGCGGCGGAACAGGTGGGCCTCGTCCGCGATCCCGGACGCGGTCAGGATGACCGGCATCACCGCGGTCGTGAGGTAGACGGGCACGCCCATCCATCCCATGGCCCCGAGCACCAGCATCAGGCAGGCCCCGACCTTGAACAGCGGGAGGAGCGCGGCGGCGGGCCGGCGGAAGCCCGCCAGGAAGACGAGCCCCATGACCGTGAAGGCCAGGGGCACCAGCCCGGGACCCCAGGGTCTCTCGCCGCCCCCGGCATCGCCGATCCACGCCCGGGGGACCCCGAGGTCGGCCAGGATGTGGAGACCGAGGAGCGTCTCGGCAACGGGCGCGCCCAGGACGTCCGTGGTGTCAGGCGGGGTGGCGTGCCGGGCGGCGAGGCCACGAACGGTCTCATAGAGCTCCCGCCGGTCCGCCTCCGGGGGCACGCCCACCAGGATCGCCGTGCTTTGCCCGTCCCGGGAAGTGAGCGTGCCGTCGTAGAGCCCGATCCGCCGCAGATCGCTCCGCAGCTCGGCCACGGCGGCCGGGGTGTCCGGCACCGGATCGAGGAAGGTGCTCCGGCGCAGGGTCCCCGGCTGGAAGCGGAACCCCTGCTCGGTGGCGAGGCTCACCAGACCGGCGGGACCGATGCCCGGAAGCCTCCCGAGCTCCGCGGTCAGATCGCGGACGGTCCGCAGCGTCGCCGGGTTGAAGATCCCGTCGGGATGGCCGGCGTGAACGACCACCACCAGGGGATCGCGCACGCCGAACTGCTCCCGGACCGTCCGGTCGTAGACCACCGCCGGGTCGCGCTCCGGCACGAGAGCGTGGCCGTCCATCCGCAGCTCCAGCCGGGCGAGCCCCGGCGCAGCCAGTGCGATCACGAGGAGCGCCGTGGCCAGGGTCCGCGAAGGGGAGCCGATGGCGGATCGGGTCAGGCGGATCACGAGGAGGTCGAACCCGTCATGGATCTGGAGCGGACGAGCGAGGGCCGGGGGAGAAGTCCCGGGAGGAGATCATCCCGGCCCCATTGCATCGTTTGCAGGAGAAGCGTCGTTAGCTCGCCCACTACGGGCAGTCGGTCTCCCCCTCCAGGTCGAAGGACCGCATCGTCACCGAACCCTCGGTCGTGCCCCCGAACCCATCGAGGCGGCCGCCAGGCGCCCCCTGGAAAGTGATCCGATACCGAATGTTGAAGTGGCTGTCGACCTTGTAGGTGCCGTCCGGCTGGAGGGTCACCGTGGTCGAGCCAGGGCTGGGGAGGCCGTTGCCCGTGCCCGCGACGACGTGGAGATACGCGAAATCGGGGTCGTTGGTCAGCGTGCCTTCCAGGCGGTGCATGTCGGTCGCGAACGTATCCGTCGTGGCTCCCGCAGTCTGCGGACCGGTGTGGGTCTCACAGTTGGCGGAGAGCGGGATCGTCCGGCTCCAGCCGGAGAGGGCGCCGGTCCCGCTCATCCGCAGCCTCAGAGTCGAGCCGAAGATCTCCCTCTCTCCACCGAGGTTGCCGCCGGGGGAACCGCAGTCGCCGCCTCCTCCCTGGACCTCGCAGATGAACCTCTCGTGGATCGGGTCCAGCACGATCACAGTGCCTTGCGGCAGGCCATTGATGATCAGGTGGACCTGATCGCCCGTCAGATACTCGCAGCCCGGAGGCGGGAGGGTCACGGTCCCGGACGTATTGGGGGGGACCTCGCACTCCGGGGGCAGCGGCTGAGCGTATGCCGCCCCGGCCGCGAGCGCCAGGCCGGCGACGACGAGCGTCCAGGTCCTCCATCCGGTTCTGTTCTTCATGTTCGACTCCTTCGTGAGCAGGTGGGATTCGTGGGCCCGTCCGCAGTCACGCGCCGCGGTGTTGAAGCCCCTGTTCAGTATAAATATCTGGAAGTATTAAAAGCGAGCCTCAGAGGGCACTGAAAGTCCGCGGATCAAGCCGGAGGGAGCCCGCCGGAAAGGGAATGGGGTTATACTTCGTTCAATCGGAGATCCTTTGAAATTCATCTTTTCGAGTTAGTCGGCTGAATCAACGTCGAGGGCACCAAATCGGGAGGAGAACCCATGAAGCTCGTCCGAAGGCTTCCATTCCTTGTCCTGGGGCTGTCCGCCCTCTTCCTCTCCGGCGCTCGGGAACTGCCGGGCCCCCGCGGCCGCGGGTTCGAAGGTGAACGGGAGAAGGCTGATCCCAAGGCCCTCGCCGCCCTCCTCGAAAGGGCGGCCTCCTGGCCTGCCCTGCCGAAGGCCGCCCGCCGCGGTCCCGGCAATATCCAGGTGAGCGCCGACTTCCTGCTGACCCAGGACGGGACCGGCTTCCAGCCGGAGACCCAGGCGGAGCCCTTCGTGGCCGCCAACCCCGAGCGGGAGGGGCACCTGGTGGTCGGCTATCAGGAGGGCCGGTTCTTCGACGGCGCCGCCCGCGCCCTCGGCTTCGCCGTGTCCACGGATGGGGGCCGGCGGTGGCGTCGGGGGCTGCTCCCCGCGATCACCACCCTGAACGGCGGGACCTTCCCGCGGGCCAGCGATCCCTGGGTCGCCTTCGGGAACGGCGGGCGGGTCTACTACGCCTCGCTGGTCATCGACGGAGGCGTCCTGGGCAATGCCCCTCCCAGAAGCGAGATCGTCGTGTCCTCCTCGAGCGACGGCGGGGAGACCTGGGGAGATCCCGTGACCGTCTACGGGAACAACGAGTTCAACGACAAGGAGGTGGTGGTCGTCGACACGCGGGACGACAGCCCCTACAAAGGTCGGGTCTACGTCGGCTGGGTCAACCTGGGAGCGAACCCGTTCAATCTGGTCATGGCGCATTCCACGGACCACGGCCAGTCTTTCTCGCGGCCGGTCGCGATCCGGACCGACGGCGTCAACATCGGCATCATGCCGGTGATCGGGCCGGGCGGTGTGATCCACGCGGTCTGGGAGCATGCCACGCGGCTCGGGCCGAACCGCTACACCGACTTCCAGATCGTGAGCTCCCGTTCCGAGGACGGCGGCCAGACCTGGAGCGAGGCCGTGACCGTCGATGTCCTGGGGACCTACGAGGTCCCCGACCTGCGTACCGGCGAGGGCCTCCCCTCGCTCGCCGTCGATCCCCGGAACGGCAACCTCTACGTGGCCTGGGCCGACGACGACTTCTCTCCGGGGGTCTCCCAGGTGGTCTTCTCGCGCTCCACGGACGGCGGCCGCACCTGGAGCCCGCGGCGACTCATCTCCGGCGGTCCGAAGAAGGCTCCGAGCTTCACGCCCGCCGTGGCCGTCAACGGCAGCGGCCAGGTCGGCGTCGCCTTCTACTCGCTGCGCAACGACCGGAGCCGCCGCTATCTCGCGGATGAATTCATCGTGTTCTCCAACGATGAGGGCCGGACCTTCGGCCCCGCCCGGCGGGTGAGCGCGGCCACCTTCGACACGCGTTTCGCGGCGGTGACGTTCAGGGGTTTCTTCCTGGGCGACTACCAGGGTCTGGCCGCTGGCCGGCAGACGTTCTATCCGGTCTGGGTGGGGACCTCTCAGACCTCCCGGGTCGACCCGCCGGCCCGGCAGTCGGACGTGTTCACGCGGGCGATCAAGCCCTAAAGAGCGCCTGACAAAACCTGCTCCTGTGAAGTCGGGGAGGGGCTCGTCCCCTCCCGGGCGGGGCGAGCGTCAAGAGAGGCGAGACATTGAGGGAAGGAGCCACTTCCCATGAACGATTCTCCTTTCGTTCCCCCCATCCCTTTTACTCTATTTTTGCGTTCCGGTCATCCTCCCCTTCGATGTCCTGCACCGTCCCCACTTCCGCGGGAGAGGGCACTTTTATCTACGGAGGCGGGACCTTTCCCGTCGACCGGAAGGAGAGGAGGATGAACATGTCGAAGATCCTTCGTTGTCTGGCCCTGGGAGCCGTCGTCTTCGCGCTGGCTGCCGGTGCTCCCGTCCTTGCGGAGGACGATGTCGTCCGCAAGGGGGTCGATCTCTGGGCGACCGTCGAGGGATTCGCTCAGACGAGCTTCGCCGGAGATCCCATCCCTGCGGACTTCTTCTGCCCGGGCTCGAAGCCGTTCAACGGGACCATCATCTTCAAGGGCAAGCCGCTGGTGGCCGAGCCTGCCAACAGCCTGGGGGCGATCGACACCGTCGTCCAACGCCTCGAGGACGCGAGCTTCGACGACAAGGGTGAAGCCTCGACCCGCATCCGGTTGATGGCGCTCTCCCTGGTGAGCGCGAAGCCGGTCGAGACGTCGTGCGGCTCCTATGATGTGGCCGTCAGCCTCGCCGACGAGCAGCCGACGACGACCATGCGGATCCGGCGGACCGGAGCCAACGGCGGCACCTACCTGGCGCCTCTCGCTCTCAACGTGAAGGTCGAGTTCACGCCCGCTGCCGGGAACCAGAACGCCTGGCGCGAGCTGACCCGGCGCATCGACCTCGGCCCGGGCACCCGCTCGGTCTGGACGTACACGGCGACTCCCCGCTACAAGGGCCGGGTCCGCGTCGATACCAACAGCGACGGCCGGCCCGATTCCGTGCTGCCGGCCGCTTCGAACTTCCTCGCCGGCGTCTCCCCGGCCACTCCCGCGGCGTTGGCCTCCTTCTCGTCCGTGTCCTCGGCCCCGATCGCCTGCCCGCCGCCGCAGTGCCCCCGGCAGTCCTGCCACTGCAACCCCGACGCGGACAGTTGGGACCCCTACGCGGACGGCAGCGGCTGCAACTCCGACCACCTGCATTGCGTCTGGGTCTGCGTCTCCGAGCCCGACCGGGCCTGCGCCACGGTCGATGAGCCCGCCGAGCCAGAGCCCCTCGATCCTTCCGGTCTCTGACCATCTTGCCGTCACGGCCTCACCCGGGCCCCTCTCCGAAGGAAGGGGCTCGGGTTTGCCAAAGGCCGACGTGCATCCTTTTGCTATGCTCTCCTCCCGCTGCCGCACCGCGGCTTGCGCCACAGGAGAGACCGCATGGAGTTCCAGGGCACCGAACGCTACTACCTCGACCCCGAGCTGGGCGCCATCGTCAACATGGCCATCGCCATGGAGAAGCCCCTGCTGCTGACCGGCGAGGCCGGCACGGGCAAGACCCAGCTCGCCTTCGAGATCAGCCGCTCCCTGGGAATGCCCATCGAGGTCCTGCGCGCCAAGTCCACCATCAAGGGCGAGGAGGCCTGCTACGTCCAGGACACCGTGCTGCGCCTGAACGACGCCCGCTTCGGCACCTCCGGCACGGGCCGCGACGTGAACAACTTCTTCGACTACGTGATCTGGGGACCCATCGGCCGCGCCTTCCGCAGCGACGAGCGCGTCGTGCTGCTCCTCGACGAGATCGACAAGACCGAGTCCGACGTCCAGGACAACCTCCTGGACGTCCTCGAGGATTGCGAGTTCACCATCCGCGAGGTCAACCAGGTCATCTCGGCGAAGCGGCGGCCGGTGATCATCCTCACCTCCAACGCCAAGCGGGAGCTGTCCGATCCGTTTCTGCGCCGCTGCTTCTGCCACCACATCGCCTTCCCCGACCCGGAGCAGATGCGGGAGATCGTCAAGCTCCACTTCCCGGACCTCGACCGCGGGCTCCTGGACGCGGCCCTGGGCATTTTCTACGAGCTGCGGGGCCGGGGTTACGAAAAACCTCCGGCCACGAGCGAGCTGCTCAACTGGTTGGGCGCCCTGAACCACGCCCGGGTCACCCCCGACCGGCTCAACATCCCCTTTGTGGGCACGCTCCTCAAGCGGACCGAGGACATCCTTTCCTACCGGAACGGCGGCCGGCGCGCCAAGGTGAACTGAGGCGAGAGCCGTGTTCTTCGACGGCTTCATCCTGCGACTCCGGGAGTCCGGCATTCCGGTCTCCATGACCGAGGCGCTCGACTTCTACCAGGGCCTGGAGAAGGGGCTGGCGCCGGACCTCGATTCGCTCTTCCTCTTCGCCCGCCTCTGCTTCGTCCGCCGCGTCGAGCACATGGACGCCTACGAGCGGGCCTTCGCATTCCACTTCTACGGCATCGACCTTCCTCGCGTCGCCGAGGGGGACCCGGAGCTGCTCAACACCCCCCAGTTCCGGGAGTGGTTGAAGGAGGCGATCCGGAAGAAGGAGCTGCCGCCCCAGGCGCTCTGGACCATATCGCCGGAGGAGCTGATGAAGCGCTTCTGGGAAACGGTCCGGGAGCAGGCCAAGGCCCACCACGGCGGCAGCCGCTGGGTGGGCACCGGCGGCAACTCTCCGTTCGGCCACTCGGGCAACGCCAAAGGGGGCGT
The DNA here is from genome assembly GCA_035633875.1 of Thermoanaerobaculia bacterium. GTDB lineage: Bacteria > Acidobacteriota > Thermoanaerobaculia > Multivoradales > UBA5704 > DATARR01. Next base: position 6,839 of record DASQEB010000417.1, read on the forward strand.
GCGCGTCTTCGGTCCGGGCGGCGGGCGCTCCGCCCTCAAGGTGATCGGCGAGCGGCGCTACGTGGACTACTCCGACGAGACCGCCCTCCACGGCTCCAATCTGAGCCAGGCTCTGGCGGCCTTGAAAAAGCTCGTCCCCGCGGGCCCCCGGGACCAGCTCGACCTCGACGCCACCATCCAGCAGAGCGCAAAGAACGGCGGCGAGATCGACCTCGTCTTCCGCCGGGACCTCCTCGACCGCATCGAGGTCGTGCTCCTGATCGACAACGGCGGCGCCTCGATGCTCCCCTACGTGCACCTCACCCGCCTGCTCTTTTCCAAGGTGCGGGACCGCATCAAGCGCCTCACCACCCTCTTTTTTCACAACACCATCTACGGCGCGGTCTACAAAGACGCCCGCCGTCTCGTGAAGCTCCCCACCGAAGAGCTCCTGAAGCGCAACCCCGAGACCCGTCTCCTCGTCCTGGGGGACGCCTCCATGGCCCCGGACGAGCTCCTCTATCCCCGCGGCGCCCTCTACTACTACGACGCCGACGACGAAGAGCCGAGCGTCGCCTGGCTCCGCCGCCTCCGCGACCGCTTCCGCCACTCCGTCTGGCTCAATCCCATCCCCAAGGAGAACTGGGAGAGCGCCTACGGACGGTTCACCATCCAGAAGATCGGCGAGCTCTTCCCGATGGAGGACCTGACGCTCGGTGGGATCAAGCGGGCGGTGGAGCGGTTGAACCGGGGGTAGGGGACTCGAAAAAGGGAATCCCCCAGGGAGCCTGCTCAGACGACCCTCCGCACCGCCTCTGCCAGACCCCCCGGCTCCACCTCCTCCAGCTCGTAGGTGACGCTGGCGATGGGCTTGTCCACGTTGAGGATGCGCTTCAGATCGATCGGCGTGCCCTCGACGACCACGTCCGCCGGGGCGGCGTTGATCGTGGCTTCGAGCTCGCGGATCTGGCGCTCGCCGTAGCCCATGGCGGGGAGGATCCTGCGGGAATTCGGGTACTTCTCGTAGGTGGCTCGGATCCAGTGCTTCAAGGCTCCGGGTGAGCCGGAGCCGGGATTTTCCTCATGGTAGGATTCTGCCTCGTGGACGGCCGCCGCTCGACCCCAAACGGGAATGATCGCGACCTCGGCACGCGATGAAGTTCAGCGAGTTGGTCCGAGCTCTGGAAACCAACGGGTTCAGGCTCGTCAAAGAGAAAGGCTCCATTCGTTACTATGGCAAACCCGGCTTCGATCACCTGATCCGGGTGGACTATCATGGTTCGCGGGAAGTTCCGCGGGGCACGTGCCTGGCCATTCTCAAAATGGCAGGCATCAGCAAGAAGTGAAAGGAGCTCCGATGCTCGATCTCAGCTACTCCCTGATCATCGAAGCCACCGACGATCCCGGCTTCTTCGGATTCTATTCGCCGGACCTGGAAGGATTCACGGGAGTCGGCCACTCCATCGAGGATTGCTTGTACAAGGCCCGATGGGGGATGAAGGAGCATGTCGAGCTTCTGGAAGAGCAGGGGCTGCCGGTGCCGCCCCGGTCCCTGAGACCCACCGTGCTCATTCGGAACGAGGAACGAGCCGCCTGATCCCACCTGAGCGAGCTCGTCCCCGCCAGTGCGGGCCTGGAGCCTCTCAACTCGCTTCCGCGAAGCTCCTGACGCCCTGTTGCTCTCGAACCCTTCGGGCTTGCGCTGTCCCGCCCTGCCGCCCCCGCACACCATAGAAGGGGAAGGGGCCCTAGTGGGTCCTGAAGGAGACCACAGCCCCCCGATGGCGAGAGCGGATGGCAGCAGGAGGCAGGTTCTGCGCGGCGCGCTGATTCTCGCGGTCTGCGCCTGTACCGCGCTCGCCGCGGGCCCCAGGCCCGAGGGCGAGCCCCCCTGCCACACCCCCGCCGAGCTTCCCCCGATCGACAACCGCGAAGGCTGGATGATCCTCTACGAGGAGGCGCCCGTCCATCCGATGGAGCTCGTGGACGGCGGACGCGAGCTGTGGGTCGCCAACATCCCCGGGGCGAGCGTCGCGGTCTTCGATGCCTCCGATCCGTTCCGGCTCCGGCTGGTGGCGGAGATCCCGGTGGGCCTCGGCCCGGTGACCGTGCGGCTCCGTCCCCCGTCCCCGGGCGGTGGCGCGGGCGGGCGGGAAATCTGGGTGGTCTGCCAATCCTCCAACAGCCTGTTCATCCTCGATGCGCGGACCCGCCGCGTGATGGACACCGTGCGTCTCCCGGGCGAGCCGAGCGGGCTGGTGTTCGACGCGGCAGGGGAGGTGGCCTGGGTCACCCTCTCGGCCACGGCCGAGATCGCCCGGGTAGAGGCGGCGAGCCGGCGGGTGCTGCCGCCGCTCGCGTTCGCCGCGCCGTTTCCGAGCCCCGACGGCAAGGCCGTCCCCGTCCGCGGCCACGAGCCCCGGGCGCTGCTCCTCGACGGAGACGACCTCTATGTCGCCTCGTCCAAGAGCGGCAACGGCACGACGATCGACAGCCAGGACCGGGACGGCGACGGCGTGCAGTTCGAGATTCTCGACGCCTGGGGCGAGCCCGGCCCACCCCCGCCCGACCGCGATGTGCTCCGCTTCGATGCGTCGCGCCCGGACGCCCCCGGCACGGCCGCCCTCTGGCGGATGGGGACGCTCAATCACGATCTGGTGCGCGGGCCGGACGGCGCCCTCTGGGTGTCGAACGTGGACCTGCTCAACGCCCACGTGTCGGGGAAGTTCGCCCATCCGCTGAACGGCGGCTTCGCCGTCCATCGCGTGAGCCGCGCTCTGCCCTCGGCGGACGGCTCGCCCCAGGGCGGCACGGTCCATGTCGATCTGAACGCCGCCCGCGACCCGCGCCTGCCGGCCGGCACCTGCGCCATGCCGAACGCGATGGCCCGGTCCGCGGACGGCGCGCTCCTCTACGTGGCCTGCTACGAGACGCGGAACACGGTGGTGGTGGACACGCGGACCCGCCGGGTGGTGGCCGAGCTGCGGGCCGATCCGGCCTCGCCGGCGGGGTGGGGCCCGCGGGGGCTCGCGCTCGACGAGGAGGCCGGGGCCCTCTACGCCTACAACCGGGGGGACAACACGGTGTCCGCGTTCCGGGTGCCGGCGGCGCCGGGCTCGGCCGTGCTCCCGGCGGGACCGGCCGTTCCCGCCGGGTTCGATCCCACGCCGGCCCTGGTCAAGGCGGGGCGGCGCCACATGATCGACGCCCGCAACTCGGCGACCGGCACCCTCTCCTGCAACACCTGCCACAACGACGGCCAGACGGACGGCCTCGCCTGGGACCAGCGGGACTTCACGGGCGACCTTCCGCACGCCCCCGAATCGCGGGAGGTGGACAACGTCATCAAGGTCACCATGGACCTGCGGGGCATCGAGGTCACGCCGCCCTACCACTGGCGGGGGGACCGGCAGGATCTGGACGACTTCAATCCCGCGTTCGAGTCCCTGTTCGGCGGCCGGCGCCTCTCGTTGGCTGAGTACCGCGAGATGGAGGCCTTCGTCTTCTCCCTCGCGTATCCACCCAACCCGTACCAGGACGAGCGGCGGGTCTACTCACCCCGGGCGCTCCAGGGCTTCGGCTGCTTCACGGGCCAGGAGGCCGCCCATTCGGTCTCGCGGGACACGACCGGCTTCCCCTCCAACGGGGCGAACCCGGCCGGCCGCATCACGGTCACCTGCCGCGACTGCCACGGGATGACGGCGGGGCTCGCCACCGGCAACCAGATCATCAACGAGGTCCGCTTCCCCGTGCCGCAGGACACGACCCAGCTTCGCGGCCTGTTCGACAAGGTGCGGGACACGGCCTTCTACGCCGGGGCCGTGCGCCCGGCCACCGGCTGGGGGTTCGGCAACAACGGGTTCTTCGGCACGACGATCGAGTTCATGGGGATGTTCCCCGAGCTCGACCGACCGCAGAAGGAGCTGCTGGACGCCTTCCTCACGGAGCTCGACACCGGGATCGCTCCGGCCGCCGCTTTCGCCTGGACGCTCCGGCCGGACGGCGGGGAGGGGCCGGTGGAGCGCTACCTGATCCTCCAGGCCGAGGCCGGCCACATCGACCTCGTGGCGCGCGGGTGGATGAAGGTCCGGGGCCGGGAGCGGGCGGTGGGGATGACGTACGACCCGGCCCGGAAGGTGTTCGTCACGGACACCACCGGAGTGGGCCCGTTCCCATACGAGAGCCTCGCTGCGGCGGTGGGGAAGGAGGGCGGCGTCCTCACCTTCCTGGGCGTGCCGGTGGGCTCGGGCGCCCGGCTGGGGATCGATCGGGATATGGACTTTCTGCCGGACGGCGACGAGGCAGCGCTCGGCACCTCGACCGCGTCGGCCGATACGGACGGCGACGGCTTCCCGGACGGCTACGAGGTGCGCCACGGCGCGAGCCCGGCGCAGGCGGCGTCCCGGCCCCGGCGGGAGACCACGGCTCCGGCGATCCGCGGCGCCCGGGTCGTCTGGGTCAATTCCACCGTGGCCAAGGTCCGCTGGGAGACGGACGAGGAGACGGTCGCGCGGATTTCGGTCCTTCCCGCCGGCGGCGGCGAGCCGGTGTGGACGGGCGAGGACCCGCAGCCCCTGCGGCGCCACGTGCGGATCGTCCGCGGCCTCAAACCCGGCCGCGCCTACGAGGTCCGCATCGAGGCGGCGGACCTCGCCGTGCCACCCAACCGCTCCGAGGTGCGGCTCGCCGGAGACCGGGGCCTGCGTCTCGATCCCCCGCTCTTCCCCTCCGTCCACGTGGCCGGGAGCTGGCTCTCGGCGGAGGCGGTCGATGCCGCCACCGGCCGGGTCGAGCTGCGGGTGGACTTCGCGGTGGAGGACGACGCCGGCCGGCCGGTCGAGAGCGCGGTCGTCCACTTCAAGCTCGTGGAGTGGGTCCCCGGCTCCAGGGCGAACAAGATCCAGCGCTTCGCCGCGCCCCCCACCCGCGGCGGCCGCACTTCCATGGTGGTGCCCTCCCTGCTGCGGGCGGGCTCCGGGGGGATCGCCGAGGCGCTGGTGGACCGCGAGTTCGGCAAGGGCGTGGTGGACCCGGCCAAGCGGCTCTACTTCCACCCCTTCGACCGGGAGACCCGCTACTGGGCGCGGCTGCGGCTGCCCTGAGGAGAGGACGACGATGGAAACGCGCCGCTCCCTCTACCGCGCCCGCGCCCTCCAGGCCTGGACTGAGCGCCGCGACAAGGCGGTGTTCCCCCGGCTGGTCTCCCCCCGGCTGTTCGCCGCGCTCTGGGCGGCGCTCGCCCTCCTCGGCGCGGCGGGCGCGGCCGTCCTCGTCCACCTGCTGCGGGAGGTGGGCGGTTGAGGCGGCGCGTTCCGGTCCTCCTCCAGCTCGGAGCCCGCGAGTGCGGCGCGGCGTGCCTCGCCATGATCCTCCGGTACCACGGCCGGCAGGTCACCGTGGCCGAGTGCCGCGAGCGGCTCTCGATCGGCCGCGACGGCTCGTCCCTGGGGGCGATCGCCGCCGCGGCCCGCAGCTTCGGCCTGCGCACCAAAGCCTACGCCGTGGAGCCGGCGGACCTCCGCCAGGTGCCGATGCCCGCCGTCGCCCACTGGAACTTCAACCACTTCCTCGTGCTGGAGCGCTGGACGACGCGCGGCGTCGAGGCCGTGGACCCCGCCGGGGGACGGCGGACGCTCACCCCCGGGGAGCTCGACGAGGGGCTGACGGGCGTGGTGCTGACGATGGAGCCGGGCGCCGGGTTCGAGCGGGGGGGCGCGCCGGTGCGGGGGGCCTGGGGTCCCTACCTGCGCCACCTGCTCCTCGGCCGGGGCACGCCCGGGGTGCTGGCGCAGGTCCTCCTCGCCTCGCTCGTGCTCCAGGCCCTGGGCCTCGCCCTCCCCTTCGCCACCAAGCTGGTGGTGGACCGCATCGTCCCCCGCGGGCTCGACAACGTGATGGGGATTCTCGGGCTCGGGCTCGGGATCTGGGTCCTCGCGCTCCTGGTCACCCAGTATCTCCGCTCGGTCCTCCTGCTCCACCTCCAGGGGCGGCTGGACGCGCGGATGATGGCGGGCTTCGTCGAGCACCTGCTCTCGCTCCCCTTCCGCTTCTTCCAGGAGCGCACCGGGGGCGACCTGCTGATGCGGGTGAGCGCCAACAGCCAGATCCGGGAGATGCTCACGCTGCCCACCCTGTCGCTCTTCCTGGACGGCGGCTTCGTCCTCGTTTATCTCGCGATCCTCCTCGCCACGGCGCCCGGCTTCGGGCTGCTGGCGCTGGGGATCGGGGCCGTCCAGATCGCCATCCTGGCCGTCTCGACCCGCCGGATGCACGGGCTGATGCAGCGCGACCTCCAGGCGCGGGCGGAGCAGGAGAGCTACCTGCTGGAGGCGCTGCGCGGCATCGCGACCCTCAAGTCCGGCGGCGGCGAGGAGCGGGCCCTGGACCTCTGGTCGAACCTCTTCGTCAAACACCTCAACGTCTCGCTCCAGCGCAACCACCTCTCGGCCCTGGTGGAGACGGCCATGGGCACCCTGCGCACGGCCTCGCCCGTGCTGCTCCTCGCCTTCGGCGCGGCCCGGGTGCTCGACGGGGAGCTGAGCCTGGGCGCCATGCTCGCGGCCCTGGCGCTGGCCACGGCCTTCCTCGCCCCGCTCTCCGCCCTGGTGGGCAACGCCCAGCAGCTCCAGGTGGTGGGGGCCCACCTCGACCGCATCGTGGACGTGCTGGAGGCCGAGCCGGAGCAGGATCCCAAGGCGGTCCGGCCGGCGCCGCGCCTCTCCGGCCGCATCGAGGCGCGGGACGTGAGCTTCCGCTACCACGCCAACGCCCCCCTGGTGCTGGACGGCGTGTCGCTGACCGTGGAGCCCGGCCGCAAGGTCGCCCTGGTGGGCCGCACCGGATCGGGCAAGAGCACCCTCGCCATGCTCCTCCTGGGCCTGTACGAGCCGACGCAGGGGGAGATCACTTACGACGGCGTGCCGCTGGCCGACCTGGACCTGAAGGCGGTGCGCCGCCAGCTCGGCGTGGTCCTCCAGGAGTCCTACCTGTTCAGCGGCTCGGTGCGGAGGAACATCGCCTTCCAGGACCCGGCCATGTCGCTCGACGAGGTCCGGGAGGCGGCGCGGCTCGCCGCGATCGACGAGGAGATCGAGGCCCTCCCCATGGGTTACGAGACCTTGATCGCCGAGGGGGGGATCTCGTTTTCCGGCGGCCAGCGGCAGCGGCTGTCCATCGCCCGCGCCCTGGCCCACCGGCCTTCCATCCTGGTGCTCGACGAGGCCACGAGCCAGCTCGACACCGTGACGGAGCGGATGGTTGACCAAAACTTGAGCCGCTGCTCGGCGACCCGGATCGTCATCGCCCACCGGCTGAGCACGGTGCGCAACGCCGACCGAATCCTGGTCCTGGAGGCCGGCCGGGTGGTGGAGCAGGGGACGCACGGAGAGCTGATGGCGCTCGGCGGCCTCTATGCCGAGCTGGTGAGCACGCAGATCGAAGACGACACAGGTTGTACGCGGGACGGTGGCCACCCGAATCCCGTCGAAGCCGCGGCCCTGGAGGGCCGCAGACCATCAACCCCGTTGTTCGTGGACAAGGAGCCTTCATGAGCCAGAAGAACATCATTCGTGCGTGGAAGGACGAGGAGTATCGCAACAGCCTGAGCGAGGCCGAGCTCGCCGCTCTGCCGGCCAACCCGGCCGGCCTGGTCGAGGTCAGCGACGAGGATCTCGATGCCATGACCGGCGGCACCTACACCACCGGCTGCACCCAGTGGTCGAGGTTGACCGCTCCGCGGCTCTGCTGCTGCTAGGAGCGATCATGAGCCAGGAACGCATCGTCCGGGCCTGGAAGGACGAGGACTACCGCGACAGCCTCAGCGAGGCCGAGCGGTCGGCCCTGCCTGCCAACCCGGCTGGCCTGGTCGAGGTCAGAGACGCGGATCTGAAGCTTACGACCGGCGGCCACAGCGACACCACCCGGTGCACCATCTGGACGCTGGTGAACCTCCGCAACTGCTGCTGCTGAGGCGGAGAGCAGTCCCTGCGAGTGGGCCGGCCCCCCGGCCCGCTCGCGCTTTCATTCCACCAGGAGGAGCCCGTGATCAGCGACCTCGAAGCCCCGACCCTCTCCACCGCCACGGCCGCCTGGCCGCGGGCCCTGACCCTGGCGGAGAGGATCGCCCGGCTCCGCGGCGGCGCCCAGCTCCCTCCGGCGGAGGATGAGCGGAGCGCGCGCCGCCTCGCCCGCTGGCGCGCCCAGAACCCCTTCCCGGCCGGCCCCTGGTTCGCCGAGCGCCTGGCCGTGGACGGCCTTTCGGAAAGCGAATTCCAGGCGCTGCTCGCCCCTGCCTCCGTTCCGGACGGCGAGGAGCCGCCGCGCTGGTGGCAGGACCTGATGGACGCCTGCTCCCGGCCCCCCGGAGAGGTGCCGCCGCTCGAGCTGGGAGAGATGGCCGGGCTCTTCCCCGTCGTGGCCCCCCTCCTCGCCTGGAAGCTGGAGCGCGTCCGGGCGCGGATCGCGGAGATCGCCTCGCGCGGCGGAGAGCTCGCCTTCGATCCGGAGACGGTGGAAAGGCTGCTCCTCCTCTCCCTGCCGGAGCGGCTCGTGGGCATGTTCAGCCGCACCCTCGTCCTGGAGATGCACGTGGCCCGGCTCGAAGGCCGGCTCGCGGGCGAAACGCCCGAGGAGCGGTTCGCGAGCTTCGCCGCCTCCCTGACCCAACCGGGCGGGCTCGCAAACCTCCTGGACGAATACCCGGTCCTGGGGCGCCAGGCGCTCCAGCGTGCCAACCTGTGGCTCGACTTCAGCCTGGAATTCCTGGAGCACCTCCAGGCCGACCGGGACCTTCTGCGGGAGACCTTCGCCGGCGGGGCCGACCCTGGCCCCCTCACAGCCCTCCAGGGCGGCCTCGGCGACCGCCACCGGGCCGGCCGCGAGGTCCTCATCGCCGCCTTCGCCAGCGGGCTCAAGGTCGTGTACAAGCCGCGTTCCCTGGCCGTGGACGTCCACGTCCAGGAGCTCCTCGGCTGGCTGAACGCCCAGGGGCAGGAGCCGCCCTTCCGCCTCCTCCGGGTGCTCGACCGGGGCGCGTACGGCTGGATGGAGCTCGTCTCCCCGGCGCCCGCCCCGGACCGGGACGCGGTCCACCGCTTCTACCAGCGCCAGGGGGCCTACCTCGCCCTGCTCTACGCGATCGAGGCCTCGGACTTCCACAGCGAGAACCTGATCGCCGCCGGCGAGCACCCGGTCCTGATCGACCTCGAATCCCTCTTCCAGGCCCGGGTGGAGGGCATGGACGTCCAACAGCCGGACCTCGTGGCCTCCCACGTCCTCGGCCACTCCGTCCTGCGCGTGGGCCTGCTGCCCCAGAGGGTCTGGGGGAACGAGGAGCAGGAGGGGATCGACATGAGCGGGCTGGGATCCCTGCCGGGCCAGCTCTCCCCGCACGGCCTCCCATACTGGTCCGACGTGGGGACGGACGCCATGCGCCTCGAACGGCGGCGGGAGGAGATGGCCGACGGCGACAACCGTCCGCGCCTGGCGAGCGGCGAGCCGGTCGACCTCCTGGACTACACCGGTGCCCTCGTCGCCGGTTTCAAGAGCACCTACCGCCGGATGATGCGCCACCGGGAGGAGCTTCTGGAGGTCCTCGGCCGTTTCGCCGGGGACGAGGTCCGGGCCATCCTCCGCCCGACCCAGAGCTACGGGGTGATCCTGACCGAGAGCTACCACCCGGACCTGCTGCGGGACGCCCTGGACCGCGACCGCCTCTTCGACCGCCTGTGGGTGCCGATCGAGAGCCGGCCGTACCTGGCCCGGGTCTTCCGCCACGAGCGGGAGGACCTCTGGAACGGCGACGTCCCCCTGTTCACCACCCGGCCGGAGACCCGCGACCTCTTCTCCAGCACGGGAGAACGGGTGCCCGACTTCTTCGACGCCGCGGGGCTCGACCTCGTCCGCCGGAGGGTGGAGCGGCTGAGCGAGGAGGATTTGGAGCGGCAGTCCTGGTTCCTCCGCGCCTCCCTGCTGGCGCTCACCCTCGATCTGGACACCGCCCTGTGGCCCTCCTACACCGTGGCCCCGCCGCGGCCGCCGGCCACGCGCGGCCGCCTGCTGGAGGCGGCCCGGGCGATCGGCGACCACCTGGAGCGTTCTGCCATCCGCGCGGCGGGCGAGGCCACCTGGATCGGCCTCGTCACCGAGATGGGGCGCCACCCCTCCCTGGTCCCCCTCAAGCTGGACCTCTACAGCGGCCTGCCGGGCGTGGCCCTCTTCCTCGCCCACCTGGGAGCGATGACAGGGGAGGAGCGCTTCACGGATCTCGCCCGCAGCGCGCTCGCGGGCATCCGGCGGCTGGTCCGCAAGGACCCCGGCCTGGTCTCCTGCATCGGCGGCTTCGGCGGCTGGGGCGGGCTGATCTACACCTTCGCGCAGCTCGCGGTGCTCTGGGACGAGCCGTCCCTGCTGCGGGAAGCGGAGGAGGCCGTGGAGATCCTCCTCCCGCAAATCGAGCGGGACCCCTACCTGGACCTCATCGCCGGGGCGGCGGGGTGCATCGGCGGCCTGCTCGCCCTCCACGCGCTGTCCCCCTCTGAACGGACCCTGGCCGCCGCGGCCGCGTGCGGCGAGCACCTCCTCGCGCGGGCCGTGCCGGCGGACCGGGGCGGGAGCGGCTGGCTTCCCACCCAGGGGGGA
>DASQEB010000418.1:0-2264 GCA_035633875.1 Thermoanaerobaculia bacterium
CGGTCGGCGTCTCGAAGAACCGGCGCAGGGGGAGCTCGACGCGGAAGACCTCCCGCACTCGGGAAACCACCTGGGTCGCGAGGAGAGAATGGCCGCCGAGGCCGAAGAAGTCCTCGCGGATTCCGATGCCCTCGCGCCGCAGGACCTCGGACCAGATCCCCACCAGCAGCTCCTCGGCCGCGGTCCGGGGGGAGCCAGCCTCCATCGGTGCCCCCTCCTGTTCCGGCTCCAAGCGAGCCAGAGCCTTCCGATCCACCTTGCCGTTGGAGGTCAGCGGAAGGGTGTCGAGGACGACGAATCCTCCCGGGATCATGTGGGCGGGGAGCTTCTCCGCGAGGAAGGCACGCAAGGAGGACGGCTGGAAATCCCTCCCCACCACCACGTACGCGGTCAGGCCCTTGGCGGCACCGTCACCGCGAGCAAGGACCACTGCCTCGCGCACGGCCGGATGGCTCGCGAGGTGGCTCTCGATCTCCCCCAGCTCGATGCGGAAGCCTCGGATCTTCACCTGGTGATCGATCCGCCCCAGGTACTCGATGCGACCGTCGGCCCGGTGGCGCGCCAGATCTCCGCTCTTGTACAGGCGCGCCCCCGGAGCTCCTGAGATCGGATCGGGAATGAGCTTCTCCGCCGTCAGCTCAGGACGGCCGAGATAGCCCCGGGCCAGCCCCACGCCGCCGATGTGTAGCTCGCCAGGTACGCCGGCCGGGACCGGATTCAGGTGAGCGTCGAGCAGGTGGATCCGCAGGTTGGTGATCGGGCGTCCGATCGGGACGGGAGCCGAGCCGTCGCGGCGGCAGGCCCAGAAGGTCACGTCGACCGCGGCCTCGGTCGGACCGTACAGGTTGTGGAGCTCGACCCCGCGCGGGAGACGGGCGAAGAAGCGCTGCTGCAGCTCGAAAGGCAGGGCCTCGCCGCTGCAGACGACCCGCCGCAGCGAGACACAGCGCTCCACGTCGGGAGCCTCCAAGAAGACCTGCAGCATCGAGGGGACGAAGTGCAGGGTCGTGATCCCCTCCCTGGCGATTCGGTCGACCAGGTAGGCGGGGTCCTGGTGTCCTCCCGGACGCGCCATCACCAGCCGGGCTCCCGTCAACAGCGGCCAGAAGAATTCCCACACCGAGACGTCGAAGCTGAACGGCGTCTTCTGCAGCACCCGGTCCTCGCCGGTCAGGCCGTAGGCCTCCTGCATCCAGAGCAGGCGGTTGACGATCGCCCGGTGGGTGTTGACCACGCCCTTGGGCCGGCCGGTCGAGCCCGAGGTGTAGATCACGTAGGCGGGATGATCGGGCAGCACCTCCGGGGGAGCAGGGAGCTCCAAGTCGTCTCCGTTCCCGCTCCAGCCGGCCTCCAAGCAGAGGGGGCGGACAGGCAGGGCGGGGAGGAGATCGAGCAGCCGTTCCTGCGTCAGCAGAACGGGCGGCGCGGCCTCCCCACTCAATGCGTCCTCGAGCAGGAAGGCCAGCCGCTCCCGCGGGTAGGACGGATCGAGCGGAACGTAGGCGGCTCCGGCCTTGAGGATGCCCAGGAGAGCGACGACCATTTCGAGAGAGCGTTCCATCGCGACTCCGACCCGCCCCTCCGGCCCGACCCCCAGGCTCCACAGGAGGCGCGCCAGCCGGCCGGACCGCCTGCCGAGCTCGCGATAGGTCAGACTCTCTTCTTCGAAGACGACCGCCACCGCATCGGGGCTCCGCTCCACCTGCGCCGCAAGGAGCTCATGGAGGCAGAAGCCGTCCTCCCGGTAGATCCTTTCCGTGTCGTTCCATTCCAGGAGCTGCTGGCGCTCCGGCGCGGTGAGCAGCGGCAGCTCCGAGAGCCGGCGCTGCGGCTCCTCGGCGACCGCCTCCAGGAGCTCGGCGAAGCCGCCCAGCAGCCGGGACGCGGTCGAGGCGTCGAAGAGATCCCGGCTGTATTCCGCCTGGATGGAGAGCGAGCCTCCCTGGCCCGGCGCGACGGCCACGGTCAGGTCGAACTTTGCGGTCCCGCCACCGGTCCGGCGCAGCGAGGACAGGGTCAGCCCGCCAAGCTCCGGAGCGGCGCCCGGCGGATCGTTCTGGAGCAGGAACATCACTTGGAAGAGCGGCGTCCAGGAGAGGCTCCGCTCGGGCTCGAGCGCCTCGACCAGCTTTTCGAAGGGGAGGTCCTGGTGATCGTAGGCGGAAAGCGCCGTCTCGCGGTTGCGCCGCAGGAGCCGCTGGAACGTGGGATCCCCCGACAGGTCGCCGCGCAGCACCAGGGTGTTGACGAAGAAGCCGATCAGC
>DASQEB010000419.1:0-13303 GCA_035633875.1 Thermoanaerobaculia bacterium
CCCTCTTCATGACCCTCCTCGCCGCCTGGAAGGCGTTCCTCGTCCGCATCACCGGCGAGCCCGACCTCCTCGTGGGCACGCCCGTCGCCAACCGCAACCGCTCCGAGATCGAGGGCCTGATCGGCTTCTTCGTCAACACCCTGGTGGTGCGAACGGACCTCTCCGGCAACCCCGACTTCCTCGGCCTGCTCGATCGGGTGCGCGCGGCGGCCCTCGGGGCGTATGCCCACCAGGACCTGCCGTTCGAAAAGCTCGTGGGCGAGCTCGCTCCCGAGCGGAGCCTCCAGCACACGCCGCTGTTCCAGGTCCTGTTCGCCTTCGAAGAGGAGCCGCCCCTGCCTCCCGACCTGCCCGGGCTTCGCCTCTCCCCTCTCGGAGCGGAGAGCCGGACGGTCAAGTTCGACCTGACCCTGCTCGCCCGGCGCCAGGAGGGTGGCCTGGAGATCGTCCTGGGCACCAACTCCGACCTCTTCTTCGCCACCACGGCCGAGCGCCTGCTCGGCCAGTTGCGGACCCTGATCGAAGGCGCGGCGGCGGAGCCCGGCCGCCCGGTTGCCGAGCTGCCGCTCCTCTCACCGGCGCAGCGGCACCAGATCCTCCTCGGCTGGAACGATACGGCGGAGGAGGTCTCACCGCTCCCCCTGCATCGCATCTTCGAGGCGCAGGCGGCGCGGCAGCCGGACCGGACGGCGATCGTGGCCCCCGGCGAGACGATCTCCTATGGCGAGCTCGACCGGTGGGCCAACCGGCTGGCGCGGCGCCTGGCGCGGGAGGGCGTCGGGCCGGAGGTTCGGGTGGGTCTGCGGCTGGACCGCTCCCCGGAGCTGGTGGCCGCGATCCTCGCCGTCCTCAAGGCGGGCGGAGCCTGGGTTCCCATCGATCCGGCCCTCCCCCCCGAGCGCGCGGACTTCCTCCTGGCCGACTCGGGTGTGGCCCTGGTGATCACCGAAGTGGATCGGGATCTGGACGCGGAGGACGGGGCCGCGCCGGCCGTGCACGTCTCGCCGGACCACCTCGCCTACCTTATTTATACGTCGGGCTCCACCGGGGTCCCCAAGGGGGTAGCGGTGAGCCACCGTGGCCTCGCCAGCCTCGCCCGGGCACAGACGGAGATCTTCGGGGTCGGTCCGGAGGACCGCATCCTCCAGTTCTCCTCGCCCGCCTTCGACGCCTCGGTGTCCGAGATGGCCGTGGCCTGGGCTGCCGGCGCGGAGCTCCACCTCGCGGGCCGCGACGAGCTCTTACCGGGCGGATCCCTCCTGGCCCTCCTGCGGGAGCGCGGCATCACCAACGTCACCCTGCCGCCCACGGCCCTGACGGTGACTCCCCCGGAGGACCTCCCAGAGCTGCGGTCCCTCGTCGTGGCCGGCGAGGCCTGCCCGCCGGAGCTCGCCGAGCGCTGGTCCGCGGGGAGGCGCTTCGTCAACGCCTACGGCCCCACCGAGGCCACCGTCTGCGCCACGGCCGAGCCCTACGAGCCGGAAAGCCTGCAACTGACCCTCGGCCGGCCCATCGCCAACGCCCGCACCCTTCTCCTCGCCCCGCAAGGGCTGGAGCCCGTGCCGCCCGGGGTGGCTGGGGAGATCTGCCTGGCCGGACCCGGCCTCGCCCGCGGCTACCTCGGCCGGGCGGACCTCACGGCCGAGCGGTTCGTGCCCCACCCCTGGAGCGACGAGCCCGGGGCGCGCCTGTACCGCACGGGGGACCTCGCGCGCTGGCTGGGCGACGGCCGGATCGAGCTCCTGGGCCGGCTCGACGAGCAGGTCAAGGTGCGCGGCTTCCGGGTCGAGCCCGGAGAGGTCCGCGCAGCCCTGCTCACCCATCCCGCCATCCGCGAGGCCGAGGTGACGGCCCCCGCCGGCCCTCGCGGCGAACGGCGGCTCGTGGCCTACCTCGCGGTGGACCCGGACGACCGCCCCACGGTCGCGGCCCTGCGCCGCTTCCTGGAATCCCGGCTTCCGGACTGGCTCGTGCCGTCCCGGTGGGTCTTCCTGGAAAACCTTCCCAAGACGGCCGGCGGCAAGGTGGACCGGCGGGCACTCCCCTCGCCGGACGAGGACGCCGCGCGCGACGCGGCCGGGCGCCGCGCCCCGGCTGATCCTGTGGAGCGCTTTCTCCTCGACCTCTGGCAGGAGGTCCTCGGGGTCCGCTCCCTCGGAGTCGAGGAGAACTTCTTCGAGCTCGGCGGCACCTCCCTCCAGGCGGCGATCCTCACCAACCTGCTCCAGGAGCGGCTGGGCGACTACGTCTATGCCGTGGCCCTGTTCGACGCCCCGACCATCGCCGAGCTCGCGCGCTACCTCGAACGCCACTACCCGGAGGCCGTGGCGCGTCTCCGCGGGAAGCGCATCGAGCCGGACGCCGAGTCCGGTCCGCCGGTCGATGACGCCATGGAGGCGGAGATCCTGGCGCTGATCGGCACGCGCCCGCCCCGGGCGGCCCGCCCGGGGCCGAGAAACCCGCGGGCCGTCTTCGTCCTGTCCCCGCCGCGCTCGGGCTCGACGCTGCTGCGCGTGATGCTGGCCGGGAACCGCCATCTCTTCGCGCCGCCCGAGCTGGAGCTCCTGGGCTTCGACACCATGGGCGAGCGCGAGACGGAGCTCTCGGGCCGCTTCGGCCTGTGGCGGGAAGGCGCGGTCCGAGCGGTCATGGAGGCCCTCGGCTGCGGCATGGAGGAGGCCGGCGAGATCCTGGGGAGGATGGAGCAGGAGGACGCCCCCGTGCGCGAGGTCTACCGCCGCCTCCAGGAGTGGACCGCCGGCCGCACGCTGGTGGACAAGACGCCGAGCTACGCCCTCGACCGCAGTGTCCTCGAGCGGGCCGAGGAGACCTTCGAAGAGCCCCTCTACCTCCACCTGCTGCGCCATCCGTACGGGACCATCGCCTCGTTCGAGGAGGCGAAGCTCGAGCAGGTGTTCTTCCGCCCCCGGCACTCCTTCACCCGGCGGCAGCTCGCTGAGCTGATCTGGCGGGTGAGCCACCGCAACATCCTCGACTTCCTGGCCGGTGTGCCGGCCGGCCGGCAGCTCCGCGTCCGCTTCGAGGACCTGGTCCGGAATCCCCGCGCCGCGATGGAGCGCGTCTGCGGCTTCCTGGAGGTCCCCTTCGAGGAGGGAATGCTCGACCCCTACTCCGAGGGGGACAAGAAGATGACCGACGGCGTCCACGCCGCCTCGCGGATGCTGGGGGACGTCAAGTTCCACACCCACGCCAGCGTGGACCCCGTCGTGGCGGACCGCTGGAAGACGGCCTACCGCCGGGACTTCCTCGCGGACGGCACCTGGCGGCTGGCGCGCGAGATCGGCTACCGCGAGCAAGCGGAGCCGGAAGCGCGCTCCCCCTCCATCGTTCGCCTGGCCGCCGGCGGGCCCGAGCCGCCGCTGTTCCTCGTCCACCCGGTGGGCGGAAGCGCCCTCTGCTACCACCGGCTGGCCGCCCTCCTCGGGGGCGATCGGCCGGTCTACGGTCTCCAGGCCCAGGGCCTCCGGCCCGGCGAGGAGCCCCACGAGACCATCGAGGACATGGCGGCCTTCTACGTGGAACAGATCCGGCGGGTGGCTCCCGAGGGTCCCTACCACCTCGGCGGCTGGTCGCTCGGAGGTGTCGTCGCCTTCGAGGTGGCGCGGCAGCTCGTGCAGGACGGCGCCCCGGTGGATCTCCTGGCGCTCCTCGACGCCGTGCCGCCCACGGAGATCCGCCGCGACCACTACGACGAGATCTCCGTCCTGCGGGGCCTCGCCTGGGAGCTGGGAAACCTGGCGGGCTCCGACCTGCGGGTGGACGCCGACGAGCTCCAGGGGCTGACCGGGGAGGACGGGGTGCGCCATCTCCTCCGGCGGGCCACGGAGGCCGGAGCCCTGCCCCCCGGTTTCGGCGTCGACCAGGCGGTCCGGCTCTGGCGGATGGTCAGCGCGAACGTCCAGGCTTTCCGGACCTACGAGCCGGGAGCCTATCCCGGGCGGGCTGTTCTCTTCGTGGCCCACCAATCCAGCCGCGCCGGCCTCTCGCCGGACCTCGGGTGGGGCCGCCTTGCCACCGGAGGCGTCGAACGGGTGGCGCTCGAAGCCCGGCACTCCACCGTCCTGCACGGCGCCAGCCTCGACACCATCGTGGACCGGCTGCGGCGTGACCTGGCGAAGCGTCGGGAGGGGGCGCCGGTGCTCCACGCGCCGTAGGCGCCTCGCGCCCGTCACCCGCGGTTGACAGTTTCTTGGAGAGCTTGTAAAAACAATTCGTTCACCGCCTTCAGGAGGGCACGCCAGTCTCGGAGCGCAGCGGGCTGATCAGGCGCTGCACCGGACGTTGCCGCTCCGCATTCCGGCGGAGAGGGAGTGGCTGCATGTCCAACCAGGCTTCCAGGCTCCGGGCCCTCTTCGCCCGTCCCGGCGTCATCCGGTTGATGGGAGCGCACAACGCTCTCGGCGCCAAGATGGCGGAGCGCGCAGGCTTCGACGGCGTCTGGTCGAGCAGCTTCGAGCTTTCCGCCTCCTATGGGGTGCCGGACGCCGGCCTCGTCACGATGACGGAGCAGCTCGCGGCGGCCCAGTCGATGAGTTGCGCCGTCTCGATCCCGGTCGTGGCGGACTGCGACACGGGATACGGCGATGCGAACAATGTCGTCTACATGGTCCGCCGGTTCGAGACCGCCGGCATCGCGGCGGTCTGCATCGAGGACAAGGAGTTCCCGAAGCGCAACAGTTTCCTCCCGGGGGCCCAGGAGCTGACCGCGATCCCCGAGTTCCAGGAAAAGATCCGTGCCGCCAAACGGACTCAGCGGCACCCCGACTTTCTGGTGATCGCCCGGGTGGAGGCGCTGATCGCCGGCTGCGGGACGGCCGAGGCGCTGCGGCGCGCCCGTGCCTACGCCGAGGCCGGGGCGGACGCCGTCCTGGTGCACAGCAAGGAGGCGACCCTCGGCGAGCTTGCCGAGGTGGCGCGGCTCTGGGACCAGCGGGCCCCTCTGGTGGCGGTCCCGACGACTTACGCCGGGGTCACGGTCGCCGAGCTCGAAGCGCTCGGCATCAAGATGGTGATCTACGCCAACCAGGGCCTGCGCAGCGCGTTGCGGGCCATGGAGGAGACCTACGCGGAGATCCTGCGCACCGGCTCGACGGCCTCCGTGGAGGGGAGGATCTGGCCGATGGAGGCAGTCTTCGAGGTGCAGGGGGCGCTCGAGCTCCGGGAACGGGGAGGGCCGAGAGAGCTCGGGCGCAACGGCCGGGACCGGAAAGTCCCTCTGGGTATGAGCCCGGGCCTCCTGGAGCCGAAGGCGTGACATCCGGCCGCGAGCTCGGCCTCGCTCTGCAGCGGGCGGGGCTCGACTTCTTCACCGGTGTACCGGATTCGACTCTCCAGGGTCTGTTCGCGTGGCTGGAGCGCTCGCCGGACTACGTCCGGGCGGCTTCCGAGGAGCTGGCCGTGGGCCTGGCGGTGGGGGCCTACCTCGGGGGGAGGGCTCCGGCGGTGCTGATGCAGAACTCCGGCCTGGGGAGGACGGTGAACGCCCTGGCCTCCCTGGCCTCCCTCTACCGCATCCCCCTGCTCCTGGTGGTCGGCTGGCGCGGCCATGATGGGACCGACGCCCCGGAGCACCTCCTTCAGGGACGGGCGACGCCCGCTCTGCTCGATGCCCTCGAGGTGCCGTTCGTCGTGCTGGAGGCGGACCGCGCCGAGGCGGACGTGGGGCGGGCCGTGGCCCTCCTGCGGGAGCGGCGCCTGCCGGTGGGCCTCCTCGTCCGCCCGGGGGTGCTCGGCGGATGAGGCGGGCGGAGGCGACCGCCGCCGTGCTCGCGGCGCTCGACCGGGAGCTCCTGGTGGCGGCCAACGGCATGATCAGCCGCGAGGCGTTCGCCTGCCGGGACCGGCCGGAGAGCTTCTACATGATCGGCTCGATGGGGCTCGCGGCCGCCATCGGCCTCGGCGTCGCCCTGACCCGGCCGGAGCGCCGGGTGGTGGTCCTGGACGGCGACGGCAACCTCCTCATGGGCCTGGGCTCCCTGGCCATGGTGGGGGAGCGGCAGCCGGCCAACCTCCTTCACGTCGTCCTGGACAACGGGGTCTACGGCTCGACCGGCGGCCAGCGCTCGATCTCGGACCGCATCGCCCTGGAAACTGTGGCCGCGGCGGCGGGGTACTCCTGGGTGCGCAGGGTGGAGAGCGAGGAGGCGCTGGGGGACGGGCTGCGGGAGGCGCTGGCCGCCCGGGGTCCCGCCCTTCTGCTCGTCAAGGTCTCGCCGGAGGACGCACCGGGAACGCCGCGGGTCTCCCACGCCCCCGAGGCCCTGGCGGAGCGCTTCCGGGAAACGGCGCGGGAGGCCGCGACGGCATGATCCACGAGCCGTTCCCTCCGTTCCTCCTGATCGGCAACCGGCGCGTCGAGGGGACGGAGAGCTTTCCGGTCCGCAACCCGTACGACGGCCGGGAGGTGGGGCGGGCGTCGGTGGCCACCGGAAGTCAGGTCGCGGCGGCTCTGGACGGGGCCTGGCGGGCGCGCCCGTCCCTCGCACCGGCCGAGCGGGCCGAGCTGCTGGAGCGGGTGGCGCGGCACTATGAAGAGAACGCCGCGGAGGCCGCCGCGCTCCTCACGGCCGAGGCGGGGATCTGCCTCCGGCAGGCGCGTCACGAGGTGGCGCGCTCCGTCCACGCCCTGCGGGGAGCGGCCCACCAGGCCCGGGTGCTCGCGGACGAGGACCGGGAAGCCCCCTACCGGGTGCCCGGAGAGGTGCCGGCGGCGGAGCTGGAGGTGGTGGCCGAGCCGGTCGATCTCGCGGTGGCGATCACCCCGTTCAACCATCCGCTGAACCAGGTCGTCCACAAGGTTGCGCCGGCTTTGGCCGCCGGGGCCTGCCTGGTGCTCAAGCCGTCAGAGAAGACCCCGCTCTCCGCTCTGCGTTTCGCCGAGGTGTTGATCGAGCAGGGCCTGCCGGAGCACATGCTGAACGTGGTCACCGGCCGGCCGGCGGCGGCCGTCGTCCAGGCGCTGGTCACCCACCCGGGAGTCGAGGTGGTCTCCTTCACCGGGAGCGTGGAGGTGGGCCGGTCGATCGCGCGGACCATGGCCGCGGCGGGCAACGAGCTGGTGCGGCTCGTCCCCGAGCTCGGCGGCAACGCGGCGTTCGTGGTGATGGACGACGCGGACCTGCCCGCGGCCGCCCGCATCGCCCTGGGGGCGTTCGACAACGCCGGCCAGCGCTGCACGGCGATCAAGCGCATCCTGGTCCACGAAGCGGTGGCGGACGACTTCCTCGACCTCTTCCTCGCCGAGAGCCGGAGACTGCGGTGCGGCGATCCCTGGGACCCGGAGACCGATCTGGGCCCGGTGATCGACGAGCCGGCCGCGGTGGAGATCGAGCGCAGGGTGGAGGACGCCCTGCGCTCCGGCGCCCGGCTGCTCCTGGGGCACCGGCGGTGCGGCGCCCTCTACCCGCCCACCGTCCTCGACCGGGTGACGCCCGGCATGGAGCTGGTGCGGCGCGAGACCTTCGGGCCGGTGGCGCCGGTGCTGCGGGTGCGCTCGCTCGAAGAGTGCATCGCCATCGTCCAGTCCGGCCGCTATCGCCTGGCGGGCGCCATCGCCACGGCCAGCGAGGAGACCGCGCGGCGCTACGCGGAGGCGGTCCAGGTCGGCCAGCTCTCCTGGAACGGCCCGCCCGGCTACCGGACCGAGAGCGCTCCCTTCGGCGGTTTCGGCGACTCGGGCAACGGCGCCAAGGAGGGGATCGTCCACGCCACCCGCTCGCTGCTGCGCCTGCGGACCTTCTACCGCCATCCCCGGAAAGGAGCCTGATTGTGCCGTCGCTCGACTGGAACCGCAAGTGGGGGAGGATGATCGAGAGCTTCGTCCCGAACCGCGAGGAGGAGCACTTCGGCGACCGCTGGGGAGACCCGAAGCTGTTCAAGCCACTGCTCGCCGTCCGCAAGCGGTTCCTCGACCCCTACCTCGCTCCGGGGCAGGTGGTCCTGGAGATCGGCAGCGGCGGCGGCCGGTGGACCCAGTACCTGCTGCGGTCCGCGGACCGCGTCATCGTGGTGGAGCTGAACCCGGAGTTCTTCGCCTACCTCCTCCAGAGGTTCCCCCGGGACGCCGGACGGCTGGAGCTCTACCAGACCTCGGGCTACGAGATGCGGGGCGTGCCGGACGGGACCGTGGACCTGGTCTTCTCCTTCGACGTGCTCGTGCACATCGATCCGGAGGGGATCGCCGGGTATCTCGCCGAGACCCGGCGGGTGCTCCGGCCGGGGGGCCGCGCCGTGCTGCACTACGGCGACATCGACAAGCCTATCGCCCACGCGAACCGGGGGTTCTCGCGCATGACCCGGGCCCGCATGGAGGCGCTCCTCGCCCAGGCCGGCCTGCGGATCCTCGACCACGATACCGAGCTGCTGTTCCACAGCAACCTGGTGGCCGTGGAGACGTGACGCGTGCGCCTCCTCCACATCCTTTCGCAGAGACCGGGGCGCTCCGGCAGCGGCGTGTTCCTGAAGGCCATGGTCCGGGAGGCGGCGAAGCGCGGCTATCGCCAGCACGCCATCGTCGCCGGCCCACCGGAGACATCGGCGGCCGAGGTGCCGCCCCTCACCGTCGAGGAGGTCTCCCTGATCACCTTCCCCAGCCCGGAGGCTCCCTTCCCCGTGCCCGGCAACAGCGACGTAATGCCCTACCCGAGCACGGTCTTCTCCGGGATGACGGAGACCCAGGTGGAGCAGTACCTCGCCGCCTCCCGGCGGGTGATGGAGGAGGTCCGGGAGCGCTTCCGGCCGGACCTGGTGCACACCCATCACCTCTGGCTGATGACGAGCCTCGCGCGCGAGGTGTTCGCCGATCTCCCCGTCGTGACCACGAGCCACAACGCGGAGCTGCGGCAGCTCGTCAAGGCCCCCCACCTCGCCCCCAGGGTCCTTCCCGGCATCCGGCGGCTGGACCGGATCTGCGTCCTCACCCCGCGCTCGGTGCGGGACACCCTGGACGCCTACGGGGTCGCGGAGGAGCGGATCGCCTTGACCGGCGCCGGGTACGATGCCGCCCTCTTCCACCCCCCCTCCGAGCCCCCGGAGGCGCTCCGCGAGGACCTCGCGCGGCGCTTCGGCGTCCACCTCCCTCCCGGGCGGCTCGTCACCTTCGTGGGCCGGCTCTCGACTCCCAAGGGCATCCCCTTTCTCCTCGCGGCCGCCGCCGAGGGGGGGCGGGAGGGGGCGCCCCCCTTCCGGCTCGTCCTGGTGGGGGCGACCGGCACGGGGGAGGACGGCCGGCGCATGGACGAGCTCGTGCAAGCCGCGGGCGGCCTCGTCACCCACCTGGGCGCCCAGCCCCAGGAAGCCGTGGCGCGGGTCCTCCAGCTCTCGGACCTGTTCGTCCTCCCCTCGCTGTTCGAGGGGCTGCCGCTGACGATGCTCGAAGCCGCGGCCTGCGGCTGTCCCTGTCTGGTCAGCGGTCTGCCCACCATCGCGAGCTGGGTCCCGGAGGAGTGGACCGCGCGCGGCTGGTTCGAGCTGGTCCCGCCCCTTGCCACCACCGACGCCGACCGGCCCGTGGAGGCGGACGTGCCGCGGTTCGTGGACGCCCTCGCCGGCGCGCTCCGGCGGCAGCTCGCCCGGGCGCGGCGGCCGGAGGAGCGGACGGAGCTGGCCGGGCGCCTGCGCGGCCACTCCTGGTCGGCGGTGTTCGAGCGCTACGAAGCGGTCTACGGCGAGGTTTGCGGCGTCACGCGCGGGGCCAGCGGGCCGTCGCGGTAGCGGCCACCTCGCCGATCCCCGCCCGGACCTCCTCTCCGCTCAGCTCGCCCGCGCGGTAGCGGGGCACCAGCCCGGCGACGGCCAGGCAGGCCCGGGAGTGGGCGATGCCGGGCGGGGCCTGGCGGATCGTCTCCGCCTCGTCCGGCCGGACGGGCCGTCCCCAGTGCTCGTCCGGCAGGAGAAGCGCGGGATCGGGCTGGACGAAGCCTGCCTCGTGCGGCCAGAGAATCCGCCCCCAGCCCAGGGGGAACGCGACGGGACCGTCGACGAAGGTGACGACCGGGCTGTCGAAGCGGTCCCGCCTCGAGAAGTGGCCGAAGTCGACGAGCTGGGCCCGCAAGGGGTCCAGGCCGACCTCGCGGGTGAGCTGCACGTTCACCCCTTCGAAGCGGATGCGCCCGCCCCGGGGGATGCCGAAGCCCTCGCGCACGGCGCGGAACGCCTCCTCGCTCCAGCGCGGCAGGTTGCGCCGCGCGAACGTGAGGGCCGTCCCCTCCTCCCCGTCGATCATCTCGACCGACAGCGCCTCCGTGCAGGAGGTGATCCCGTAGCGCCGCAGCAGCAGCTCGACCTCCATCTTGAGCCGCTCCTCGGGGGTGCCCGGCGGCGGCACCTCTTCGTTGTTGGGCGGCCGCCGGTGGGCCCGGCGCACCTGCATCCCGGCCGGGAAGGTGCGGCCGTCCTCCCAGACGATCTCGAAGCCGAGGTCGAGCACGGCGTACGCGGGCACCGTCGAGAACCCCGAGCCGGAGTGGCGGAAGGCGGCCTCGATGACCTCCTGGAACAGGACCTCGATCAGCACCCTCTGGAGAGAGATCAGCCCGTCGAAGTGCCCGCCCGGATCGTGCCGGGGGACCACGCCCGGGGCCACGCCGGTCCCCTTCAGATCGAGCAGCCTGTCCGGCTCGGCCTCCCAGGGGAGCGCCGGGTCGGCGGGCAGCAGGCCGTGGCTCTCGCGCGTCGAGACCACCACGGCGCGGCCGTACCGCGTCGGCCGGTAGGCCACGGTGCGCTCCTCCCCCGTCTCGATCGGCGTGTTCACGCGGCTCTGGGCGGCCTGCGCCGTGGAGATGAAGGCGGCGTGCCGGAGGAGCCAGCGGTCGATGAGGGCCGCGTCCGCCTCCCGCAGGTGGGGAAAGTCGTGCCGGAGGAGCGCGTAATCGGCGAAGACCACCCGCGCCGTGGGGAGGCGCAGGACGGTCTCCTGGCGCAGACCGGGATCGTCCAGCTCGTCCACGGTGCGGAGGAGGGGGCCGGGCGGAAACCCGGTTCCCCACGGCGTGGGGAGGACCGAAACGCTCATCCTAAATGAATAATCGATTGTAGCACGCCCCTGCCGCCCCGCGCTTGACAGGGGCAGTTGAAGGTTCAATAATCAGAGAAAAGGAGGGAAATTCAATGTCCATTCAATCAGTCGGCTTCATGCCTGGCTCTTCCCGCAATGCGGCCAGGTTCCTGGAAGGCGATCTCCGGCAGGCTCTTCTCGCGGTGGGCAGCGGCCCATGGCTCACCGGCGAGGCCGCGGAGCTCCTTCTTGCCGAGGAGGTCGGCACCTCCGAGATCCGGTGCCAGGGCGCGGGCGGGACGACGGAGATCCGGTGCCCCACGGAAGAGATCGGCACGACAGAGATCCGATGCCATGAAAAGGAGGGCACGACGGAGATCCGGTGCCCCACGGAGGAGATCGGCACGACGGAGATCCGCTGCGGCACCACGGAAATTCGGTGCTCCTGACGTTCGCTCCGCTCCCGCTGTTCCCGGCCGCCCGCCCCGGGACGCCTTCCCCCCTGCGGGGGGGCGGCGCCCGGCGGGCGGCCTCTCCATGCTGCTCCTGACCGCCCGCAACGTCGCTCCCTACCTTCTGGAGCGGGGTCTGATCCCTCCCGAGCCCTGGGTGGACGGCGATCTCCGGATCGTCGAGGTCCGCCGCCGCTGCCGCAGCTTCAAGGTGCTGGCGGGAGACCTCCCCGGCTGCTTCGTCAAGCAGATCCCCGACGCGGAGGCCGATTCGCAGGCCGCCCTGGCGCGGGAGGCCGCCTGCCTCTGGCTGGCCCGGGAGGATCCCGGCCTGGCCTGCCTCGCTCCGCTGCTCCCCCGTTTCCGGGCCTTCGATCCCGCGCACCACATCCTGGTGACCGAGCTTCTGCACCCCTCGGCGAGCCTGGCGGCGCGCCATCTCCGGCAGGGGGACCTGCCGCCGGGGCTCGCCGCGCTCTGGGGGGAGAGCCTCGGGGCCGTGCACCGGGACACCGCCGCGGCGTTCGCCTCCCGGCCGCGCTCCGCCCTCTTCCCCGGCGCGCGGCCCGCCTTCCTGACCGCCCACCGGGGGGAGGCCCCTCCCGCGGGCCGGGAGTGGACGCCCGCCGAGCACGTGCTCGCCGCCGTGCGGGGCCAGACGGGCTTCCCGGCCGCGCTCGAGGCGCTGTGCGCGGACTGGCGCCCGGCCTGCCTGATCCACGGCGACCTGCGGTGGGACAACGTCCTCCTTCTGGAGACGGGCGCCGGGGCGCCCGCGCTGAAGCTCGTGGACTGGGAGCTGGCCGACCTCGGCGACCCGGGCTGGGACGTGGGGTCCGTCCTCGAAAGCTATCTTTCGGCCTGGGCCCTGAGCCTGCCTGCCGAGAGCGGCCTCGGCCCGGAGCGGCTCGTCGAGCGGGCCGGCCACCCTCTGGAGCGCGTCCTGCCCGCCGTCCAGGCCTTCTGGCAGGCCTACGCGGACGCCCTGGAGATCGCACCGCGGGACCGCCTGCCAGCCCTGGAGAGGTCGCTCCGCTTCGCCGCGGCGCGGATGGTGCAGACCGCCTACGAGTCCGCCCGGCAGGGGCGCCATTCGCTGCCCCGGGTGCTCGCCCTGCTCCAGGTGAGCCTCAATGTGCTCGCGTCCCCCGGAGGCGCCCGCGAGGAGCTGCTGGGGCTGTGAGCGCTCCCGGAGACCCGCTCGCCGCCGAGCTGCGCCGGATCTTCGGCGCCGTGCGCTTCCTCTGGCCCGGGGCCTTCTCCTTCGCCGGGCGCCTCGTGCAGGCCGCCGTCCCCGCCCCCGGAGAGCGGGTCGATCCACTGGCCCCGCCGCCGGTCGTCCTCCAGCTCCAGCACCAGCTCTACCTGGGCTGCTACTGCGTGCCCTTCGCGGGCCGCCCGGGCGGTTTCCCTCCCGAGCCCGCGGACGCCAGCGCGGAGCGCGAGGCCTTCGTCCAATGCCTGGCGGAAGCCAACGCCGGCCGGGAGCGCCGGATCTCCGGCGTGCTCCGCCCCCGGGAGTCGCGGCGCCTGGACGAGGACTTCTACTTCGCCTTCGCGGAAACGCCCGGCCTGCTGGAGGACCGCGTCCGCCTCGTCCGCCTGTACTGGAACGTGGGGCGGGCCGCGGCGCCGCGCCTGGTCGCGGTCCTCACGCGGCGGCTGAACCGCTTCCGCCTCCCCTTCCAGCTCAAGTGCCTGAGCCGGCCGCGGCAGTTCGAGCGCCTGGACGCGGCCGTGCTCTTCGTCCAGCGGCGGCACTTCCGGACCGTGGCCGAGCTGCTCGCCGAGAGCTGGCCGGAGCTCGCTCCCGGGCTCGGCCTCCGTACGCCGC
>DASQEB010000420.1:0-2997 GCA_035633875.1 Thermoanaerobaculia bacterium
GGGCCGGTCCGTCTATTCCTCGGTGATCCAGGTGTCGAGCTTATGGCTCTTCCGTACCCGCTCGGCCACCTTGTTGGCGTCGGCCCGGGAGTCGAAGGGACCGATCCGCACGCGGTACATGGTGGTGCCGCCCACTTTGACCGGCGAGAGGTACGCGGATTGGCCGCCGCCCGCCAGTTGCTCCCGGATCCGCTCGGCCTGGTCCTGCTCGGCCGAGGAGAAGACCTGGATCACCACCTTGCCCCTGGCGGCGGCCGGAGCGGCCGGCGGGGCCGGCGCCTCCTGGCGGGCGGGCGCGGCGGCCTGCCGCGTCTCCTCCGGGTCCCGGCGCGGACGGGCGGGCGTCGGCTCCGGCTCGGGCTCGGGGACCGGCTCCTCTTCCACGAAGTCCTCTTCCTCGGCCGGGGCGGGCTCCCCTGCGCCGGCCAAGTCCTCGCCGCCGAAGTCCTCCAGCAGCGTGGAGTCCTGCGGGCCCGGCTCGGGCTCGGCCTCGGCCACGGTCTCCTCCGGCAGCGTGCCGCTCGCCGGCTGGCGACTCTCCCCCTCGAAAAATTCGAACTCCTCCAGCTCCCGGCCTTCCTGGTCCACCGGCTTCTGCGCCGGCGGCGTGGCCCGGACGAGCTGGTCCTGGTCCCGCAGCGTCCCCTCCCGGCCGATGTAGACCCCGGAGAAGAAGGCGGTCACCAGGCAGACCAGCAGGATGACGAAGGCGACGACGACCTGACGGTTGGTCAGCGCGATCTCGTAATAGCTCGGCTCGTGCGAATTGGCCACTTCGTGTCTTGCTCCGTTACTTCGTGTCCTTGTCCCCGAGGAAAGGCTTCAGGATCTCGATCGGGATCGGGAAAAGGATCGTCGAGTTCTTCTCCGCCGAGATCTCGGTCAGCGTCTGGAGATAGCGGAGCTGCAAGGTCACCGGGTTGCGGGAGAAGATGTTCGCCGCCTCCCCCAGCTTCGCCGAGGCCTCCAGCTCGCCGGCGGCGTGGATGATCTTAGCGCGCTTCTCCCGCTCGGCCTCCGCCTGCCGCGCCATGGCCCGCTGCATCTCCTGCGGCAGGTCCACGTGCTTGAGCTCCACCATCGAGACCTTGATGCCCCAGGGGTCGGTCTGGGCGTCGATGATCGTCTGGAGCCGGTCGTTGAGCTTCTCGCGCTCTGCGAGGAGCTCGTCCAGCTCGGCCTGGCCCAGCACCGAGCGCAGGGTGGTCTGCGCGAGCTGGCTCGTGGCATAGAGGTAGTTCTCCACCTCCACGATCGCCCGCCCCGGCTCCACCACCCGGAAGTAGACCACGGCGTTCACCTTGACCGAGACGTTGTCCCGGGTGATCACGTCCTGCGGCGGCACGTCGAGAACGACCGTCCGCAGCGAAACCTTGATCATCCTTTCGAACGGCCAGAAGATGAAGACCAGCCCCGGTCCCTTGGGCCGCGGCGCCAGGCGGCCGAGCCAGAAGGTCACGGCGCGCTCGTACTCGTTCAGGATGTTGATCCATCGGAAAAGGATGAACAGTCCGACGACCACGATGGCGACGATGGCATAGACGCTTCCGAGCAAGCCCTGCATGGGACCCCTCCTTTCAGACGTTCGACCCGCGGAACGGACGCACCGAAAGCGTCAGGTTCTGCACCCCCACCACCTGGACCGCCTCTCCCGCCGCCACTGGCTCCTCCGCCAGGGCGTCCCAGATCTCGCCGTGAACGAACACCTTGCCCCGGGGAGCCAGGCTCGAGCGGGCCGTTCCGATCTCGTGGAGCAACCCTTCCAGCCCCGTGCGCACCGGCTCGCGGCGGATGCGCAGCGCCATCCACATCAGGAAACCCACCATCGCCAGAGTAAAGACCGCCAGGGTAGCGATCAATTCCAGGCTGACCCGCAGCGCCGGCTCCGGCGTCTTGAACAGCATCAGCGCCCCCAGCACCATGGAGATCACCCCGGCCACCGTCAGCATCCCGTAGCTCGTCACCTTGATCTCTGCGATGAACAGCACGATGGCCAGGAGGATGAGGGCCACCCCCGCGTAATTGACCGGCAGCACCGACAGCGCGAAGAAAGCGAGGATCAGGCAGATCCCCCCGACCACCCCGGGCAGGATCGCTCCCGGGTTCATCAGCTCGAAGTACAGGCCCAGGAACCCCAGCGTGAGCAGGATGTACGCGATGTTCGGGTCGGCGATCACGCCGAGGATCTTGCGGAAGGGAGAGACCTCGACCTCCACGATCTCGGCCTGGGCCGTGCGCAGCGTCACGCTCCCCTCCCCCTTCCGCACCTGCCGGCCGTCGATCTGGCGCAGCAGGGCCGGCAGGCTCGGGGCCACGGCGTCGATGAGCTTGCCTTCGAGCGCCTCGTGGGCCGTGTACGACCGGCTCTCCACCACCGCCGCCTGCGCCAGCTCCACGTTGCGGCCGTTCCGGGCGGCGAGCGAGCGGATGTTGGCCGCCGCGTCCTCCTCCATCTTCTTTCCCATCACCTCGTCGGGCGACTGTCCCTGCCCGAGGACCGGATGGGCCGCCCCCGTGTTCGTCCCGGGAGCCATGGCCGCCACGTCCGCCGCCATCAGGAGGAAGAACCCCGCCGACGCCGCCTGGGCGCCGCTCGGCGCCACGTACACCACGATCGGGATCTGCGCCCCGAGTATGGCCGTGGTGATCTCCCGCGTGGACGTCAAAAGTCCACCCGGCGTGTCCAGCTCCACGACCAGTGCCGCCGCCCCCGCATCTTCCGCCTCGCGGATCGAGTCCTGGATCAGCTCCGCCGACACCGGATGCACCGCCGATTTCACCCTCACCCGGTGCACCGGCCTGGGGCCGCCCTGGTTCTGTGCGAAGAGGGGAAGGACGAACGCGAGGAGCCCGAGCGACAGAACGGCCAGGGCCGCTGTTCGGACAAAGCGGCGCGGGAGCGGTGGAAGGTGTGACATGGTTCGGAGGATCAGTATATCAGCGACGTCCGGCGAGCCCTTCCGGCCCACGATTGGAGCGGGCGCCCCCGGGACGGGG
>DASQEB010000421.1:0-3668 GCA_035633875.1 Thermoanaerobaculia bacterium
CGGCAACCTCAAGGGGCTGATCACGGTCAAGGACATCCAGAAGGCCATCCAGTACCCCCACGCCGCCAAGGACGAGCTCGGCCGGCTCCGCTGCGGCGCCGCCGTAGGCGCCTCGGGCGACTATCTGGAACGCGCCGCGGCCCTGGTCAAGGCCAAGGTGGACGTCCTCGTCCTCGACTCCTCCCACGCCCACAGCCGCGGCGTGCTCGACGCCACGGCCCGTCTCCGGGAGCGCTTCCCCGAGATCCGGCTCATCGTCGGCAACGTGGCCACGGCCGAGGGGACCCGCGCCCTGATCGAGCGCGGCGCCGACGCGGTCAAGATCGGCATCGGCCCGGGCAGCATCTGCACCACCCGGGTGGTCACCGGCGCGGGCGTCCCCCAGGTGACCGCGGTCGTGGACTGCGCCCGCGCCGCGGCCGAGCACGGCGTGCCCGTCATCGCCGACGGCGGCATCAAGTTCTCCGGCGACGTCACCAAGGCCCTGGTCGCCGGCGCCCACTCCGTCATGATCGGCTCGCTCTTCGCCGGCACCGAGGAGAGCCCGGGCGAGACCATCCTCTACCAGGGCCGCACCTTCAAGGCCTACCGCGGCATGGGGTCGCTCTCCGCCATGGCGCGGGGGAGCGCCGAGCGCTATTTCCAGGAAGGGGGCGGCGAGGCGGCCGGCTCCCTTTCGAAGCTCGTGCCCGAGGGCATCGAAGGCATGGTGCCCCACAAGGGGAGCGTCCACCAGATGCTGCCCCAGCTCACTGGCGGCCTGCGCTCCGGCATGGGCCTCGCCGGCTGCGCCTCGATCGAAGAGCTCCGCACCAAGGCCCAGTTCGTGCGCATCTCCCCCGCCGGCCTGAAGGAAGGCCACGCCCACGACGTGGTCATCACCAAGGAGGCGCCGAACTACTGGGTGGAGCGGTAGGAGTGGGGTCGCTCTGGATGTCACCCGAGGAGCGCGTCGACCATTCTCTTCAGTCCGGGCACGAACTCCTCGACGATCTCCCAGATCCGGGGAAGGCTTACGCCCAGATAGTCATGGACAAGAATGTTTCGCAGGCCGGCAATGCCGCGCCAGTTGATCTCCGGATGAGCATCCTTGATGTTCTCGGAGAGGCGTTGCGTGGACTCCGCAAGAGTCTGGAGGTTGCGAAGAACCGCGTCCTGCGTCTTGGTATCCTCAAGAAAGAGGTCCCGCCCCTCTTGCGTGTACTCTTCGATCCGGGCGATGCACTCACGGATGTGAATCAGATAGAGGAGGTCGTCCTTCAAAGCGGTATCGCCTCAGAAAGGACACGATCCCGGATGTACCAGTGCAGCGCCTCCGGTTCCACCACATCGACCTTTTTGCCCAGCAGATCCTGCAAGTCCATCTGAAGCGCGCCAAGGTCGAGAAGGGTGGCCCCGGGCTCCAACTCGACAAGAAAATCGAAGTCGCTCTCCGAGCGTGCTTCTCCTCGGGCAGCCGAGCCGAAGAGACGGAGACCGCGAGCGCGATGGCGCGCGGCCAGACGGAGGATCTCGACGCGTTTGGCTTGGATGAGCGGATCGAGGATGGCGGCAGAACTTTTAGACATGAACGCCCTCCCTGTTCATCATATCCGAGCACCGGCCGGCCAGTACGGCGTACACTTCCCATCGTCCATGAAACCCCTCTTCCACCCCCGGCTCGTCAACGACCCGTTCGGCGATCCGGGGCTCTACGTGGATTTCCTTTTCGAGCGCCGGGCCCTCCTCTTCGACCTGGGCGACCTCTCTCCCTTGTCGGCCCGGCAGCTCCTCCGGGTCACCCACGCCTTCGTCTCCCATACCCACATGGACCACTTCGCCGGGTTCGACTCCCTCCTGCGGGTGCTCCTCGGCCGGGAGAAGACCGTCGACCTCTTCGGCCCCCCGGGGTTCGTCGACCGGGTCGAGCACAAGCTCGCCGCCTACACCTGGAACCTGGTGGCGAACTACGAGAGCGATCTCGTCTTCCGGGCCACCGAGGTCCACCCGGACGGCACGGCCGTGAGGGCGGATTTCCACACCCGCAGCGGCTTCCGCCGCGAGCCGGATTCCTCCCTTGCCCTTTCCGAGGGAGTTCTCCTGGACGAGGACACCTTTCTCGTCCGCGCCACGTTCCTCGACCACCAGATCCCGTGCCTGGCCTTCGCGCTGGAGGAGAAGTTCCACGTCAACGTCTGGAAGAACGGCCTGGAGGAGCTCGGCCTCCCCACCGGTCCCTGGCTGCGGGGCCTGAAATCCGCCGTCGCCCGGGACGAGCCGGACGCGACCCCGGTCCCCGTGCGCTGGCGGGAGAACGGCGCTATCCACGAACGGGTGGTCTCCCTGGGGGAGCTCAAGGAGAAGGTCCTGCGGATCGTCCCCGGCCAGAAGCTCGCCTACGTCACTGACGCGGCCTACCACGCTGCCAACGCGAGAGCCATCCGGGATCTCGCCCGGGGCGCGGACCTCCTGTTCATCGAATCGGCCTTCCTTCACGAGGAAGAGCAGAGGGCTGCCGAAAAACGTCACCTCACCGCCCGGCAAGCCGGCCTGCTGGCTCGGGAGGCCGGAGTCCGACGGCTGATCCCCTTTCACTTCTCCCCCAAGCATGCCGAGGAAGGGGAACGGCTGCTTCAGGAGGCGCTGGAGGCGTTCGAGGGTTAGCCGCCCTACCAACTGCTCGACGACCCGCCGCCGCCGAAGCTGCCGCCTCCACCCGAAAAGCCGCCGCCTCCGAAGCCGCCTCCTCCGCTCCAACCGCCGCCTCCCCCGCCAAAGCCGGGACCGATCCACCAGCCTCCACCGCGGCGATACCTCGAGCCACGGCGCCTCGGCAACAGCAGCCGGAGCACGGAGAAGACGACGATCCAGACCCCGGCGGCAATGATCCCGAGGAGCGGGGCCACCATGGAGCCCAGGAAGAAGTAGAAGGGGGTGAGGAACAGGCCGACGAGCCAGCTCCCGCTCCGCGCCGCGCTCAGCGAGAAGGGCACGAGGAAGATCAGGGCGAACAGGAGGAAGCCGGGCAGCCCCTGCCCCTGGCCACCACGACCCCGGAGGGGCTCAGGCCCCGCCACCGGCTCGATCTCCTCGCCCTGGATCGCCGCCATGATGGCGTCCACCCCGGCCTCGATGCCTCCCCCGTAGTCCCCCTGGCGAAAGGCGGGTACCATCCGTTCGCGCTGGATGACGTTGGTCTCCAGATCGGTCAGGACCGGTTCCAGGCCGTAGCCCACATCGATCCGCATCCTGCGGTCCGCCTCCGACACGACCAGAAGGACGCCGTTGTCCTTGCCCGCCTGTCCGAGCTTCCAGGCCTCCGCCACCCGGAGCGAGAAGTCCTCGATGGGATCTCCCTCCAGGCTCTCCACCGTGAGCACCGCGATCTGGTTCGTCGTCCGCTGCTCGAACTCCGCCAGCTTCTGCTCGATCCGCTGCCGGGTCTCCGCCGGGATGATGTTGGCGTCGTCGTTCACCCGGCGGTTCCGGAGCGGAGGGACGTCCAGGGCTGCCACGAGGGTGGGGAGGAGGAGAAGAGGGAGGAGGGCCAAAGCAGCCACCCACCCCGAGACCTCACCACCTGTCCCCCTCTCCCGTCGCCCTCCCTTCCCCCGGGAGAGGGGGGACCCAGGCCAGCGACCTTGCCGACGGGGACCTGTCGCGGACTGCGGAGGGACCAGGAGAGAAGA
>DASQEB010000422.1:0-14332 GCA_035633875.1 Thermoanaerobaculia bacterium
GTGAAGCCCGGGGTCGCCATTCTTCCCATCGATGCCGCTGGAGGACGCGCGGGAGCGCGTCCTCCGCGGCGAGATCGTTCAAGCGGCGACCATCATTCTGGTCCTGAGGAACAGCCCGGCCTAAAGCGTCGGAATCGCGAAGGTGCGGGCGAGGAAGACCGCCATCTCCGCCCGGGTCACCGGGTTGGTCGGGCAGTAGCTCCCGTTCCCGCAGCCGGTCGTGATGCCCTCGGCGGCGAGGCGCTCGATCCAGGCGGCGGCCCAGAAGCCCGCGGGAACGTCGGCGAAGACCGTTCCTGTGGCGGGGGGCGGCGTGAAGCCCGGGCCGTGCTTGGCTCGCAGGAGGAAGACGGCCATCTCGGCACGGGAGACGGACTGCTCCGGACAATACCGGCCGCCGCCGCACCCGGCGGTCTGCCCCTCCTCGGCAAGCTGTTCGATCCAGGGAGCGGCCCAGTACCCGGCCGGCACGTCCGAGAAAACTCCCCCGGTCGCTGCCGGTGGCGTGTAGGCGCTGTCATGAATTCCACGGAGCAGGAAGACCGCCATTTCCGCCCGGGAAACCTGGCTGCTGGGGCAGTAGCGTGCGTTCCCGCACCCCGTCGTCAGTCCTGCGCGGAAGATCCCCTCGATGGAGGAACGGGCCCAATGATCGAAGGGCACGTCGGCGAAGATGGCGCCTCGCAGATCCACGCGGAGGATCTGGCCGGCTCCGTTCAAGAAGTGCCGGACGATCAGGTACGCCGCGGTGCCATCGGGGCTCGTGGCGAAGTCCCAGGGACTGGAGGTTGCCTGATCGGCGAGAGGGATGCAGAGACCGCTGGCGAAATCGGGGAAGATCAGGATGCCACCCACACCGCAGACGGAGCCGATGATGCCGGTGGCCACGTAGAGCTTGCCGAGGCGATCGGTGGCCATCCCCCGGCTGCTGCTGAACTCCGAGGGAAAAATCCTTTTGTGATCCACCCCCAGAGTCCCGCCTTTGTCGGGAGCTTTCTCCTCCTGGAAGGCATAGAGGAAATCGGAGTTGCCGATCGGGCCGAGATTGAAGGGCAGGGTCGTGAGAACCCAGCCGTTTTGGTTGACGGCGACACCCCTCGCCAGATTGTCGTTCGGGGCGGCGGAGGCCAGCGACGTCAGAATGACGTCGGACGTGCCCGGCACAAGCAATCCGGAGGCATTCGGGACGAGCGGAATGCGCAGGATGAAGGGGAATGCCACGCTCAAGCCGCTGACGTAGAGGTTGAAGTTGCCGTTGCGCCGCGAGATCGCGATGTCTCCGTAGCTGGTCTGCGCCGCCCGGGGCTGGATGAGCCCGCTCTGGGCGCTGGTCGTCTGGCTGGCGACGTCGTAGATCGAGCTCGCGTCGGTGGGGACGGACTTGACGTTGAAGAAGAAGAACGTAGAAAGATCCGTTGGATCGATCAGCCAGACATCGCCGAAAGAGTTCAAGAGGAAGATGAGCCCACTCCCGGGGTCTGTGGCCAGGGAGCCGTCGAGCCCGCTCGAAAACGGGGCCTGTCCGAGGAGAACGCCGTCGGAAGAATACTTCGAGAGAAGAAGCGAGCCTTGGAGGTTGGAGAGGACGATCAGGTTGCCGTCGAGGTCCGTCGTGATGCCTGTCGGGTTGAAAAGCCCGCTGATGGGGAACTGGGCTCCCGCGGCGGCGGGCAGCAGAAGCGTGAAGAGGAGGATGGTCCTGACCCGAATCGCGAAGCGAAAACGAGAGAGTGCGGCATACAGCATGGAGACCTCCTGTGACCGGGTAGGTCTCTATTGTACGGACTCCCTAAGAAGAAGAGAAATCGAAAACAGACGATAAAGGTTGAAACCGCCCGGAAGCCCCGAAACGGAATCCGGCGGCTGGTCATTCCTGGTAGGATTTCGCCAACCGTCTCGTCAGGAGGAGACCATATGTCCTACGACCAGGGATCCAGGGGGTACGACCCCATCCAGCCCGCGTTCGCCGCGGATTCCCGGGCCCGCTTCGTCGCCCGGACCTACACCCATCTGCTGGGCGCGATCGCCGCGTTCACCGTTCTCGAGGTCGTGTTGTTCCGATCCGGGATCGCGGCCTCCATCGCGGAGGCTCTTTTGGGCACGAACTGGCTCTTCGTGCTCGGCGGCTTTCTCGTGGTGAGCTGGATCGCCTCGAGGATCGCGCACACGGTGGAGTCCGTGCCGGCCCAGTACGCCGCTCTCGGCGCCTTCGTGCTGGCCGAGGCGATCATTTTTGTACCGTTGATCTACATCGCGGAGGTGACGGCGCCCGGGGTGGTCCGCAGCGCTGCGGCCGTGACCCTGTTCGGGTTCGCCGGTCTCACCGCTGTCGCCCTGATCACGCGCAAGGACTTCTCGTTCCTGCGCGGCGTCTTGATGTGGGGCGGCATCGTGGCCCTGGTGCTGATCGTGGCCGGAGCGCTCTTCGGATTCGAGCTTGGCACCTTCTTCTCGGTGGCCATGGTCGCCTTGGCCGGCGCAGCGATCCTCTACGACACCTCGAACGTCATCCACCACTTCCGGGAGGACCGGTACGTGGCAGCGGCGCTCGAGCTGTTTGCGTCGGTGGCGCTGATGTTCTGGTATGTGATTAGACTGTTCCTATCGCGGGACTAGGAAAGAAAGGACATAAAAGACATCAAGGATCAAAAGGACACCGGGGCGCCCTTGGTGTCCCTTTGGTCCTTTGGGTCCTTTTCGTCCTTTTCTCAAGGGGGGCTACAGCGCCTGCAGGATGACCGAGGCGCTGCTCGCCCTCACCTCTCCCGGCGGATCGACGTTCAGGCTCTTGAGGACGCCGTCCTCGATCACGGCGGCGTAGCGCTGGGAGCGCATCCCGAGGCCGTAGGCGCGGGAGTCGAGCTCGAGACCGAGGGCGCGGGCGAAGTCGCCGTTGCCGTCGGCGAGGGGCAGGATCTTGTCTCGCGCTTCCTGGTGTCGGAGCCAGGCGCTGAGCACCTCGATGTCGTTGACCGCCGTGCAGGCGACGAGGTCGGCCCCCCTTGCCGCGAGCTCGTCCGCCAGCTCGATGAAACCGGGCAGGTGGTGGTCCGAGCAGACGGAGGTGAAGGCCCCCGGAACGGCAAACAGCACCACCTTTTTTCCCGCGAAGAGCTCGCCGGTCGAGACGGTCTCGACCTTTCCGTTGCGGATCGTCCAAAGCTTCACGTTGGGGATCTTGTCCCCGACCTGGATCGACATGGCCTTTCCCTCCTTCGATACGGAATCCTATCCTGGCGGCCGGTCTCGCGTCAGGGCTCGGTGACCGGAGCCTGATCCCGCTCCGGGTGGATCTGGGACTGGACCGAGCCGCGAGGAAAGAAGAAGGAGACCGCGAGGCCGGCCGCGGCCAGAACGGCGAGACCGACGAACACCGCGCCGAGGCCCTCGAGGAGCGCGCCCGTCAGCCGGGAGAGGGTCTCGGGGGCGAGGCGGGCGCGCACCGCCGGGTCCAGGGCGGAGTTGGCGTCGACGCCCGGACCGGCGCTCGCCGCGAGACGGGCGTTGAGGAGCGCTCCGAACACGGCCACGGAGATCGTCCCGCCGATGGTACGGAAGAACTGCACGGAGCTGGTGGCCACCCCCCGCTGGTTCCAGGCCACGGCATTCTGCACCCCCAGCAGGTACGGCATGGAGGCGAACCCGAGGCCGAAGCCCACGAAGAACAGGGCGGTCATGATCTCCAGACGGGTCGTGCCCGCGTCCGCCGTGGCGAGGAGGGCCGCCCCGGCCACGACCAGGACGTTCCCGGCCAGGCACATGGGGCGATAGCCGATCCGCAGCAGGAGCCGGCCCGCCAGGGTGGAGGAGATGGGCCACCCGATCAGGATCGGCATCAGGATCGATCCTGCGTCCACCGCCGTTCCGCCGAGCACCCCCTGGCTGAACATCGGCACGTAGGCGGTGAGGGCGTAGAGGAGCATGCCGAGCAGGGTGTTGCCGGCGCTGGCCACGGCGATGAGCCGGTTGTGGAAGAGGTCGAGCGGGAGCATCGGCTCCGGGGCGCGGCCCTCCTGCCAGAGGAAGGTGACGAGCGCCGCCGCGGCGCCGACGAGAAGCCCCACCGTGCGCGGGTCGCTCCATCCCCAGGAGCCGGGACCTTCGATGAGGGCGAGGAGCAGGAAGGTGACCGACGCCGTGAGGCTCACCGTGCCCAGGATGTCCAGGCGGTGCTCGCGCCGCTGCGTCTCCTCGCGCAGGTAGCGCTGGAGCATCCAGGCCGAGACCAGCCCGAAGGGGAGGTTGATGTAGAAGATCCAGCGCCAGGAGAGCGTGTCCGTGAGGATGCCGCCGATCACCGGGCCGATCAGTCCGGCCACGGCCCACACGCCGGAAAAGAGCGCCTGCATGCGCCCGCGCTCCTCCAGGGTGAAGATGTCTCCCACGATCGTGATCGCCACCGGCATGACCCCTCCCGCCCCCAGGCCCTGGATGGCGCGGAAGAGGACGAGCTGGTTGAACGAGCCCGCGAAGCCGCAGAGCACGGAGCCCACGAGGAAGACGAACATCGCCGCCTGGTAGATGCGCTGCCGGCCGTAGAGGTCCGCGAGCTTGCCGAAGAGCGGCACGCTGGTGGTGGAGGTGAGCAGGTAGGCGGAGAAGACCCAACTGTAGCGCGCGACGCCCCCCAGCTCGCCCGCCGCGGTGGGCACGGCCGCCGCCACGGCCGTCGCTTCCAGCGCGGCCAGGAACATGCCGAGCAGGATGGAAGCGGTGACCAGTCTTCGTTCTCGTCCAGGTTGCACGGATTTCCTCCGGAGGGGTGCCGCAGAGCTGCAGCGGCCGGGACCACCGTTGCAGGAACGGGGCCAGCGCGGCGGATGGCTGCCGGCTACCTGGACTTGGCCATGGTCAGGGTGACGGTCTTGGAAACGGGCAAGCCCTCGACCGTGCCGGCGGGGGTCCAGGTCTCGGCGCCGTCCTTGGTCTCCTTCTCGACCCATGCAGCGCGGGTGAGGGTGACCTCGACGGCGAGCTTGCCGTCCGGCGGCGCCGGCCGGCCGGTCTCGCTGCTCCAGAAGTTGAACAGGCGGATCTCCCCGGTCGCGCCCGGCTCGATGGGCTGGAGATAGAGCCGGCTCTTGTACGCGGGCAGCTCCTGGCCGTTGATCCGCACGGCGATCTCGAAGGCGGACGCCTTGCGCGCGCCCGCGTTGCGGAGGGTGATGCTCAGCCGGCACAGCGTGTCCGGCGCCGGGCTCGAAGGCTCCACCTTGACCGCCTCGACCGACAGCGGGGGAGCGGGCTTTTCGTCTCCCTGTTGGGCGGAGAGGCCGGCAGCAGCGAGGACGAGGGGCAGGAGGACGGCGAGGGGGAGGAACGATCTCTTCATCGAGGGCATTTTACCGCGAGGCCTCACCCCCTGTCCCCCTCTCCCATCGCCCTCCCCCCGACCGGGAGAGGGGGGACGATTCCGAACCGGCCTTCTCGAGAAGAAGCATCCACTCCCCTAGACGGCCATCCCCGTTGGATCTCGGCAAAGCCGCCCACATGGGTCCCCCCTCTCCCGGGGGATGGGAGGGCGATGGGAGAGGGGGACAGGGGGTGAGGTCTGCTACTCTTCGCCCGATGCGCCGTCTCCCGAAGTCCCTCTTCCTCCTCGCCCTCTGTCTTCCCCTCGCCGCCGCTGCCCAGGGGATCCGCTTCCGCGAGGTCTCCGGGCCGTGGGGAATCGACTTCCGCCATCACCACGGCGGCTCGGGGCAGCGCTACATGGTGGAGACCATGGTGGGCGGGGTAGTGATGCTCGACTTCGACGGGGACGGCGACGAGGACCTGTTCTTCGTGGACGGCGGCAAGCTCCCCGGCTACACGGGCGACGAGCCCCGCTCGCGGCTCTTCCGCAACGAGGGGGGCGGCCGGTTCGTCGACTGGACGGCGCGGTCCGGCATCGTGGTCACCACCTACGGCACGGGGGGGAGCGCGGGGGATGTGGACCACGACGGGGACCTGGACCTCTTCGTCACCGGGTTCGGCCCCGACCAGCTCTTCCGCAACGAGGGCGACGGCACGTTCACGGACGTCACCGCCAAGGCCGGCGTGAGCGATCCGCTGTGGAGCAGCTCGTCCGCCTTCGCGGACGTGGACCACGACGGGGACCTGGACCTCTTCGTCGTCAACTACGTCGACTTCTCGACGTCCAACCACAAGTTCTGCGGCGATCCGCAGCGGAATCTGCGGGGCTATTGCCACCCGGATGTGTACAACGGCCAGCCGTCCCGCTTCTACCGCAACCGGGGGGACGGCACGTTCGAGGACGCGACCCGGGCCGCCGGTCTCGGGGGAGCCGTAGGACCGGGCCTCGGCGTGGTCTTCGGCGACATCGACAACGACGGCTGGCAGGACGTCTACCTGGCCAACGACCTCAAGGGGAACTTCCTGTTCCGGAACAAGGGGGACGGCACCTTCGAGGACCTCTCGCTCCTCTCCGGCACGGCCTTCGGCGACACCGGCAAGCCCGAGGCGGGGATGGGCGTGGACATGGACGACGCCGACGGCGACGGTCTTCTCGACATCGTGGTGACCAACTTCGAGCTGGAGACCAACGCGCTCTACAAGAACCTGGGCGGCGGCGCCTTCATGGACGCCCGGCACGTCTCCCGGATCGCCGAGCCCTCCCTGCTCTTCCTCGCCTTCGGCACGGACTTCGCCGACTTCGACCAGGACGGCGATCTCGACCTCGTCGTCGCCAACGGCCACATCAACGACAACGCTGCGGAGTTCCTCCAGGGGAGCCGCTACAAGCAGCGCAACCAGGTCTTTGAAAACCTGGGGAATGGCCGCTTTCAGGAGACCAAGGCTTCGGGCATGGACGTCGTGCGCGCGAGCCGCGGTCTCGCCACCGGCGATCTGGACGGCGACGGCGATCTGGACGTCGTGGTGGCGAATTCCAACGATGCCTGCGAGGTCTACGAGAACACGAGCGCCGGGGGCAACCGGCTCGGGGTCGATCTCGCCATGCCCGTCGGGAACCGCTTCGGCATCGGCGCCCGCCTGGAGCTCGCCGCGGGCGGCAGGACGCAGATCCGCGACGTGAGGACGGCCTCCTCCTACCTCTCGCAGAACGCCCTCACCGTCCACTTCGGGCTCGGCAAGAGCGGCAAGGTGGACCGGCTGACCGTCCGCCGGCCCGGCAAGGTGCAGGTGTTCGTGGACGTGCCGGCGAACCGGCGGGTGGTGGTGGGGTTCTAGACCTGGGAGCGCCGGCATCCTTGCCGGCTGACAAACTCAAAACGAGTAAGAAGGCCGGCAGGGGATGCCTGCGCTCCCAGGGGCGCTACTACCCGCGCTCCCGGGTGAGGCGGGCCAGGTCGTTCATCGCTCCCTGGTGGTTGGGCTGGAGCTCCAGGGCGCGGCGGAGGTCTCGCTCGGCCTCGGGGAGCTTGCCGAGGGCCAGGAGGGCCGCTCCCCGCGCGGAGAGGAAGTCCGGATTGTCGGGGGCGGACTGGACGGCGGCCTCGGCGGCCTGGAGGGCCTCCTGCGGGCGCTGGAGAAGGAGCAGAGCCCTCACCTCCGTGGTGCGGGGCCGCGGGTCGGTCCCGGCCAGCTCCTTTTCCTGGTGAATGAGCCGCAGGGCCTCGTCCCCCTGGCCCTTGTTCGCGAGGTCCAGGGCCTGCTGGAGGTTCCTTCCCGTGGGGTCCTTCTGGCCGGCTTCGGCGTCCCGCATCTGCTCGGACTGCCCTTTTTCAGCGCTCTGGAGTTCGCGGAACTTCGCCACGGATTTGGTGGCCTCCTCGCGCTGGCCGGAGGCGAGCTGGGCCTGCCCGAGGAGCTGCCAGGCCTGCGGGACCGTGGGATCGAGCTGCGTGGCCTTCTCCAGGGCTGCCGCGGCCTCGGGCCACTTCGCCGTGCCCACCAGGGCCCGGCCGTACTCCAGGACGAGACTGGCCGCGAGGGCCCGCTCGGCCGGGCTCGCGGGCTCCCGGGCCAGGAGGTCCCGGGCGAAGGGCGCGAGCGTGGCGGCGGAATCGGCCGGGCTGCCGGACTGGTACTGCGCCTTGGCCAGGAGGAGGGAGAGGTCGGCGCTACCAGCGGTCCTGCCCTTTAGCAGCTCGACCGCCCGGCCCGACTCGCCCACGAGGGAGTAGGCCTCGGCGAGAAAGCGCCGGGCATCCAGGTCCAGGGAGGGCGGGCCGCCCTTCAGCAGCGGCTCCAGAGTGGAGATCGCGGTCCGCGGGTCCCCTTCGAGCAGGAGGAGCTTGCCCAGGAGCAGCCGGACCCGGGGGTTGTCCTCCTTCAGGCCGTTCAGGAGCTCCCGCGCTTCGGGGGGCCGGTTGAGCTCCAGGGCGCAGAAGGCAGCGGCGAGGCGCGCCTCCTCGTCCTGGGGATTGGCGAGGGCCCAGGGCCGCAGGAGCTTGTAGGAGTCCACGGGCCGGCCCTGGCGTCCCCGCAGGAGCCCCAGCTCCCGGGAGGCGGGGGAGACCGGCGCCTTGGCCACGGCCCGCTCCAGGTACCGCTCCCCCTTTTCGGTCTGGCCCACGGCCAGGGCCGCCCGGCCCGCGTTGTCCAGGATCACCGGCCCTGCGGCCTCGCTGTCCGCCAGGGGGCCGAGGAGCGCCAAAGCGTCCTGGGGCCGGTCGATCTGGAGGTAGAGCGCACCGAGGAGCGACAGGGCGGCCGGAGGCGCACCGGTTTTGCCCCGCAGCGGCTCCAGCAGGGCGAGCGCACCCTTGACGTCGCCCGCCCGGAGCTTCTCGACGGCCTGGTCGACGACGGGCGGGCCCGCCGGCTTCTGCCAGGCCGGAAGCAGGGAGGGTGTGGCGACGAGGAGGGCGATCAGGAGAAGGGGCGACTTCATGAAACGGCTCCGTGACGATCCCCGGCGCCTTATTTGCGACCGATCGCCAGGGAGGTTTATAGTACACGGCCCCAAGGGATTACCGTTCCTCGCCGCACCACCGCGACGGGAGGTTGCCGTGAAACGTCAGACTAGTCAGGCCTTCGTTCTCGTCCTCGCGCTCTCCGCCAGCCTCTCCGCCGGTCCGCACGATCACGCGGCTCCCCAACCTCCGCCCGCAACCGGGGGCTCCTCCGTGGTCGACGTCCCGCCGGTGGACGTGGGCGCCAGCACGCTCGCGGAGCGCCAGAAAGCGGAGGAGTCCACCCGCGGCAAGCTCGGGATCTTCCACGACTTCCGGTTCACCGACCGGGTTGGTGAGAGCGGCATCACCTTCGTCCACCAGATCGTGGACGACGCGGGCAAGACCTACAAGCCGGCCCACTACGACCACGGCAACGGCATCGCCGTGGCCGACGTGGACGGGGACGGCCGGCACGACATCTACTTCACCAACCAGCTCGGCGGCAACGAGCTGTGGAAGAACCTGGGCAACGGCCGCTTCCAAAACGTCACCGCCCAGTCCGGAGTGGGCCTCGCGAACCGGGTCTCGGTGTCGGCCTCGTTCGCGGACGTGGACAACGATGGCGACCAGGACCTGTACGTGACCACGGTCCGGATGGGGAACGTCCTGTTCCAGAACGACGGCAAGGGCCGCTTCCAGGACGTCACCCAGGCCTCCGGGCTCGGGTACGTAGGCCACTCGTCCGGGGCCGTGTTCTTCGACTACGACCGCGACGGCAGGCTCGACCTCTTCCTCGTCAACGTCGGCATGTACACGAGCGAGGCCAGGGGGAGGGGAGGGGCGTACGTCGCCTACGAGGACGCCTTCCAGGGGCATCTCAAGCCCGAGCGGACCGAGCGCAGCATCCTCTACCGCAACCTGGGCGGGACCCGCTTCGAGGACGTCTCGGAAAAGACCGGCCTCGTGGACACCTCCTGGAGCGGCGACGCCACGATCGCCGACTTCAACCGCGACGGCTGGCCCGACCTCTACGTCCTCAACATGCAGGGGGACAACCACTACTGGGAGAACCAGGGCGGCAAGACCTTCGTGGACAGGACCGCCCGGCTCTTCCCCAAGACCCCCTGGGGCGCCATGGGCATCGAGGCCTTCGACCACGACAACGACGGCGACCAGGACCTCCTGCTGACCGACATGCACTCGGACATGATCGGCGACGTGGACCCCCGGGACGAGAAGCTCAAGAACAAGCCCACCCCGGAGTCCAGGGAGTCCCTGGGGGACATCGACAACAACATCTTCGGCAACGCCTTCTACGAGAACCAGGGCGACGGCACGTTCCGGGAGCGGTCCGACGAGCTCAACCTGGAGAACTACTGGCCCTGGGGCCTCTCCGTGGGCGACCTGAACGCCGACGGCTGGGAGGACGTCTTCATCGCCTCCAGCATGAACTTCCCCTTCCGCTACGGCGTCAACTCCCTGCTGCTGAACGACAAGGGCAAGGGCTTCCGCGACGCCGCCTTCCTCCTGGGCGTCGAGCCCCGGCGGGGAGGGGCGACCCGCAAGCCCTGGTTCACCCTCGACTGCTCGGGCGAGGACAAGGCCCACGCCTTCTGCGCCGGCCGCACCGGCCGCTTCACCGTGACCGGCACCCTGGGCACCCGCTCCTCCGCGGTTTTCGACCTGGACGACGACGGCGACCTGGACATCGTCACCAACGAGTTCAACTCCGAGCCCCAGGTCTTCCTCAGCGACCTTTCGACGAAGCGCAAGGTCAACCACCTCAAGGTCCGCCTGACCGGCGCCCGCTCCAACCGGGACGGCGTCGGCGCCATCGTCAAGGTCACGGCCGGCCCCCTCGTCCTCACCCAGACCATGGACGGCAAGTCCGGCTACCTCTCCCACAGCCGCCTGCCTCTCTACTTCGGGCTGGGGGACGCCACGCAGGTGGACAAGGTCGAGGTGACCTGGCCTTCGGGGAAGACACAGACGGTCAAGGGGCCGGTGGCGATCAACCGGGCGATGGAGATCCGGGAGGAGGGGTAGGGCAGGCCCAGGGAGGGGGCGCCAGGAGGGGGCGCAA
This sequence comes from Thermoanaerobaculia bacterium, assembly GCA_035633875.1. Taxonomy (GTDB): domain Bacteria; phylum Acidobacteriota; class Thermoanaerobaculia; order Multivoradales; family UBA5704; genus DATARR01. Next base: position 10,885 of record DASQEB010000422.1, read on the forward strand.
TTCATTGCGCCCCTGCGTTGCGTCCCGCGTTGCGAACCCCTCCGCTACAATGCTCCCGCTATGACCCGCCTCCCTCTCGTCCTCCTCCTCGCCGCCGTCCTCCCCCTCTCCGGCCAATCCGCCCGGCGGGTGCCGGAGGAGGCTGTGGCTCTGCGCAATGCCGGTCTCGCCCAGCTCGAGAACGAGCAGCCGGTCCAGGCGGAGGAGACGTTCCGCAGGCTCACGAAGCTCACGCCGGCGGACCCTCTCCCCTTTGCCGACCTGGCGATCGCGGCCCTGCGGCAGCAGAAGATGGAGGAGGCCCAGAGCTGGATCGGCCAGGCCCTGGCCAAGGCCCCGAACCGGGCCGATCTCCTGTGGATCCAGGGGGATGTCCTCCAGGCGGGCGGCAAGGAGGAGGAGGCCCTCGCCGCCTACCGCAAGGCCGCGGCGGCGGCGCCCAACCGCGTCGACCTCTGGTACGCCGTCTACCGGCAGGCCGCCAACCTCAATGCGGAGGCGGCGCTGGAGGAGTCCCTGCGGGCCCTCGTCCGGTTCCGTCCCGAGAACCTCGTGGTGCTCCTCCAATCGGGCCAGAGGGCTATCCAGGGGGGAGACCGGGCCGCGGCCAGCAAGGCGTTCCTGCGCGTCCGCGAGCTTCTCTGGCAGTCTCCGCCCCAGGCGACGACCGTCCTCCAGCAGGCGATGGAGGCGCTGGAGTCCGGCGACGTGTCCAAGGCCCGGGTCCCGGCCCTGCGGCTGGAGAACGTGTTGAAGCCCACGCCCGCCTACCAGCAGAGCCTGCGGGAGCTGATCCTGGGCATCCAGGGCATCCCGGTGGACCGGTTCGTGGGGGAGCCGGCCCCCACCGGCTTCGGCGATCCGGTGCCGGTCCGTTTCCGCGCCGCCGCTCTGGGCTCCGGGGCCACCGCGGCCCAAGCCCTCGCCGTGGCGGACCTCGACGGCGATGACAAGCCGGACGTGGCCCGGGTGACCGGCGGCAACGCGCCGCGCCTGGAGATCCGCCGCGCCGCGGGGGGGTGGAAGCCGGCCGAGGGACCCCAGGCGTCCGGAATCACCGGCCTGCTCGCGGCCGATCTGGACAACGACGGCAAGATGGACCTGATCGGCTACGGCGCACAGAACGTGGCCTTCTGGCGCGGCCAGGGGGACGGCGGCTTCGCCGACGCCACGGCCGCCGCCGGGCTCGGCGCCGCCGGTGGGGAAGGGGCGGTGGCGGTGGACTTCGACATCGAGGGGGATCTGGATCTGGCGCTCGCCGGCGGAAAGGCGGACGGCGGCGAGCTGTTCAGGAACGCCCTCCAGGGGCCGCTCGAAGCGGTGGGGAAGAACGCTCTCCCGAAGCTCTCCTTCTCCGGCACCGGCGGCGTGATCGCCAGCGACCTCGACCGGGACGGCGACCTCGACCTCGTCGTGGCCCATGCGAAGGGGCTCACCTGGCTCGACAACCTGCGCCAGGGCCAATTCGAGGACCGCACGGCCGCCGCGGGTCTGGGGCGGAGCGCTCCGGCCCGGGCGGTCGCGAGCGCGGACCTGGACAACGACGGCCTGCCCGACCTGGTCGCGGCGGGCAAGGGCCTGACGGCCTGGCGCAACCAGGGCGGCGGTCGCTTCGCTCCCTGGTCCCTCCCGGGCCTGCCGCAGGTCAAGGAGCTGACGTCCGTCGTCCCGGTCGATGCGGACAACGACGGCCGCCTCGACCTCGCCGCCGTGGGCCCGGCGGACGTCCTCGTCCTCGCCCAGCGGGGACCGCAGACGAAGCCGACCTTCGCCCCCTATCCCCTCGAAGGCGCTCCCAAAGGAGCCGCGGCCGTGGACGCCGCCGACCTGGACGGGGACGGCGACCTGGACGTGGTCGCGGCCGGCCCCGCCGGCCTTCACCGGTTGGAGAACGCCGGGGGCAACAAGAACCACTGGCTGGCCGTGCGCCTGCGCGGGCTCGCCACCGGCAACAGCAAGAACAACCTCTTCGGCTACGGCTCGGTCGTGGAGGTGCGGGACGGCGCCGCCTACCAGTTTCGCGAGGCCACCGGGCCGGTGACGCACCTCGGCCTCGGCCGGCGCCCCCAGGCGGATGCGCTGCGCGTGGTGTGGACCAACGGCGTGCCCCAGAACCGGCTCCAGGTCAAGGGAGACCAGGGGGTGGTGGAGGAACAGATCCTCAAGGGGAGCTGCCCCTTCCTCTACGTCTGGAACGGCGAGGCCTTCGCCTTCGTGACCGACCTCCTGTGGAACGCGCCCATCGGCCTGCCCGTGGCGCCGGGCGTGTGGGCCGGGGCGGACCCCGACGAGCTGGTCCGCGTGGACGGCGCCAGGGCCTCCGGCGGCAGGTACCGCCTCCGTTTGACCGAAGAGCTGTGGGAAGCCGCCTTCTTCGACCACGTCCGGCTCTGGGTGGTGGACCACCCCGCGGACCTCGAGGTCGCGAGCAGCCTGCGGGTGGTGCCGGGCGAGCGCCAGGCGGACCGCGTCCTCGGCAGCCGCGAGGTCCGTCCCATGGCCGCCGCGTGGGACGGCCGGGGCGAGGACGCCACGGACCGCGTCCGCGAGCGGGACGAGGTCTACGCCGCGGGCTACGAGATCGGCCCCTACCAGGGGGTCGCCAGGACCTGGGCCTTCACCTTCGATCTGGGAGAGGCCCCGGCCGGTCCGGTCCGCCTCCTCCTCGACGGCTGGATCTTCCCCGCCGACGCGAGCCTGAACCTCGCCGTGGCCCAGAGGCCCGACCTGCCCTACCTCGCGCCGCGCCTGGAAGTGGAAACCGGGAACGGCTGGGAGATCCTGATGCCGGCCATGGGCTTCCCCGCGGGCAAGACCAAGACCATGGTGGTGGACACTCCGCCCCTGCCGCCGGGCGCCCGCCGCCTGCGCATCGTCTCCTCCCTCTGGCTCCACTGGGACCGCCTCGCCTGGACCACCGCGCCGGACGACGCCGCCCCCCTCGTCCGCGCCCGGCTCGATCCCGTCACGGCCGACCTCCGCTTCCGCGGCTTCTCGGAGCTGGTCCGCCGTGGTCCGAACGCCCCCCACGCCTTCGACTACCACCGGACCACGACCGAATCCCCCTGGCTCCCGTTCCCCGGCCGCTACACGCGCTACGGAGATGTCCGCGAGCTCCTCCGCACCCCGGACGACCGCTCCGTCATCCTCGCTCCCGGCGACGAGATCGACCTCGCCTTCGACGCCACCGCCCTCCCGCCCATCCCCGAAGGCTGGGTCCGCACCGTGTTCCTCGAAAGCCACGGCTGGGACAAGGACGCCGACCGCAACACCTACGAGGGCCAGACCATGGAGCCCCTGCCCTTCCGCGGGATGAAGCAATACGGCGATCCCTTCCCCAACACGCCGGAGATGCGGCGGTACCGGGAGGAGTGGTTGACAAGGGAGGTTCCCCCGGACTCTTTCTAAGCCCCCCTAGGGGCATGTACGGTTAGCCCAGGGCGGAAGC
>DASQEB010000423.1:0-1766 GCA_035633875.1 Thermoanaerobaculia bacterium
GCCCCTCCTCCTCTCCATAGGCGAGCGAAGCCAGAGCTTCCATGAGGGTGGTCTTCCCTGAGCCGTTTTCCCCGATGAGCACGGTCACCTTGGGGTCCAGCTCGATCTCCGCGTCGCGGAAGCAGCGGACGTTGCGGAGGACCAGCCGTTCGAAGTGGCTGCCGGACGTTTCCTGGCTCATATCTCCCCTGGACACGCTGTTATGGTGTCTTCCCGAGATCAAAGCTCTGCAAAGCTTTCTGGAAGTGTAACAGAAGAGGGGTGGAGGATCCCCTGGGAGCGCCGGCGAGGACGCCGGCGCTCCCAGGGGGAAGAGCTCTAGTAGCCGCGGCTTGCCCGCACCCGTCCCCGCGCGAACACCGCCCCGAGGGCCACCGCGGCCCCGGCGGCCAGCAGGAACGGCAGGGCGTCGCGGACGGGCGGTGGCACCATCACGAGGCCCCGCTCGTCGGCCAGGGCGGGCTGGCGCACGTAGCGGCCGTCGTCCGGGATGTACTCGTCGAAGTTCGTCGCCAGGTTGTCCAGTTGCTGGCGCAGGGACTCCCCGAACATGGGGACGCCGTGGCCGGTGCCCGCGACGTTGGGACGGAGCGCGGCGAGCTCCTGGACGGAGCGCCGGGCGGCCTCCCAGTCGGGCGTGAAGTACGCCGGGGGACGCCAGACCTCCTGGCGGCGCGTCATCACGGACAGGAACGACTCCTGGCGGGTGGTGACGAAGGCGTCGCCCGCGATCAGGGTGCGATCCGCGTCTCGGAAGAGGGCGACGTGGCCTGGGGTATGCCCCGGGGTGTGGATCCACCTCCAGCCGGGCATCCCCGGCACGGTCCCGTCCTCCGGCAGGGGCTCGACCCAGGGCTGGAGGTCGGTCCCCGACTTCGGGAAGAACCGGGACCCCAGGGTGGCGACGGCACCGCCGCCCACGGTGGGGTCGGGAGGCGGATAGTCGGAGCGTCCGGTGAGGTAGGGCATCTCCAGCCGGTGGGCGTAGATCGGGGCGCCCCACATCTCGGCGAGGCGGCGGGCCGAGCCCACGTGGTCGAAGTGGCCGTGGGTGAGGATGATGGCCGCGGGCCGGGCCGGGCCGAAGCGCTCGCCGGCCGCCTGCTGGATCGCCTCGACGGAGGTGCCGAGGCCGGTGTCGACCAGCGCCCAGGAGCGGTCTCTGGCGCCGGGCTCTCCGACGAGAAAGACGTTAACGATTGAAAGCTGCCGGCACGCCACGTCGGGCGCGACCTCCAGCAGCGGGCTGTAACGGGTGTGCTTGCTCTGGAGAGCCTGTGTTTGCATGACCGTCCTCCTACGCCGGGCGGACATCTTCCCGGCAGGAGGAATCGGCTGCAACGGCCGTGCCCCCGGCGGGGGCCTACTCCGGCGCGATCGCCCAGAGCTCGTGGCCCGTCAACGGGTCGCGGGCGGAGAAGAAGACATTTGATGCGGCGACGCCGAGCTCCTCGGAGCCGTACCCACCGGGGATGAGCTCCCGGATCCGGAAGGTCCCTTCCGGCGTCCCGTCGGACTGCCAGAGGGGAACGCCGCCGGCCTCGATCGTAAAGAAGATCCGGTTTCCGGCGGCGACGAGGAACTTCGGAGGGGGCACGAACCCGCCGTTCTGGGTGCGCACCGGAGAGGTGCCCGCCTCGGTGCCGTCGCTGCGCCAGAGGAGATCGCGGGCGTTCTGGTCGACCTCCAGGCCGCGGAAGTAGACGACGCCGTCGAGGATGACGGGTTCGGTGGAGAGCGAAAGCGAGGAGTTGAGGACCGGCGCG
>DASQEB010000424.1:0-7367 GCA_035633875.1 Thermoanaerobaculia bacterium
CGATGAAGACGATGTCCCGCTTCTGCCGGATCTCCTTCCGCTCGGCATGACCGGCCGCGCCCTCCGCGATGCCCTGGCCCGGGCCGCCGCCGAAGGTGAAGATCGGGTCCGGGGCGGGGTTCGGCCCCAGGGCGGGGAGGATCACGATGTTGAGGCCGATCTTCCTCCCCTTCTTTCCCTCCCGGTCCTCCCAGACCGCGTAGGTGGCGCACTTCACCTCCTCGTCGAGCCCCTCGATCCGGCAGGGGTAGGGGCGGACCGTGACCGCCTCCACCGGGGTCCTGACGCGCTGCGGAGGCCCTGCCTGGCCGCGCGCCGTTGTGGGGACGAGAGCGGCCCCCAGGCAGGCGAGGACGACGAAGCAGGCGGTCGACGGGTGGAGGGTGGGGCGAATTCTTTGCATCGGGCGGACTCCTCCTGGCGTTTCCTTTCTCTACGGATCGGAGGAGGTTTTGTTTTTCCGAGAGCCCAGCCGTCTGCCCGCGAGTCCTCACTCCCAAAGACGAAACCGGAGTCCCTCTCCCTTGAAGAGGGATTGGGGGGAGGACTCGCGGGCAGGACCCTCCGATCTGCTACACCCGCCCGTCCAGGATCGCCCCGGACCTTTCCAGCGCCACCTGCCCGGCCGCCTCCAGCAGGCTCGCCAGCGCCCAGGGCGACCTCAGGACCCTTTCGGTGACGTGGAGCGCGACCGCGAGGTTCTCGTCGAACAGCGCGACGTGCCCCACCACCCCGGTGCCGTCGCCCGCCTCCAGGGCGTAGCCCTCCGGCCCTTCATCCTTGCGGAGACGGAAGGCGGGCTCCCGGCCCGTGCCGGGCAGCACGGCTGCGGCGAGCAGGGCCACCGAGCGCTCGCGGAACACGGCGTACGGCCGGTCCCCGTGGGCCGTGTTTTGCCCGGGATGGAAGAGGCCCCAGCCCCGGCCGGGCAGCTCCTCGATCCCCCACGGGCCGGCCACGTCGGCCTCCCCGGCCGTGGGGGGCTCGTCGCGCTCTCCGAGACGATTCAGGAAGGAAGGCGAAAATGCGTTGCGGGAAGACGGAATGGTACCATTCGCAAAGCTGCGCATGAGGGTGATCTCCTTGTGCGTCAGTCAGGCTCGGGGGTCGAGGGTCTAGCTCGCTCCCGGGCCGTTTTCGTTTCGGCCGCGGACGGCCGGGCGAACAACGAGGCAGGGACCTGCTCGGGATCGCTTGCGGGGGCTGGGGACCTCCTTTCAGTCGTGCTGCAAAGGTACGGCTCTGGTGCCGGAGAATAAAAAGAAGCGCGGGGAAAAGTCAAGCGGTACTCGGCCGAGGCGACGGCTCCGACTCGGGCTCTCTACCCGGCGTTCCTCTTGTCGACCACCCCCGTGACGGGCTTCGCATCCGGGAAAGACTTTCTCAAGATGTCGACCCCGGCCTGGGGGCGGGTGAGCCTGGCGAGGTCCCGGCGCTGCTCGCGCTTCTTCGCGCCGTCGATCCCCATGCGGCGGTTGCGGTTCTCGACCAGGCCGGGCATGGCCTCGCCGTCGCGGTTGAACGACCAGGCGAGGTGGGGCTCGCCGTAGGGCAGCGGGTCCGCCTCCTGCGTGTAGACGCCGGTCTTCCAGAGATGCCACGTCTTGCCGTAGCTGTTGATCTTTTTGCGCATCAGCTCGGTTTCGGCCACGTCCGGAATGCCGGGCGCCACGAGCTGGCCCGAGAGGATCTCGTAGTTGTGGGGATGCCAGTACCGCTTCTCCGCCGGGGGCAGGCCCTCGAAGAGCCGCTCGGAGATGATGTACTCGACCCCGTGCAGGCGCGATTCCGCGGTGTTGCCGTCGTAGAGCACGCACTGGGCGAAGTCCTCGTTCACCTGGTGGCAGTAATGGTGGGACTCCATCTGCATGCCCGGGCTGGCCCACATGGGGTGGAACCCGACCAGGTAGACCTCGATCTCCTCCACCGGAGGGAGGGCCTGGAGGACCTGGGCCCCGGCTTCGAGAGCGGTGGTCTTCCCCGTCTGCGGCGCTCCGGGCGTCCGGGACTGCGGAGGAGAGTCGCCGCCGCCGCAGGCGGCGAGGGGAAGGAGAGCGAGGGCGAGGAGAGTCTGTCGCATGGGCACCTGCCTTTCAGGGGATGCCCCTGCAGGAAAGGGACCAAAAGAGCTGCCCTCTTCAGAGAAACAGCAGCGCGACGCCGGAGACGGCCACGATCGCTCCGGCCACGCCGCCGAACCCGACCCGCTCCCGGCGTAGGAGGATGACCAGGGGGATGATGAGGACCGGCGTCACCGCCATGATGCTGGCGGCGACGCCGGCGACCGTGCGCTGGACGGCGACCAGCGAGAGGGTGACCCCCAGGAAGGGGCCGAAGAAGGCTCCGAGGGAGGCCAGGCCGAGGGCCTTGCCGTCCCGCACCGCCGGCCAGACCCGCGGCCACCAGCGGAGGGCAAAAAAGAGCAGGGCGTATCCCGCGATGCCGGCGAGCACCCGCACCTGGGTGGCGGCCAGGGCGCTGTAGCTCCCCATTCCGAGCTTCGAGAGCACCAGCCCTCCGGCCTGGCCGAGTGCGCCGCCGAAGCCGAGGGCCACGCCGGCGAGCGGGGGCCGGGAGGGGAGCGGGGCGTCCTCCTCTCCCGGCCGGCGCCGCTCGAGCACGGCCCAGGCGATGCCCGCGACGGTGAGGGTCATCCCCGCGAGGTCCCGGCCTGTCAACGTCTCGCCCAGCAGCAGCCAGCCGATGACCGCGGTGAGCGGCGGTGCCAGCGACATCATCAGCATGGACAGCCGCGGCCCGATGAGCAGAAAGGCCCGGAACAGGCAGAGGTCCCCGAAGACAAAGCCGACGAGGCCGGAGATCGCCAGCCAGAACCAGGCGCGTCCCGAGGCGTCCACCGGCAGGGGAATGCCCCGGGCGACCCAGGCGCCAAGGCAGAGGAAGGCAAAGGCGATCACCAGGCGGATCAGGTTGAGCGTGAGCGCGCCGATCCGCCGACCGGCCGCCTCGAAGGCCAGGGAGGAGAAGGCCCAGCAGCTCGCGGTGCCGAGGGCGGCGAGCTCGCCGATGTGGGATCTCATCCCCGGACGAACCCCGCCACCGCCTCGACCGCCTCCTCCAGGTTCTGCCGCTCCGTCCTGCCCGAGGAGGCGCGGGGCTTGAACGAGTGGTCGCCGTCCTCGAGCCAGACGACCCCGATGCGGGGAGACAGGGTGTATCCCTCGACCTCCTCCCGGGAGCCCAAACCGTCCCGGGTGCCCTGGACGATCAGCGTGGGCGTGCGCAGATCGGCCAGGTGGGCCACCCGCAGACGGTCCGGCCTGCCCATGGGATGGAAGGGGTAGCCGAGGCAGACGAGGCCGCGGACGCCCGCGTCGTCCGCGATCATGCTGGCCATCCTGCCGCCCATGGACTTGCCGCCGATGACGAGGCGCTCCGCCCCTCCCAGGGCGTCGATCGCCGCCCGCCAGGTCTCCAGGAGAACTGGCTCCCGGTCCGGCGGCTTGCGCTCCCCGCTCTCCCGCCGGCGGTGCATGTAGGGGAACTCGAAGCGGGCGACCCGCAGGCCGCGGGCGGCGAGCCCCCGGGCCATGGTGTTCATGAACGGCGAATCCATGGGAGCGCCCGCGCCATGGGCGAGGACGAGGGTGGGGCCGTCGTCGGGGCCGTCGAAGAGGAAGGAGGGAGGTTGCATGGTGTATTTATATCCTTCCCGACCCCGGCCCCGCATTGACAGACCCGCCCGCCCCGAGTAGCCTCCTCTTCAGGTTTTCTCCAGCGGTAACGGCGTTTTCCCAACAGCTTCGGCGAGAGGACTGCGTGATCCCTACTGTTCAGCAGCCGGAGGAGATCCCCGAGCGGCGGGAGGGCACCCTCCAAGAGACGCCGTTCGCCGCCCTGCTCGTCCCTCTGGCCCTCCAGAAGCAGACGCAGGTGCTGGAGATCCGGCGCGGGCAGGTCTGGAAAAAGGTCATCTTCGAGGAGGGGGTGCCGGTGGACTGCCGGTCGAACCTCTCGCACGAGACCCTCGGCCGCTACATGGTCCTCGAAGGCAAGCTCAGCGAGGAGGACTTCACGGCGTGCCTCTCGAAGTCCGCGGCCCGCGGCGTGCCCCTGGGGGAGGTCCTTCTCGAGCAGGGCCTCACGTCCGCGGTCGAGCTGTTCAAGATCCTGCAGCAGAACCTCGCGAAAAAGCTTCTGGACGTCTTCACCTGGCGCGAGGGGGAGCACCGCCTCCTGGACGAGTCCCCCATCGTGGACTCCTCCCTCAAGGTCAAGGTGCCGCAGCTCGTGCTCACGGGCCTCACCAAGTTCGCCCCCCAAGAGGAGGTGGACATGGCCGTGGGACCGCTCGTGGGCAAGAAGCTCGTGATCCACCCCGCGCCCCCGTTTCCCCTCGGCGAGATCCGGCTGAACGCGGGCCAGAGCCGGCTCGTCGAAGCCCTCCGGACCGGCAAGCGGATGGGCGAGCTCGCGGAGGCCACGGGCCAGCCGTTCGACGAGATCACGCGGCTGATCTACGCTCTGTCGGTGATGGGCGTCCTGGTGCCGGCGGACACCCTGCCCAAGGACATGCTCACGGCCACCGGATCGTTCCCCCGGCCCGTCCTGACTCCGCCGCCGGCCCCCGCCCCCGCTGCGGCGCCCGCGCCTCCCGCTTCGGCCGCGGCCTCTCCGGTCGATGTCGAGCAGCGACGCAACGAGATCATGCAGGCCTACCTCTCCTACCGGCGGCAGGACGCCTTCGACCTTCTGGGCGTGCCGGAAGGTGCGTCCAGCCCCGCGGTCTGGGAGGAGAGATTTCTGGACTTCGCCCGGCGGTTCGCCCCCTGGACCCTGAACCACCCGGAGCTCGCTCCCCTGGAGGAGCGGGCGCGGGACCTCTTCCTTGCCGGCGCCCGCGCCTACGCCGAGCTCACCGACCGCGAGCAGAGGAACACCCTTCTCTTCCGCCGCAAGACCCTGCGCGAGGAGCGGGCCAAAAAGCCCGCGGACTTCGCCATCAAGACCGATCTTCTGGACTCGGAGGCCCAGTACAAGAAGGGCAAGGCTTTGATGGACGCCGGCAAGCACCGCGAGGCGATCCTCCTCCTGGAGTTCGCCGCGGATTGCGACCCCACGAACGGCGTCTACGGGGCCGAGCTCGCCTACTGCCGGTTCCTCCTCTCCACCGCCAACGGCCCCCAGGCGCTTAAGGATCTGCAGGAGACGCTGCGCCGGGACCCCGGCTGCGGCCTCGCCGCGTACTACGCCGGCGAGATCCACCGCCAGCTCGGCAACTTCGAGGAAGCCGAGCCCCACCTGCGCAAAGCCATCAAGCTGATGAGCCCAGACCGCCGGCCCATCGAGGCCCTGCGGCTGCTCTCCGGCGAGCGCAAGCGGTAGCTGCCGGCGTGAGGCAAAACGCCGGTCTGTGCTAGCATTCCGGGACCGCGTCGGACGCCCGTTTGTTCAGGTTTCCGTCAACCTGGAGAGGCAGGCTCGCCGCAATGAGGCAAGGAGGGGACCGTGAAACTTGGAGACGTGCTGAAAAAGGAGAGGGAGCGGAAAAAACTCTCTCTCGAGGATATGGCCGGCCGCCTCGGCATCCCCGAAGAGAAGTACCGGGAGATGGAGGGCGGCGACTCTCCGGCCGGGAGGGGGGGCCCCGCGCTCGCTCGGATCGCCATCACGCTGGAGACGCCGACCTCCCGTCTGCTCGCCGAGAGCGGCCGGTCTGCCGACACGCGGCCGGGGCAGGCGGGTGAGTTGATCCGCAAGCACCGCGAGCGGCGCAACAAGACCGCCGATCAACTGGCCGACGAGATCGAGGTCTCGAAGGAGGAGTACCAGCAGATCGAGGCGGGGCAGTCGCCCATCGAGGAGTACGGGCCGTTGCTGCTCCACTACGCCGAGGTGATCGAGCAGCCGGTGTTCAACCTGTTCTATCCCTGCGGTCTGCCTCTCGACAAGTTGGACGACTACCCGTAGTCTTCCTCCGGCCCGGGACCGCTGCCGGCCCGGGCCAAGCGCCGTTCAGACCGGCCTGCTTCGGCAGGCCGGTTCGGCGTCTGGCGGGTCCCTCCCTCCCGCCTCCCCTCGTCAGAAATCATGAGATCCAGGAGTCCGCGTTCATGACAAGACCTCGCTTCCTCCGCACGAGCCGGCTCGCCACCGCGCTGCTGCCCGCCTTCCTGCTGCTCGCCATCACCGGAACCGACGCCGTCCTCGCCCAGAAGGCCGCCCGCGGCAAAAGGGATGCCGCACCCGCCGCGGCGAAGCCCGCCGTGGACCCCACCCTGTTCAAGGCCATGAAGTGGCGCGAGGTGGGGCCCTACCGCGGCGGCCGCTCGGCCGCCGTGGCCGGCCTGCCCGGCGACCGCAACACCTACTACTTCGGCGCGACGGGCGGCGGAGTGTGGAAGACCGCGGACGCCGGACTGACCTGGAAGAACGTCTCCGACGGCTTCTTCGGCGGCTCGATCGGCGCGGTGGCCGTGTCCGAATGGGACCCCAACGTGGTCTACGTGGGCGGGGGCGAAAAGACCGTCCGCGGCAACGTCTCCCATGGCGAGGGCATGTGGAAGTCGACGGACGCGGGCAAGACCTGGAGCTTCGTGGGGCTCGCCGACTCCCGGCACATCCCCCGCGTGCGCATCCACCCCAAGAACCCGGACCTCGTCTATGCCGCCGTTCTCGGCCACCTGTTCGGCCCCAACGAGATGCGCGGCGTCTATCGCACCAGGGACGGGGGGAAGAGCTGGGAGCGCATCCTCTCCGTCAACGACCGGGTGGGCGCCGTCGACCTCACCCTGGACCCGGGCAATCCCCGCATCGTCTACGCCACGATGTGGAACGTCCGGCGCACGCCCTACAGCCTGGAGAGCGGCGGCCCGGGCTCCGGGATCTGGAAATCCACCGACGGCGGCGACACCTGGGTCGAGCTGACCGGCAACCCCGGCCTCCCCACGGGGACCTGGGGGATCAGCGGCGTCAGCGTCTCCGCCACCAATCCGGAGAACGTCTACGCCATCGTGGAGGCCGAGCAGGGGGGCGTCTTCCGCTCCCGCGACGGCGGCAGGACCTGGACCAAGACGAACGACGACCGGGCCCTGCGCCAGCGCGCCTGGTACTACACCCGGATCTACGCCGATCCCAAGGACGAGGAGGTCGTCTACGTCTTGAACGTCCAGTTCCACCGCTCCAAGGACGGCGGCAAGACGTTCACCACCAGCCGCACGCCCCACGGCGACAACCACGACCTGTGGATCGATCCCAACGACCCGCTGCGGATGATCGAGTCCAACGACGGCGGCGCCAACGTCTCCGAGGACGGCGGCCGGACCTGGACGGGCCAGGACAACCAGCCCACGGCCCAGTTCTACCGCGTGTCCACGGATACCAGCTTCCCGTACCGCATCCTCGGC
>DASQEB010000425.1:0-7460 GCA_035633875.1 Thermoanaerobaculia bacterium
CCAGCGCCTTCGCGGCTTCCTCGTCGGGGCGCCTCTCGACGAAACCGAAGCCGCGGGACCGACCGGTCGCGCGGTCCATCATCACCTGTGCTGACTCACAGGTGCCGGCTTGGCTGAACAGATCCCGGAGATCGTCGCTGCCGGTCCGGAAGTTGAGGTTTCCGACGAAAAGCTTCCTGCCCATTCGTGTTTCGCTCCTAGGCCGTAGGACGGCCGTTCTGAAATGTGGCCGACTGGTCTACCGCCGGCGTCACGGTTTTTCGAGGGATTGATGGCGGTAGCTGTCTGGCCGTCCAACGACGGGCAGATCGACTCGATGGCATAAGCAATCGCAAATATAGCAGAGTAGACAAGGAGGGACTACCCTCTCCTCAGAGCACGAGGAGGGAAGGTGGGCTCAGACCGGTCATCCCCGAAGCGCTCTGCCTTCGAGCCGGAGATCCTGGTCAAGGAACTGGTGGGCATTCGCTGGTCTTCATCAGGTCGCGGCGGGACTTCTCCACGCTGTCGGAGTATACCATTTTTCGCAGCTCCTAGGGACAGGTGTCGAACGCGTCCGTGTCGGTGAGGGCCGCCGCGGGAGTGCTCAGCGGGTTGAGGTAGACCTTCGCCCGGCCGGTCCGCGTGTCCACGACCGTCAGGCGGTACGCGACGTTCGTGGCCGCCGCGGTGAACACCCAGTACCGGCCGTTGACGGCGCAGCCGTTCAGGACCTTGACGAGGAGCTCCCAGTTCTCGGGAGCGAAGAACCAGAAGAGACCCGAGTCGGCCGAGGACAGGGACACGGCCGAGCCTTTGCCCACGGCCTTGGTCGTCTGCCAGTCCACGTGCACCCGGAAACGGCCTTCATTCAGGCAGAAGGTCTGAACGTCGGGCACGCAGGAACCGACCGGGCCGAGGGTCGTCGCGGCCACCTCGTTGGAATAGGCCGAAAAGCCGCTGGGCCCCCGCGCCCGGATCCGGAAGCCATAGGCGCTCGCCGGCTCGAGCCCGGCCACGATGGCCACGACCGCGTCGGCGCCGACGCTGCCGACGTCCTCGAAGCCGCCCCCCAGGAGCTTCACCTCCACCCGGTACTCGGCCTCCGACCTGGCGTTGTCGATCCACCGGAGCTGGACCTCGCTCGCGGAGAGGACCTCCGCCGTCAGGCCGGTGGGAGCGGCGGGTGGCAGGGGACCGGGATGCAGACGGTAGAGGCTGCGCAGGGCTTGCCGGTCGTCCTCGCCCAGGAGCCCGCCGCGCCCGTCGTCGTGGACGAACGCGCGCATCAGAGCCTCGTCCAGGCGGGGATCGTTCTCGCAAGGTGGGCTCGCCCTGTCGCCGCAGGAGTGGGCGAGCCCCAGGGTGTGGCCCAGCTCGTGGGCGAACAGCTCCTCGGCCGCCTGGGAGGGGTTGACGCTCCGGGCGAAGAAGCAGGAGAGCCCGTCGTTGACCACGATGTCGGCCTCGGCGATGCGATGGAAGAGAAGGCCCTGGAAACGGGTCAACCGGGTCTCGTACCAGGGGCCTCCCATCGCCAGGATGCCCCCCGACGCGCAGCGGAACGGAGGCAGGACGTCCTCGGGATCGTCGAACAGAATGGCGTTGATCCCGTCCACGTCGGAGAGGCCGCCGGCCCTGGCGATGGTGCCGGCGTAGCGGTAGTCGACCGGCGTCTCCGGCTCGTCGCTCCAGGACCGGAGGGCGGCCTGGAGCTCGGCGAAGCCCCCGCCGGAGATCCCGCTCTGTCCCGAAACCTGGGCCCGCCACGCGACACTGCCACCGTGGTCGAAGTCGAACCAGCGGAGAGGCTTGCCGTCCCCCGGGTCGAGGAAGACGGTGAAGGGCTCGACGGCGGGCTCCAACTCTCCTCCGTTCGTCTCCACCCGGTAGGGCCCGGCGCCCGGCTCTCCGGCGGCGCGCGCCGCCACCCAGCGGGCGAAGGCGTCGAAATCCCGCAGCGGCTCGCGGCGCGCGGGGTCGACCCGCTTCACTCCTGGCTCCTCGATCCGCACCTCCGTCGCCTCCGAGAGGTCGCGCACCGCCACGCGCCGGCCGCCGGCGACCGCCTCGCGGAACGCTCCGAGGAAGAAATGGACCAGCCGGTAGGAGCCACGGCCGTCCGGCGCGAGAAAGAGCAGGGCCCGCTCCCCCTCCCGGAAGCCCGGCGCGCCGAAGATCCGGAGCCCCCTCCCATCCGCCCCGATGCCGCCGGGGAAGCGCACGCGGACCGTGCCACCGGCGGGTCGGCCCTTGAGCACACGTTCGACCGTGGCCACGACCTCCGTCTCGACCGGTCCACCGATCTTGCCCGCCGCAGGATCGATTGCCTCGATCCGGACGACCGACGCGAGAGGAGCCTCGTCCACCAGGGCCTCGTCCGGCACCATCACGTAGGTGGTCGCCTCCGAAGGAGCCGCTGCGAGGGCGGTGAGCAAGAGCACGGCGAGGAGAGTCTGCGGGCGGATCGCGGGAATCGGCATGGCCTCCGGGATTGTACGGTAAGATCCGCCTTGCTCCCGTGGTCGTCCCCGTCCTCTCGCGAGGAGGAGCAATGCCCCGAAGCCACCGCCGTCTTCGCCGTCCGCTCCTCGTCCCCACCCTGTTCGCTCTCGCTCTGCTCTCAACGGAGCTCACGGCCCGCGAAGCCTGGGACGGCCCGGCCTTCTCCGCCGGTCCCGCGGCCCTGATGCGGGCCGCCTCGGCCGTCCCAGGCAACCAGGACGAGGGGGTCGCCATCCTCTTGCTGGAGTCCGCCTTCCAGTACGACGACGCGGGGCGGGAGACGTTCACCCAGAGGATCGTCTACCGGATCCTTTCCACGGCGGCCCACGAGAGCTGGTCGGCCGTGGAGGAGCGCTGGTCGCCCTGGCACCAGACCCGACCGGAGATCCGGGCGCGCGTCCTCACGCCCGACGGCGCCGAGCACACCCTGGACCCGGCGACGATCACAACGATCGCCGATGGACCCGCAGGCCGGCGCGCCCCGGACCTGTTCGGGGATCGCCGGGTGCTGCGGGCGCCGCTGCCCGCCATCCGGCCCGGGGCCGTGGTGGAGCAGGAGGTGACGATCCGGGACAAAGCCCCCTTCTTCGACCGCGGGGTTGTCCGCTCCCAGGGGCTCGACAACGGGGTGGCCGTGCGCCACGCCCGGGTGGTCCTGGAGGCCCCGGCCGGTATGCCCCTGCGCTGGGTGGTCCGCGGCCTCGACGGGGTGCGGACCGTGGAGGCGGTCTCCAGGGGGAAACGCCGCGTGGTCTTCGAGGCCCGGGATCTGCCGGCGATGCCTCACTCGGCATACGTCGCCTTCTCCACCGGCCGGTCGTGGGCAGACGTGGCGCGGCGCTACTCCGAGATCGTCGACCAGGCGATCCACGGCTCGGACCTCCGGAGCTTCCTGCGCTCGGCCGGGGGGCCGACCGCCTCCCAGCTCGACCTGATGCGCCTCTACCTCGCCTGGGTGAGCCGGGAGATCCGCTACACCGGGATGGAGCTGGGCGAGGGAAGACTGGTCCCCCGCACACCCGCCGAAACCCTGCGGCGCAAGCTCGGCGACTGCAAGGACAAGGCGGTGCTCTTGACCGCCATGCTCCGCGCGGCCGGCATCCCCGCCTATGTCGCTCTCCTCTCCGCCGGCGAGAGAGAGCCGGATGTCGAGGACTCCCTGCCCGGCCTCGGCGCCTTCAACCACGCCATCGTCGTGGTACCCGGAAATCCGGCCGTATGGATCGACCCGACGGACCCCGACTCCAGGGCCGGGGAGCTTCCCGCCGGGGATCAGGGACGGCTCGCCCTGATCGCGAGCCCCTCCACGGTCGGTCTCGTGCGCACCCCCACGGCGGCCGGGAAAGCCGGAACCGCGCGGACACGGTAGAGCGGACCGATCGCCCTCCCCGCTGGCCCCGTCTTTGCTTTCGGTTCACCGCACAGCACGCGGAGCGTGCCGAAGAGATCCGACCGCATTTTTCTGGAGGAGAGGCGATGGAGTCGAATCCCGCTGTCCAGCCCGGAGCGATCCGCATCCCTGCCGCCACGACCGCCAGTCCCCTTCGGGAGCCGGCCGCCGCGGTCGAGGTGCCGGTCGGCTGGACCGCCCTGACGAGCCGCCTGGTGGGCCTTCTCTTCCTCTTCGTCACGGTCCAGGCCCTGTTCAGCGTCCCCAGGATGATGTGGGAGCTCGCCGTGGGGGACCCCGAGTGGGCCGGGATCGCCTTTGCCCTCGCCGTGGCCACAGGGACCGCCGTGGCCCTTTGGCTCGGCCGGCACCGGGCCGCGGCTTGGACCGCAGCGGCGGCTCGCCGGCTGTGCGCTGTTCCCCGCCTTCGCTGGCTGTCGATGGTGATCCTCGGCGGGCTCGCTCTCCGCCTCGCCTGGGCGCTCCTCTTTCCCGCGCCCTTCGCCTCGGACGGCCTCTCCTACTACGAGTTGGGCGAGCGGCTCGCCAACGGTCTCACCTACCAGGCGCCGCCCCGAGGGGAGTGGGCCTGGTGGCCGCCGGGCTACCCCTTCCTCCTCTTCGCCGGCTTCGAGATCTTCGGCGTCGCTCCCTGGGTCGTGACCCTGGTGAATTCCCTCCTCTTCGTGGCGACCATCCCGGTCCTCGACGCCCTGGCCGCCCGCCTCGGCGGAGAGGAGACGGCGCGGGTCGCGACGCTCCTTTTCGCCCTCTGGCCCAACCTCGTCACGATGGCCGGCGTTGCGAGCAAGGAGATGGTCATCGTCCTCCTCCTCCCTTCCGCCCTTCTCCTCTACCTCGCCGCCGGGTCGTCCCGCTCGCGAGCCGCGAGGAGCGGAGGACGGATCGCGGCCGGGTTGGCCCTGGGCTACGCCACCCTGACCCAGCCGGGGGTGATGCTGGTCGTGCTGGCCTTCCCCATCTGGGATGTCCTCCTGCGCGTCCCCCTCCTGCGGGTCGCGGTGCGGTTCGCGACGGTGCTCCTCGGCATGGCCCTCATCGTGCTCCCCTGGACCACGCGCAACCACCGCGTCCTGGGCGAATTCGTTCTCGTGTCCACCAATGGCGGCGGCGTCTTCTACCGGGCGAACAACCCGCTCGCCAACGGCGGCTTCATGGAGCGCGGCGAGCGCCAGGTGAAGCACCTGGACGAGCTCACCCAGAACCGGCTCGGCTACCAGTGGGGCAAGGAGTGGATCCGGGAGCACCCGGCGGACTTCCTGAAGCTCGCCGTCCGCAAGCAGACCCTCTTCCTGGGGGACGACGGCGTGGGCCTCTACGAGATCAAGCGCAGCGAGAGCATCGGCGACGCGCCCTACGCCGGCGCCAAGCTGGCCGTCAACGCCTGGTGGTGGGGGATCTGGGCCCTGGTGCTCCTCGCCCTTCTGACCCACCCGGATTGGACCCGGCGTCCCGAGGTCCTCCTCGTCCTCCTCGCTATCCTCTACTTCTGGGCCATTCACAGCGTCTTCGAGAGCGGCGGCCGCCATCACGTGCCGCTGGCGGCGCTGTTGGCGGTGCTGGGGGGGTGGGTGGGGACCCGGAACTCCACCCGAGCTGCAGACACCGCGTGATGCTGTCCGGACGGGGGACGGGATAAACTTCCCCGTCCCATGAACATCCTCGGCCTCTCCGCCTTCTTCCACGAGTCGGCCTGCTGCCTGCTCCGGGACGGCCGGCTGGTGGCCGCGGCCGAGGAGGAGCGGTTCTCGCGGGTGAAGCACGACCCGCGGCTGCCGGTGTCCGCCTTCCGGTGGTGTCTGGAAGCGGGCGGGATCGGCATCGTGGACCTCGATGCCGTGGCCTACTACGAGTCGCCCGTCGAGAAGCTCTCCCGTCAGCTCTGGGCCGGGGTCCCGGAAGGAGCGCCTCCCGATCTGCCGTGGATCGATCCCGGAGCCCCCGAACGCGCCATCCGGGAGGGACTGGGCTGGGACGGACCGATCCGAATCTACCGGCACCACCTTTCCCACGCCGCCAGCTCCTTCCTCTTCTCCGGCTTTCCCGAGGCATCGGTCCTGACCGTGGACGGCGTCGGCGAATGGGCCACGACGACCTACGGCCTCGGACGCGGGGCCGCGGTCGAGCTCTTCGAGGAGGTGGAATTCCCCCATTCCCTGGGCCTGCTCTACGCCACCCTCACGGCCTACCTGGGATTCGAGGTCAACGACGGCGAGTACAAGGTGATGGGCCTCGCTCCGTACGGCGAGCCGCGCCACGTGGATCGGATCCGGAAGCTCGTTTCCTCCGGACCGGGCGGGCAGTACCGGCTGGACATGGAGTACTTCGATTTCTTCCGCGGTCGGCGGATGTTCTCGGACGCCCTCGTAGACCTCTTCGGCCAGCCGCCCCGCGAGCGGGAATCGGAGATCACTCCTTTCCATGAGGACGTGGCCCGCAGCCTCCAGGTCGTGCTGGAGCAGATCCTTCTGGAGAAGGTCTGTTGGCTCCACGAGCGGACGGGCGCCCGCGACCTCTGCATGGCCGGAGGCGTGGCCTTGAACGTGGTGGCCAACGGCCGCATCCTCCGGGAAGGCCCCTTCGAGCGCCTCTTCGTCCAGCCGGCAGCCGGGGACTCTGGAGCCTGCCTCGGAGCCGCGGCTCTCGCTCACGGCGAGCTGACCGGCAGGCCTGTCGAGCCCCTGCGGCACGTCTGCCTGGGGCCGCGCTGGACTGCAGACGAGATCGCCGGCCTCCTCGCCGCGACCGGCCTCCCCGCCCTGGACTTCCGCGGTCGGGAGGCGGAGCTGCTGGAGGCCGTCGTGGATCGCCTCGTCCGTGGCTCGGTGATGGGCTGGTTCCACGGAAGAATGGAATTCGGGCCCCGGGCCCTGGGAGCGCGGAGCCTCCTCGCCGACCCGCGCAACCCGGAGATGCGCGACCGGCTGAACCGCCTCGTCAAGAAGCGGGAGGCCTTCCGGCCGTTCGCCCCCAGCGTCCTCGCCGCCCACGCGGCCGATCATTTCGATCTCGATCATCCCTCTCCGTTCATGCTGGAGACCTGCCGCGTGATCTCCCCGCTCGACCTGCCGGCCATCACCCACGTCGACGGCTCGGCGCGCCCCCAGACGGTCGATCCCTCCGTGGCACCGCGCTACGCCGCCCTCCTCGAAGCCTTCCGGCTGCGCACGGGCTGCCCCCTCCTCGTCAATACCTCCTTCAACATCCGCGGCGAGCCGATCGTCCGCTCTCCCGTGGACGCCCTCGTCTGCATGGGCAATTCGGGGATCGACGGCCTGGTCCTGGAGGATTTCCTGATCGATCGGTCGATGCTCCCCGAAACCTGGAGCAAGCTGATCCCGGTGTGGATCGAGCGGCAGCGAAGCCCCTTCGCCCGGGGAACCAGCGCGATCAGCGAGGACCTCTACACGTTCGTATGAGACCTCACCCCCTGTCCCCCTCTCCCATCGCCCTCCCTTCCCCCGGGAGAGGGGGGACGCCTGTGGGCAGCTTGCCGAGATCGGGCTGCCTTCTTCCAGAGAGACTTGTCTGGTCTGTACAAAGGTCATCACCATCGGTTGACAGG
>DASQEB010000426.1:0-7345 GCA_035633875.1 Thermoanaerobaculia bacterium
GTTCGAGCGGCAGCTTGGGCTCCTCCCAGAGAAGAGACGACCTTCATCTCTCTCTTCTCTGTTCTCTTATATGTGTACAGTAGGCCGATTTATTCCGTTTTCCGCTGCTCACAAGCTGCGCACCCGCGCGCAAGTGCTTGATGGCGCGAGAGTTCGACGTGCGGAATTGTACGCTAGGCGGTGTCCTCGTTTTTCCCCCACCGCTTCCGGGCGGCTTTCTCCGCAATCTCCCGGCGCCTTTCCGGGGTGAGCTTGCTTGCTCGCCTCTTTCCGCCCTTAGCGGCGCCTTTGCGCTTGGCAATGGCGGCGGGAGTAGTGTCCTCCTCCGGTGTCTGTCGCGGAGCTTCCCCGATAGCCTCCTGGAACACCTGAAAGGCTAGCTCGTTCGGATCGCGTGGTCTGCGTGGGCGCATCGGCATTCTCCTGCTCCTACGGTAACACGGGGCGGTCCCGGAGAGAGACCGCCCCGTCAGAGTACTAGGGAGGGTAGGTGAGGACGGGGGTAGGATTGCCAGACGGCTCGGAGCCGTCCCCCCGAACCCAGAGACGCGCTAGCTCTGCCGCTAAGCTTTTGCACTGCGCGAAGGTCCGCACCGTGGCGAGGATACGGCGGGACGGGATGTACACGAGCGTGTACTGGTGACACGCCTGCACACCCCGCCCCAGGGCGGTCCCCCGGAAGGCGCCGAAGGGCATTGAGACGAAGCCGGGCAGCTCGACCTCGCCCCCCTGGAGCTCTACGCGGAACCGCCCTTTGCGCCACGAGAGCGGGATGGGGAGTCCCGCTCTCGCCCGGGCCTTCAGATAGGCGTCAGCCGCCCCGGCAAGCCATGCACCGACCGAAGGAAAGCCTTCCCCTTCTGCCGCCTGCTTCCAGCGGGCAGACTGCCGGGTGTCGGCGTGGACGGTGAAGCTGGCGACCTTCAGCCCTCCCGCCACTTCGCCAGCTCCTCATTCAACCGGTCCGCGATTTCCCCAAGGTCGTAGGCGAGCCCGCCCGCGTAACGGGACAGCTCCTCTACCTCGGGCGGGAGAGACGACACACGGTGCTCCTCAAACACGGAAGTAAGGTATCCCTCCAGGAACCGCAGCTCGGACAGCACCGAGACCAGCTCCCACCGGGTTTCTGGCCCTGGAAGCTGCGGCCAGTCAGGATTGGGGGTTTCGAGGACGAGATCGTAGAGGAGTTGGGCAACTCCCCGGAGAGCGTCCGAGTCCTCCGGCCGGGGGAAGTGGCGCAGGAAGGTGAAGCGGAAGCCTTCCCAGTCCTCCCAGTCCTTCGCGATGGCGCGAGGCGGGGGCGGTGGGGGCGGGAAGACGGGAAGCGGAGGGGGAGGAGTGACGGGTATAGACTCGTCTTGCTCGGGCCTGGGGCTAGCTCCTGTGCTCGGGTAGGCTCGGGCGGGGTGTGCTAGCACCTCGTTCGAGCCGCTTCCTTGGGGATCGAGGGAGGCCGTTCCTCCCCCTTCGGGGAGGAACGTACCTCACTTCCGAGCACACCGGACTGCCCCCGGGGGCCAAATTTCAAAATAGGACACCACCACCCCGGGGGAAGACACTCCCCTCCCGGGGGTTGCGACAGCCCCGGAGAGGATTGCGACAAAAACCGGGAGGACCGCGACAGCAACCTCGGGGGATGCGGCCGGGGGAGAGACAGAAAAAACTCGTCCGCAGGCTCGGCACGGCCGGAAATGGCTCTAAAATACCCGTATCTCAGCCTGGAAACCGACACACCCTTGAGCAACCCCCAACACCCCGGTTGGCACGTCCCGGACCGCCTCCAATCCTGGTATCGCGTCTGCGGCTCCCGCGACCTGCCACCCGGCGGTGTTCTGCGCTGGGATCTCCCCGGCCGGTCGTTCGTCGTCTACCGCGGCCGGGACGACGGCCAGGTCCACGCCCTGGCGGCGCACTGCGCCCACATGGGCACGCACCTCGCCCACGGCACCGTGGTGGGCGACGCCCTGCGCTGCCCCCTCCACAACTGGGAGTGGGGCGGGGACGGCTCCTGCCGCCGGGTTCCGGGCGCGGCCGGAGCCTCCGCCCTCCGGCAACGGGTCTTTCCGGTCGCCGAGCGCTACGGCTCGGTCTTCCTGTTCAATGGCCCCCTCCCCCGCTACCCCGCGCCGGAGCTCGCCACGGCCGCCGAAGGGGAGGTCCTCCTGCTCGCCGGCTCTCCCGTGCGGCTGCGGTGCTCCTGGGCGGCGGTGGCGTCCAACGGCTTCGACATGCAGCACCTGCGGACGGTCCACGGCCGCGACCTCCAGGAGGGGCCGGCCCTGGAGCGGCTCGATCCGTACCGGCTGCGGATGCGCTCCGTCCTGCGGGTGACCGGCCGGTCGCTGGAGGACCGGGCCATCCGCTGGATCTCCCGGGATCGCGTCCGGCTCACCGTGACCTGCTTCGGCGGCACCGTGGTGGCCGTGGAGAGCGACCTCGGCCGGACCCGGGGCGTCCTCCTGCTCTGCCTGCGGCCGGTGCCCGAGGGGGTCGAGATCACGCCGGTCTTCGGCACCCGCCGGAGCAGCCTCGGGGCCTGGGACGCCCTCCGGCTCCGCCTCGCCCGCCGGCTCTATACCGTCTTCATCCGCAAGGACGTGGCTTTCATGGACGACATGCGGTTCCACCCCAGCTCCGGGGGACCGGCCGATCCGGTCCTGGACGGGTTTCTGGAGTACCTGCGTCAACTGCCGGAGGAAACTTCCACAGAGGAGGGGCTTGATGAGACCGCTTCGACTCGCCGCCGTGCTGCTCTGCCTCGCGCCCGCCGTCCTGGCGGCCCAGACGGACCTCGAGATCACCCATGACGAGATCCGCAGGCTGCGCGACGACATCCTCGCGGCCCTCCAGCGCGGGGACATCGACGCCGTCCTGCCGCACCTCCACCCGAACGTGATCTTCACGCCCATGAACAACGAGGTCGCCCGGGGGCCCCAGGGGGTGAAGGCCTATTTCGAGAAGATGATGACCGGGCCGGACCGCGTGGTGGAGGAGATGCAGCTCCACATGGAGGTGGACCGCCTCACCGATCTCTACGGCAACACGGGCATCGCCTCCGGAAGCTCGAACGATTTCTACCAACTGACGAGCGGCCCGCGGTTCAACGTGCCGACCCGCTGGACCTGCTCGCTCGTGCGGGAGAACGGGAGGTGGCTCATCGCGAGCTTCCACTCCTCGGTCAACGCCTTTGAAAACCCGATCCTCACCTTGCAGAAGAGGGCCACCGCGCTCCCCATGGCGGGGCTCGGGATCCTGGCGGGGCTCGCCTTCGGCCTCCTCCTGGGCTTCCTGATCTGGAGGCGAAAGAGGGCATGAGCCGGCAGGGCGAGCCGATCCCGGGAATGCTCAACATGGCCCTCTCGGCGGCGGCCGTCTCCGCGGCGTCGGGGCTCCTGTGGCTCGCCTCCCACACGGAATCCTGGGCCTGGCGGATCGCGGCGGCATTGGCGTTCTCGTTCGTCAACAACACGATCTTCTCCCTCCTCCACGAGGCGGTCCACGGCGTCTTCCATCCGCGCCGGGGCGTCAACGAGGCCTTCGGGCGACTCACGGCGGCCTTCTTCCCCACCGGGCTCGGCTTTCAGCGGATCTGCCATCTGGGGCACCACCGGCGCAACCGCTCGGACGTGGAGCTGTTCGACTACGTCCTCCCGGGGGAGAGCCGGCTGGTGAAGTCCCTCCAGTGGTACGGCATCCTCACGGGGGTCTACTGGCTCCTGCCGCCCCTCGCCTGCCTCCTTTACCTCCTCTGCCCCCGGGTCTTCCGTTTCCGGGGGGAGTCGCGGATCGTCCGGCAGACGAGCGCAGACGCCATGCTCTCCGGCTTCGAGGGCGCCCCCGAGACCCGGGTCCGCCTGGAGATCCTCTTCTCCTTCCTCGTCCAGGTGGCGCTGTGGACGGCCCTGGACCTGAGCCTCGCGGGATGGGGATTTTGCTACGCCGCCTTCGCCCTCAACTGGAGCTCCCTTCAGTACGCGGATCACGCCTGGAGCGAGCGGGACGTCCACGACGGCGCCTGGAACCTGCGGGTGAGCCGGGTGGTGCAGGCCCTGTTCCTCAACTACCACCACCACAAGGCCCATCACCAGCACCCCACCGTGCCGTGGCTCCACCTGCCGAAGTACGTGGACACGTCCGAGGAGCGGCCGTCGTTCCTTTCGATCTATTTCCGGATGTGGCGCGGGCCGCGCCCGTGGCCGGGGGAACCGAAGTGAAGGGGCCGCTGCTCGCCTGGCCGGGAGCGGCGAGCCTGAAGCTCTCCCTTCCCCTCTCGTTGCTCTTCCTCCAGATCTTCGCGTCGGTCTACGGGACCGCGAGCCTCCTCGCCGCCGCCCGGCCGGAGCGCCCGCGCCTCTACTTCGACTTCGAGCTCGCCTTCCCGTTCATCCCCTCCCTTGCCGCGGTCTACCTGACGGTGGGCCTGGCGCTGGTCGCCACCCCCTTCGTGCTGCGGACGTGGAAGGAGATCACCCCGTTTTTCTTCACCTTGACGGCCGAGACGCTGGCCGGCGGGCTCTGCTTCCTGCTGATGCCGGTCGAGCAGGGTTATCCGCCCCGGGATGCCGCCGGCTTCTGGGGCGGGCTCTTCCGGGTGGCCGATACGCTCAACCTGGAGTACAACGAGGTCCCCTCCCTCCACGTGACCTTCGCCGTCACCGCGGCCCTCGTCTTCGGGCGCGGCTGCGGCTGGCTCGGACGGACCCTCTTTGCGGCCTGGGCGGTCGGCGTCTCCGTCTCCACCCTGTTCCTCCACGAGCACCACCTCGTCGACGTGGCCGCGGGCGCCACCCTCGCCGTCCTGGCGGTCGCGACGGTCCACCGACGGACCTCCTCGGCCTCGTTCCTCGACGCCGTCCGGATCGAGGCCCTCTGCTTGAAGGAGGCCGTCCTCTTCTCCCGCCGCCACCTGCGGTACCTCACGACCGCCCTCGCCCTCTACGCCTTCTCCCTCCGCCGCTGGCGCGAGACCCGCCGGCTGCGCGCTGCCTGGTGCCTCGCCCAGCACGTGGACGACGTCCTCGACGGCGACCGGCCCGTGCCGGACGACCCCGAGGCGTACGCCCGCCGGGTGATCGGGGTCCTGGAGGGGGATGCGCCGGACGAAGCCGTCCCGGCGGAGGTTCTGGCGGCCTTCGTCCGGGGCTCTCGCGAGCCTCTCACCCGCCTGTTCGAGGTCCTGATCGAGGACCGGCGGCGGATGGACGCCCGGCGGACGATGAGCGCGGCGGAGCTGACCGAGCACCACCGGAAGACCTTCTTCTACTCGCTCGACCTCACCCTGATTCTCGCCGGGGCGAAGATTCGCGCCGGGGACGCTCCGGAGCTCATCGCCGCCCTCTCCTGGTGCTCCCCGGTCCGGGATCTCCGGGAGGATCTCGCGAAGGGGCTGATCAATATCCCTGCCGAGGTCCTGGAGAAGGCGGACCGGGAGGATCTCCTCGCCAGCCCGGCTGTCCTGGCCTGGCTCGAAAGCGAGCGCCGGCGGGGATCGGCGGCGATCCGGGGGCTGGGAGAGAAGCTGTCCCAGATCGAAGACGCGCGGGGGCGGGCGATCCTGGCGGCGTTTCATCGGGCGCTCGCCGCGTGGGAAAGGAAACGACGTTGAGCGTCCGCCAAGGCTTCCGCTGGCTCACCCACCCCTACGCCGTCCTCGACGAAGCCCGCCGCCGCCACGGCCTCACCTTCTGGCTCGACCTCCCCCTCGCCGGCCGGGCCCTGGTGACCGGCGACCCCGCCCTGATCCGGGAGATCGTGGCCCATCCGGACCTGGACGCGGGCAAGGGGATCGGAGCCCTGCGGGAGGTGATGGGGGACCGCTCCCTCATCACCCTGGACGGCGAGGACCACGCGGAGCGGCGCAGGATCGTCGGTCCCCTCTTCCGCCGGGACCTGGAACGGCTGGACGGGATCACCGTCCAGGCCACGGTGGAGGCCCTCGGGGAAATCCCCGTGGGCGCCACCTTCACGGTCTACGACCTCGCCCGGCGGATCTCGCTCCGGGCCATCGTCCGGCTCCTCTTCGGTCGCTCCTCCCCGGAGGAGGCTGCCCGGGCAGAGCGGCTCGTGGACGCCTTCCTCCTCTCCTTCGACAGCCCGTGGGTGCTGTTCCTCAAACCTCTTCATCTGGATCTCGGACCCTTGAATGCCTGGGGACGGGCCCTGCGCAACCGCCGCCGCCTGGAAGCCTTCCTCCGGGAGCGGATCGCGGCCTGCCGGCGCTCGCCCGAGGACGGCAGCAGCCTCGCCCGGATCGTCCGGGAAGGGAGCGCCCTCTCGGACCGCGAGATCGTCGCCGAGGTCCTCGCCCTCCTCCTCTTCGGGCACGACACCGGCGCCGCCACCCTGGCCTGGGCCTTCGCCCATGTCCACCAGCACCCCGAGGCGGCCGCGAAGATCCGGGACGAGAGCGACGGCATCCACGCCCGTCACGGGCGGTGCGTGCCCGAGGAGCACAGCTACCTCCGGGCAGCCCTGGAGGAGAGCATGCGGCTCGCCCCGGTGGTGGTCCACCTCACCCGGGTGGCCCGGCGGACGACCCGGATCGGCCACGAAACCGTGCCGGCCGGGACCAGGGTCTTCCCCTCGGCCTACCTCGCCCAGCACAATGCGGAGGTCTTCCCCGAGCCGGACCGGTTCCAGCCGGAACGGTTCCTGGAAGGCAAGAGCTACGAGGGCGCCTGGTTCCCCTTCGGCTTCGGCGCCCGCACCTGCGTCGGCAGGCACTACGTGATCCGGCAGATGATCCTCTTCGCCTCCACCCTCGCCCGGCACGCGGATCTGGCCCTCCCCCCGGGCTCCGTGTCCCGGCCGGTGCGCCGGCTCGTCCTCGTCCACCCCGAAGGCGGCACGCCCATGGTCCTCCGGGGGCGGAGGGCGGCGGCGTGAGCGGCCGGGTGCTCATCGTCACCGGCGGCCTCCTCACCGGCAAGGAGGGCTCCTTCCTCCTCGCCGCGCGCAAGTGGTGGGAGCAGTGGCGGTCCGCGGACGCGGCGTGGCTCGATTTCAAGGTGAAGCTCGTCATGGCCGAGCCCCTCCTCGCTGCGCGCCTGGAGACCCTCGCCCTCCCTTTCCGGAGCCGAAAGGTCCGGAACACCGTCCGCGAGGCCCTCCGCCACCAGGAGAACCTCGAGCCCCCGTCCCTTACCGAGGTGGTCCTCGCGACCCTCGCCCACCGGGCGGGCCTCGCCTACGAGACCATGGAGTTGGACGAGCTGTTTTCCGACCCACGGGGCGTCGAGCGCCGGCTGGCGCGGACGGATTGCGTCTTCCTCTCCAGCACCTACCTCCACGACCTCTCCGAAGTCGAGCCCCTCCTGCAGCGCCTGAAGCGTTCCCACAACCGGAT
>DASQEB010000427.1:0-8411 GCA_035633875.1 Thermoanaerobaculia bacterium
GCGGCGATCTGGTCCGAGCTCCTCGGGGTGGAGCGCGTGGGCGTTCAGGACGACTTCTTCGTCCTGGGCGGCCACTCTCTGCTCGCGACCCAGCTCGTCTCCCGCATCCGCCGGCAGCTCGGCGTGGACCTCCCCCTGCCGAAGCTGTTCGAGCTGCGCACCCTGGGCGACCTGGGCCGCGAGGTCCTCGCCCGGAGACTCGAAGAGGTTGGCGACACCGGGTCGCTGCTGGCCGATTTGGAGGGGCTCACGGACGAGGAGGCCCTGGCCCTGCTCGAGGAAGAGGGGAAATGAGCGCACCGCTGGACGACTTCGAACGCCTCTCCCCGGCAAAGCAAAAGCTCCTGCTGGCGCGTCTGGAGAAGCTTCGCCGCCAGCAGGGGGGCGGCGAGGCCCGGGAGGAGGCGATCGCGCGGAGCCCCCTGCGCGAGCACGGTGGGCCATTCCCTCTCTCCTTTGCCCAGCAGCGGCTCTGGTTCATCGACCGGCTGGACCCGGGAGACACCTCCTACAACGTGCCGGACGCCCTGCGCCTGCGCGGCCGCCTGGAGGTCCCCGTGCTGGCCCGGGCGCTCTCCGAGATCGTCCGCCGCCACGAGGCGCTGCGGACCGTCTTCGAGGTGGCGGAGGGCCGGCCGGTCCAGAGGATCGTTCCGCCCGCGCCCGTGGAGATCCCCCTGATCGACCTCTCCGGCCTGGGGGAGGAGGCGCGGGAGGCCGAGGCGCAGCGCCTGGCCGCCGCGGAGGCCCGGACGCCGTTCGACGTGCCGCGGGGACCCCATCTGCGGATCCGGCTGCTCCGGCTCCAGGCCGCGGAGCACGTGGCGCTCTTCACCCTGCACCACATCGTCTCCGACGGCTGGTCCATGGGCGTCCTCGTCCGCGAGGTCGCGGCCCTCTACGCCGGCTCTCCCCTTCCGGAGCTGCCCGTCCAGTACCCGGACTTCGCTGACTGGCAGCGGCGCCGGCTCTCGGGAGATCGGCTGGAGGAGCACCTCAGGTGGTGGCGCGAGGCCCTCGCCGGGATGCCCCTCGTTCTCGACCTGCCCGCGGACCGTCCCCGCCCGGCGGTGCAGAGCCGTCGGGGTGCGACCGTGCGCGTCTTGCTGCCGCCGGATCTCTCCGCGTCGCTCTCAATCGTGGGCCGCTCCGGCGGAGAGACGCTGTTCATGGTCCTCCTCGCGGCTTTCGGCGTGCTCCTCGCCCGCCATGCCGGGACCGAGGACCTCTGCGCCGGGTCGGTCGTGGCCAACCGCAACCGGCTGGAGACCGAGGGGCTCATCGGTTTCTTCGTCAACACCCTAGCGTTGCGGATTGATCTGCGGGGAACTGTCACCTTCCGCGATCTCCTGGACCGGGTGCGGCGGATGACGCTCGGGGCCTACGCCCACCAGGACCTCCCGTTCGAGCGGCTGGTCGAGGAGCTGCAGCCGGCGCGGGACCTGTCGCGCCCGCCTCTCGTCCAGGTCTCGTTCGTGCTCCAGAACGCCCCGGCGGGACCGCTCGAGCTGCCGGGGCTCACCCTCGAGCCCCTGGCCGTGCCGGAGGAGACCTCGCTGATGGACCTGAGCGTGGAGGCCATGGAGGTGCCTGGGGGGATCGCCGCCAACTGGCGCTTCAGCGCCGACCTGTTCGATGCCGCCACCATCGAGCGGATGGCCGGGCGCTTTCGTGTGCTCCTCGAGGGGGTCGCCGCCGGCCCGGACCGGGCCCTTTCGGACCTGCCCTGGATGACGGACGCCGAGCGCGAGCAGGTGCTCCGCGACTGGAGCGGTGCCGCGGCGCGGAGCCCGGAGACCAGGAGGACCTTCCCTGAGCTCTTCGCGGAACGGGCGGCGAGGCACCCTGAGACCACCGCCCTGGTCTTCGGCACCGAGCGGGAGACCTACGGGGAGCTGAACGCGCGGGCGAACCGCCTGGCCCGCCACCTGCGCCGGCTCGGAGTGGGGCCGGAGGTGGTCGTAGGCCTCTGGGCCGAGCGCTCCCCCACGCTGATCGAGGGGATGCTCGCCGTGCAGAAGGCCGGCGGGGCCTTCCTCCCCCTGGATCCCGCCATTCCCCGGGAGCGGCTGGCCTTTCTGCTGGAGGATGCTGCGGTGCCGGTGGTCCTCGGCGGGGTCGAGGCGGGTCCGGAGGGTACGCGCCTCGTTCCCTTCGATGCCGGCGGAGAGGAGAGCGGGGAGGACCTCGAGCCCCAGGCCGGTCCGGACAACGCGGCCTACGTCCTCTATACCTCGGGCTCCACGGGGCTCCCCAAGGGCGTGGTGATCCCTCACGCGGGGCTCTCGTACCTGATCGAGGCGCAGACACGGCTGTTCGGAGCGGGGCCGGGCGACCGGGTGCTCCAGCTCGCCTCCCCCGGCTTCGACGCCTCGGTCCTGGAGGTCGCCCTGGCGCTGGCGTTCGGCGCGGAGCTGCACCTCGCGCCCCGGGAGGAGCTCCTTCCCGGTCCCGGCCTCGCCCGTTTGCTGACAGAACGGGGGATCACCCACGCCCTCCTCCCGCCGCCAATCCTGGCCCCGCTCCATCCCGTGGAGCCGCCTACCCTCGGCACGCTGATCGTGGGTGGCGAGGCCTGCCCGCCGGACCTGCCGCGGCGCTGGGGCGCGGGGCGCCGTCTGTTCAATGCCTACGGCCCTACGGAGGGCACAGTGTTCTGTACCGTGGCGGGTCCCGAGGCCCTGGAGGGGCGGATCACCATCGGCCGGCCGGTCCACGACGCCGAGGTCTACGTGCTCGATCGGGAGCTGCGGCCGGCGCCGGCGGGCGTGCCCGGGGAGCTGTGCCTCGGCGGCGCCGGGCTCGCCCGCGGGTACCTGCGCCGGCCGGACTTCACGGCCGAGCGGTTCGTGCCCCACCCGTTCGCCGCGGAGCCGGGGGCCCGTCTCTACCGTACGGGCGACCTCGTCCGCTGGCTGGCGGACGGCGCTCTCGAGTTCCTCGGCCGCATCGACCGCCAGGTCAAGGTGCGGGGCGTGCGGGTCGAGCCCGGGGAAGTCGAGGCGGTCCTCGGCCGTCATCCGGAGGTGGGGCAGGCGACCGTGGATCTCCGCGAAGGTCCGGGGGGGACGCGCCTGGTCGCCTGGGTGGTCCCCCGGGACCCGGCGGACCGGGAGGCGCTCGCCGCCGCGCTACGCGTCTTTCTCCGCGAGCGCCTGCCCGAGGCTTTGGTCCCCGCGGCCTTCGTCCTGCTGGACGAGCTGCCCCTCAATCCCAGCGGCAAGGTGGACCGCGCCGCCCTCCCCGACCCGGAGGCCGGGCGCCGCGAGGCGGCCGCTCCGTACGTCGCGCCCCGGGCGGGCCTGGAGAGCGCCGTGGCCGCGGTCTGGCGCGAGGTCCTCGGCGTGGAGGAGGTGGGGGCGGGGGACAACTTCTTCGATCTGGGCGGTCACTCGCTGCTTCTCGTGGAGCTCCAGGCCCGGCTCGCGGAGCGGCTCGGCGAGGAGGTCGCCCTTCTCGACCTGTTCCGCAACCCGAACGTGGCCTCCCTCGCCCGGTTCCTGGAGCAGCGGGCGGCGGCCGGGGTCGAGGAGCCCGCGCCGGTCCCGGTCCCGCGGCGGCGCCCGGCTCCGGGAGCCGGCTCGCGGGAGGTGGCCGTGATCGGCATGGCCTGCCGCTTCCCCGGGGCCGCGAGCGTCGAGGGCTTCTGGCACAACCTGCGGGAGGGGGTCGAGTCCATCTCCTTCTTCTCGGACGAGGAGCTCCTGGCCGCCGGGACCGATCCGGCCCTCCTGGCCGATCCCGCCTACGTCCGCGCCGCTGGGGTGGTGGACGGCGTGGAGCTCTTCGATGCGGCCTTCTTCGACGTCGGACCCCGGGAGGCGCAGCTCCTCGATCCCCAGCACCGGTTCTTCCTGGAGCACGCGGCCGAGGCCCTGGAGCGCGCGGGCTACGGCGCCGGCAGCCCCGGCCTCGCGGGCTTCCGGGTGGGCGTCTGGGCGGGCTCCGGCATGAGCGGCTACGCCCTGCGCAACCTGGCCGGAGCCGGGGTGGACGGCTTCGAGGCCACGCTGGGCAACGACAAGGACTTCGTGGCCACGCGGACCTCCTACAAGCTGGACCTCCGCGGGCCGGCGATGGCGGTGCAGACCGCCTGCTCCACCTCCCTCGTCGCCGTCCACGCCGCCTGCCAGGCCCTCCTCGACGGCGAGTGCGAGATGGCCCTGGCCGGTGGGGTGAGCCTCCAGGTCCCCATGACCTCCGGCTACCTCTTCCAGGAGGGGGGGATCGCCTCCCCCGATGGCCACAACCGCGCGTTCGATGCGGCCGCCAGGGGGACGGTGGCGGGCAACGGCGTGGGAGTGGTGGTGCTCAAGCCCCTGGCCGCGGCCCTCGCGGACGGCGATCCCGTCCACGCCGTGATCCGGGGCTCGGCCCTGAACAACGACGGCTCCGGCAAAGTGGGGTTCACCGCTCCGAGCGAGGAGGGGCAGGCGGCGGTGATCTCGGAGGCCCTGGCCGCGGCCGGGGTGGAGCCGGGGACGATCGGCTGTGTGGAGGCCCACGGCAGCGCCACGCCGCTCGGCGATCCCATCGAGGTGGCGGCCCTCACCCGCGTGTTCCGGGGCACCGCGCCGCCGGGCTCGCGACTCCTGGGATCGGTCAAGACGAACATCGGCCACACCAACGCGGCCGCGGGCGTGGCGGGGCTCCTCAAGGCGGTCCTCGCGATCGAGCACGGCGAGGTCCCGCCGAGCCTGCATTTCGAGACCCCGAACCCGCGCATCGACTTCGCCGCGAGCCCGTTCCGCGTGGCCGCGGCCCTGGAGCCCTGGCCGGAGACGGGCTCGCCCCGGCGGGCGGGCGTGAGCTCCTTCGGGCTCGGGGGGACCAACGCCCACGTGGTGCTGGAGGAGGCGCCGGCGCCCGCGCCCTCCGGCCCCTCCCGCCCGTGGAAGCTCCTGTCCCTCTCGGCCCGGACGCCCACCGCCCTGGACGCGGCCACGGCCCGGCTGGCGGAGCACCTGCGGGCGCACCCGGAGCAGGATCTGGCGGATGTGGCCTTCACCCTGCACGTGGGGCGCAAGGGGTTCGAGCACCGGCGGACGCTCGTCGCCCGCGACCGCGAGGACGCTCTGGCCGCCCTGGAGGCCCGGGACCCCCGGCGGCTCCTGGAGAGCGCGGTCGACCCTGCCGCCACCCGCCCCGTGGCCTTCCTCTTCTCCGGGTTGGGCGAGCAGTACCCCGGGATGGCGCGGGACCTCCACGGCGAGGAGCCGGTTTTCCGGGAGGAGCTGGATTGCTGCGCGGAGATCCTCGCACCCCTTGTAGGGCTCGACATCCGCGACGCGCTCTTCGCGGAGGCCGGTGAGGCCCCGGCGGGAGGGCTCGACCTGCGCCGCCTGCTCGGCCGGGGGCCGGAGCGGGAACGGGGTCTCCTGGATCGCACGGCTGTGCTCCAGCCGGCCCTGTTCGCCGTCGAATACGCCCTGGCCCGGCTGTGGATGGACTGGGGGGTCCGACCCCAGGCCCTCCTCGGCTACAGCCTCGGCGAGTACGTGGCGGCTGCCGTGGCGGGGGTCCTCTCCCTGGAGGACTCCCTGAAGCTTGTCGCCGGCCGGGCCCGGCTGCTGGACGGGCTGCCAGAGGGGGCCATGCTGGCCGTCCCTCTCCCGGCCGGGGAGGTGGAGCCTCTCCTGGGCGCAGAGCTGTCGCTCGCGGTGATCAACGCCCCGCGGGTTTCCGTGGTGGCGGGACCTGCGGGGGCGGTGGCGGACCTCCAGGAGCGCCTCGAATCCGCGGGGCACGCCTGTCGGCGGCTACGCACGGAGCACGCCTTCCATTCGGAGATGATGCGCCCGGTTGCCGGACCCCTTTCGGCCCTGGCGCGCGAGGTGACGCCCCGGGCGCCCCGCATCCCGTACCTCTCCAACGTCACCGGCACCTGGATCACCCCGGAGGCTGCGACCGATCCGGAGTACTGGGCCCGGCACCTCCTGGCCACCGTGCGCTTCGCCGACGGCATCGGAGATCTCTGGCGGGAGCCTGGCCGGGTGCTCCTGGAGATCGGGCCCGGGGCCAGCCTGTCGTCCCTCGCCCTGCAGCACCCGGCGGTGGAAGGGCTGCCCGACCCGGTGGCCCTCCCCTCGCTGCCGTCCGCCTACGAAAGGACGCCCGCGGGCGCCTTCCTCCTGGGCACCCTGGGCAAGCTCTGGCTCGCCGGGGTGGGAGTGGATTGGCCCCGGGTGTACGCCCGGGAGCGGCGGCGGCGCGTCGTCCTGCCCACCTACTCCTTCGAGCGGCGGCGCTACTGGATCGACCGCAGGGGGGCGCCGGCGCCGCAAGCCGCCGCGGCCCTCGCGGGGCTGGAGGGTGCCCTGGTCCTGGTGGGCACTCTTCCCGAGCCGGTGCGGGAGGCGGTGACGCGCCTGGCAGAAGAGGCCGGCATCCCGGTTCTCCAGGCCGGTCTGGAGGAGGCGTTGGCCTTGCGGGAGCAGGCGGTGGGAGCGGGCGGCGTGGCGCTCCATGCCCGTCCGAGCCTCCGCAACCCCTACATCGAGCCGTCGACGGACCTGGAGCGGTCCGTCACCGCCATGTGGCAAACCCTCCTCGGCGTCGACCGGGTTGGGATCCACGACAGTTTCTTCGAGCTGGGCGGGGATTCCCTGCTGGCCACCCAGGTGGCCGTCCGCGTGCGCGAGGGCTACGGCGTGGAGATCGCCCTGCCGGAGCTGTTCGAGAATCCGACTCCCGCCGGTCTGGCCGCGTTGATCGAGCGGGGCCGGCCCGCCGCCGGCGGACCCGATGAGATGGCGGACCTCCTGGCGCAGCTCGAGGCCCTCTCGCCCGAGGAGGTCGAGCGGATGCTCGCCGAGAGGGGAGAGTAGCGTTGGACCCCATCAAGTCCGCCGCCGCCGCGCTCGACGAGAAGAAGCGACGCCTCCTAGCGCTCCTGATGAAGGAGAAGGGGATCGACCCGCTGCGGGCGCCGATCCTAGCCATGCCCCGGGACGGCCGCGCCTTCCCGTCCTCCTTTGCCCAGGAGCGGCTGTGGATCGTGGACCGGCTCGATCCGGGCAACACGGCCTACAACCTCCAGTCGGTGCTGCGCGTGCTCGGGCCGCTGCGGACGGAGGTGATGGCCGAGGCCTTCACCGAGGTCGTCCGCCGCCACGAGACCCTGCGCACCACGTTCGCCGTGGGCGTAGGGGGCCGGCCGGTCCAGGTGATCCACCCGCCGGCGCCGTTCCCCCTGCCTCTGGTGGACCTCTCCGGCCTGCCCGCGGACCTGCGCCCGGCGGAGGCGCGCCGCCTCGCCGTCGCGGCGGGTGGCCGGCCGTTCGACCTCGCCCGCGGCCCCGTCCTGCGGGCCCTGGTCCTCCGCCTGGAGGCGGCGGAGCACGTCCTCCTCTTCACCGTCCACCACATCGCGTCGGACGGCTGGTCCAACGGCGTGCTCATCGGCGAGGTCGCCTCCCTCTACGACGCCTTCGCCCACGGCCGCCCGTCGCCGCTCCCGGAGCTCCCCGTCCAGTACGCCGACTGGGCCGCCTGGCAGCGGCAGGTGCTGGAAGGCGAGATCCTGGAACGGGAGCTCGCCTGGTGGAGAGAACGTCTCGCGGGCAGCGACGTGCTGGAGCTCCCCACGGACCGGCCGCGGCCCGCCGTCCTGGGGCCGGGCGGGAGCATGGAGGCCCTGGAGGTCCCGGCGGAGGTGGCCACGGGCCTCAAGGAGCTGGGCCGCGCCGGGGGGGCGACCCTCTTCATGGTCACCCTGGCGGCGTTCCAGGCCCTCCTCGCCCGGTGGAGCGGCCAGACGGACTTCAACGTCGGCACTCCCGTGGCCGGGCGGGACCGCACCGAGGTCGAGGGGCTGATCGGATTCTTCGTCAACACCCTGGTGATCCGGGCCGATCTATCTGGGGATCTCACCTTCCGCGAGCTCCTCGTCCGGACGCGGACGGTGGCCCTGGGATCCCTCGCCCATCAGCAGGTGCCCTTCGAGAAGCTCGTCGAGGAGCTCTCTCCGGAGCGGAGCCTCTCCCATACTCCCCTCTTCCAGGTCCTCTTCGCCCTCCAGAACGCCCCCGGGTCGACCCGGACGATCTCCGGCCTCACCTTCCTCCCTTTCGAGGCGACGCCCGAAACCGCATCCTTCGAGCTCACCCTTTCCCTGATGGACGTGGGGGGACGCCTCGCCGGGACCCTGGAGTACAAGACGGACCTCTTCGAACGCACCACGATCCTTCGCCTCCTCTCGGGCCTCCGGGAGCTCCTGGCGGGAGCCGCGGCCCGGCCGGACACCTGCCTCTCCGAGCTCCCCCTGCTGACCGCTGCCGAGCGGACCCAGCTCCTCGACGAGTGGGGAAGGGGATCGGAGGTCCCCCGAGCCACGCAGCTCCTCCACGCGGCCATCCAGGCCCGGGCGGCCGAGAGGCCCGAAGCCGTGGCGGTGCGGCAGGGCGACGAGA
>DASQEB010000428.1:0-6855 GCA_035633875.1 Thermoanaerobaculia bacterium
TGAAAACATTCGGTTCACCTCCAACTGCCCGACCCCGCTCGAGTGCATCGCCATCTGCGAGAGCCAGGGTTGTTACTGCACCGATGGGTGCGACGGAATGGGGGGCTGCCTTTGTAGCGGATGTTCCTAGTCCGCCGAAACTGAGCATTTCGAGTCGCTGCCCAACACCACGGTACGAGCGACGGAAACCGCACAAGCGCCACAAGCGCGGTTCCGCCGCTCACCTTCCAGAGCGTTGGACGTGCCTCCACTACGCGCTTGCGTGGCTGGGCGAACGTCTCCGGGGCAACTCCATGAGGGAACCTATCATCAGTGTTTCGCAGGTCAGAATGCTGGCCGAAGGTGTCAGCGATCCCTTGCCTGGTTGCGACGTGCTGCCTGGCGACCTCCAGCCAAAAACTCACTTCAATGCAGAGAGGATTCTCGAATCCATCTCTGGAGCAGTGCAGAAGGCCACTGTTCAGGCTCGCTGAGGAGCGTCGATCTCCGCCGGCCGCAGGGATCCGGCCCGGACCGCCTCAGCGCCTCTTCTTAGGGCTTCCGGACCGGTCTCGGCGCCGCTTGCTCGAGGAATCCCGGCCTCGGCTGCGGCTGCGTTTCCGGCTCCGGTCCCGACTGCGGTCCCTGCTGCGGTCCCGACTGCGGTCTCTGCTCCGGTCCCGACTGCGATCCCTGCTCCGGTCCCGACTGCGGTCCCTGCTGCGGTCCCGGCTGCGGCTGCGCTCTCGGCTCCTCCCCCGCCTCCCTCCCAGGTGCGGCAGGAGCTCCTGCGCATGTGGGACATCGTTCTGGGCGGCCTGTTCCACACTGGGCCGCAGGAAGCTTCCGAACCGTTGGAGCTCGGAGAGCCTGGCCCCCCAATGCTCTCTTCCCGTCCCGGTCAGGTATTGGACGGTCTTCCGGACCTGTTTCTCCTGCCGCCGGCGCGTAGGCCGTTCGCGGGAGGGGTCTCGCTGGCCGCGGTTGAATTCGTAGCTGTAGGCGAGCCCCTCGCGCAGGCCCTTGGTGGAGCTCGCCATGAACTCCGGGTCCCGCCGTTGACGCACGTGCTCGCTCTCGTGCCGGAACGTGGACCTGCGCTCCGGGGCCCTCTCCTTCAGGACATCGCTGCTCACCCTGAGCTTGAGCGGCTTGAAGCCCGAGCGACCCTCGTGGAAACCGCCGCTCGTCGACGCCCGCCCTTTGGACTTGCTCCGCAGCTTCACATCCGACGGCAGTCCCACCTGCTCCGCGGCGAGCTTGCGGGCCTCTTTCTTCTTCCCCGACCGCAGGGCTTTTTCGATGTCCGGTTCCAGGTCCCGCCGCGGCTCGACTCCGGAGTGCGGACTGTAACGCTCCCGGTTCGGGCACCGGTCGGTTTCGTGGTCGCTGGCGCCGCAGTGCTTGCAGTGAATCATCTGCATCACCGGGGCGGGGCTCGGCGCACGCGCAGGCGCCGGGATCGTCACGGCGGCGGAAGCCCGGGAGAGGCCCCCTGCGCATCCGACGCACCCGCAGCCCGGCGTGTGGCCGCCCACCCGCGGCCGTCCCGCCGGCTGGCCCAGGGCCGCGCGCTCCGCGAGATCGTTGGCCTCGTCTTCGAGCGCCTTCTGGTCGTTGACGAGGGCCCCACCGAGTGCCCGGGTGGCGCGCACCCGGCCCTGTCTTTGCTGGATGACATGGGCGAGCTCGTGGGCGACCACCTTCTGCCCTTCGGGAGTCTCGGGCCGGTACCGGCCAGGCCGGAAGTGGATTTCGTCGCCGCGAGCAAAGGCGAGGGCGTCCTTGGTTGGAGCGGACGCCTCCTCGACCACGCGGACCCTCGAAAAATCGTCTCCCAGAGAGCCCTCCATCTTCCGCAGCAGCCATCGCGGAAGCGGACGCCCCTTGCGCGGCGATTCCGCCCGTCCGGCACCAGCCTTGAACGTGCCGAGGTGGTGTCCCAGCCGCTCCGCCTGTCGCAGGCGCGTCTCCGGGTCCATCTCCTTCCCGGACGGCGACGCCGCCGCAAAAGGCCGGGTCGGCACACCGAGTTGCAGGCGCGTCGGAGCCCTTCCCGAAAATCGCTGCGGCGCTCGCGTGTGGATTGGCATAGGGAGTGTCAACACAGTATAGGCCATAGGGTCACGGGCGGTCACTATCTGCTGTGACAGACCACTAGATCACCCGCTCGTTCCCCCCGTCCACCGGCAGCCAGGCGCCCGTTGTTTTGGCGAAACGGGGGCCGCACAGTTCGGCGGCGGCTTCGGCGACGTCCCGGCTGGTGACCTCGGCCCGCAGGACGTTGTTGCGGCGGTATTCCTCGACCGACAGGCCGTAGGCGGCGGCGCGGGAGGTGAGGACCTCCTCGGTCCAGACTCCGGTGTCGAAGACGGCGTTCGGGTGGAGGGTGTTGACGCGGATGCCGTCCCTCCCCCACTCCAGGGCGGCCACGCGGGCGAGTTGGCTCAGGGCGGCCTTGGAGGCGGAGTAGGCGGCGGCTCCCGGTCCGGGGGCAGGGACGTTCTTCGAGCCGATCGCCACCACCCGGCCGCCCGTGGGGGCGAGCTTCAGAAAGGGATGGGCGAGGTGCAGGAGGACGAGGTTGGCATCCAGGTTGATCCCCATCACCCGCCGCCACTCCTCCAGCGTCAGGTCTTCGATCTTGCGGGTGGCCGGGAAGATGCCCGCGTTCAGGATCAGCATGTCCAGCCCGCCGAAGGCGTCCACGGCTGCGGCGAGGGCGGCCCGGAGCTCTTCCTTGGCGGTCACGTCGCAGCGGATCCCCAGGAAATCCTTGCGCGGGAGCAGCCCCTCGATCTTCGGATCGATGTCGAGCCCCGCTACGGACGCGCCCCGGGCGAGGAGGGACTCGACGCAGGCCCGGCCGATCCCGGAGGCGGCGCCCGTCACCAAGGCGACCTCCCCGG
Source organism: Thermoanaerobaculia bacterium (assembly GCA_035633875.1). Lineage (GTDB taxonomy): Bacteria > Acidobacteriota > Thermoanaerobaculia > Multivoradales > UBA5704 > DATARR01. The sequence continues at coordinate 2,889 of DASQEB010000428.1, forward strand.
CGAACACCGGAGGGTTGCCGGCCTTCTTGAGCTTGGCCTGCTCCAGGTCCCAGTACTCCATGTCGAAGAGGTCCCGCGGCGGGAGCGCCCGCCAGCCGCCCAGGCGGTCGGAGCGTTCGACGATGTCCATGGTGTGCTCGTAGATCTCGGCGGCGATGGCGGCATCCTTGACCGTCCGCCCGGCGGCCAGTAGCCCCAACTCGGGATCGAGGATCACCCGGGGCGCGGGATCGAGAATGGTCTTCGGAGCCTTGGCGTGCGGGGCGTGCTCCTCGAAGTACTCTCGGTAGGCGCGGACGTAGGCGTCCACATCCCGTCCCACCATGGCGACCCTCTTGGTGCGGATGATGTGGTCCGGCGTGGCCGGCCCCTGCTGGGAGATCGTCCCCACGTCCCCCCGGCGCGCGAAGGAGAGGCTTCTGGGGCTCCGCCGGGAGGTGAGGACCATGGGGAAACCGGCGGCCTTCGAGACGTCGCGCCGCAACCGGGCGATCTCCACCGGGTCGGGTGCCCCATCGCCCAGGTCCGGAAAAGTCCCGAGATCCCAGGCTCCGTTTCTTTTCAGAAACTCTTCGGCGAGGCCGACCAGATCGATCATCCGGTCGTAGGACTCCCGGGCCCTGGCTCCGAAGGAGAAGATCCCGTGGTTCATCAGGACCATGCCGATCGTATGGGGACCCGCTTCGGCGGCGAAGCGCTCGGCGCAGACGCGGGCGAGGTCGAAGCCGGGCATGACGTACGGGATGATCACCACCGAATCGCCGTAGATGTCGCGGATTTTGTCCTCTCCGCCGGGGGAGTTGGTGACGGCGACGACCGCGTCCGCGTGGGTGTGGTCCACGAACTTGTAGGGGAGGATGGCGTGGAGGATGGCCTCGACGGAGGGCACCGGGGCCGACGAGCGGGTCAGGTGGGTGACCAGTTCGTTGACCATCTGGGGATCGGAGAGAGCGGGGAGCGTCGCGAGGCGCAGGAGGTGGTCCATGCGGACGGGCGAGAACCCGGCCTCCTCGATCGTCTCCAGGTCCCACCCGCTCCCCTTGACGTAGAGGATGTCCTCCTCCTCGCCGAAGAGGTTGGGCTCACGCACCTTGACGGAGGTGTTCCCCCCGCCGTGGAGCACCAGAGACTTGTCCCGCCCGAGAAGGCGCGAGGTGTAGACGCGAGCCCCAAGGTCACCGGAAAAGCGCGCAGCTTCGTCGTCGTTCCAGAGGTTGTCCATGATCCATCCTGCCGTGGTCGTCGCGGCGGAAGCATAGCCCACGCTGTGGCAGAATCCCGGACGTGAGACATCAAGCGATGGCACTGCTCCTCGCTGGCCTCCTCACAGGCTGCGCGGCCGGTGAGCGACCCGGCTCGGGAGGAGGACCGTTCCTGGAAGCCGGCGCGGTCCGGGAGACGTCAACCTCCGACATCCCGCCGGCCCTGCTCCGGGAGGTCCGCACGGCCGGGCACCCCGGCTTCGACCGGATCACCTTCGAGCTCACCGGGGACCGGCTCCCGGGCTACAGGGTGGCGTACCTGGCAGGCCCCGCCCGCGATTGTGGATCCGGGGAGCCGAAGGAGGTCGCCGGGAGCGCGGTCCTGGAGGTGACGTTACGGCCGGCCAACGCCCATACCGAGGAGGGGCAGCCCACGATCCCGTTCCGCGAGCGCCGGCTCGACCTCCCGGTGCTGAAGGAGATCGAGCGGACCTGCGACTTCGAGGCGGTCGTCACCTGGGCCCTGGGCGTCTCGGAGGCGAAGCGCTTCCGGGTGATCGAGCTCTCCGGCCCGGCGCGTCTCGCCGTGGACATCGAGCACTGAGGGAGACCATGCGCACATTCAAGGTGGAGCATCTGGACCATGTCGAGGTGTTCGTCCCGGACCGCCAGGAGGCGGCCCGGTGGTACGAAGAGACGCTGGGGCTCTCGGTTCTTCCCGAGTATGTGCACTGGGCGGAGGACCCCCAGGGGCCGTTGATGATCTCCTGCGACGGCGGCAAGTCCAAGCTCGCGCTGTTCACGGGCGAGCCCCGGGGAGAACGGCCGACGGCGGGCTTCCACCTCGTCGCTTTCCTCGTGGACGGCCCCGGTTTCTTCCGCTTCCTGGAGCACGTGGAGAGCCACCCCGTGTTCAGCGAAACGGGGGTGGAGGTCCGCAGCCTCCGGCCCCGGGACCATGGGAAGGCCTTTTCGGTCTATTTCTGCGATCCCTGGGGGCACCGTCTGGAGGTGACGACCTACGACAATCGCTACGTCCGGGACCGGCTGGGCTGAACCCGGCTGATCCCCGCTTCCTCCAGGACCTCCGCCAGGTTCTCTCCGCCCTTGACCGCGAAGTCCAGCGTACGGATGGGGAATGGGATGGTGATGCTGTTCTCGTCGAAGGCTTTCTTGATGCGCTCGATGGCCTCGCTCTGAGCCTGGAGGAAGTCCGGCTGCTTCATGTAGTTGATCCAGAACCGGACCACGAAGTTGATCGAGCTTTCGCCGAACTCCTCGTAGAACAACTCGACCTCCTTGTCCGGAAGCCGGGTCGAGACTCCTTCGACGGCCCGGATCGCCAGGCGCCGTACCTTCTCCAAATCGTCTCCATAGGAGACCCCCAGTCGCAGATCCACCCTCCGCTTGCCGCTCGCGCTGTAGTTCATGATCGGGTTTTCGAAGACCTGCTTGTTGGGGATGAGCACGACCTGTCCCTGCTGGGTGCGGATCTCGGTCCAGCGCAGGTGGATGCGCTTGACGGTGCCGAAGAAGTCCTTGGTCTCGATGATGTGGCCCGGCCGGAAGGGACGCTGGACGGAGAGGTAGACGCCGGCCATCAGGTTGGCCGCGATATCCTGGAACGCGAAGCCCAGGGCCAGGGTGACGATGCCGGCGCCGGCGAGGAGCGATGTCACGGTCTTCTGCAGCCCCAGGATGCCGAGGGCGACGAAGGTCCCGATGGCGATCAGGGCGAAGTAGACCGCATACGAGAGGATCTGGTTCACCTGCTCGCTGTGGGAGACCCGGCGCAGGATCCGCAGCAGAATGTTTCGCACGAGCCGCGCCGCCAGCCAGAAGGCGACGAGGACGACCAGCGAGACGATCAGGTTGGGCAGCAAGAGGACGAAGTCCCGCGCCCACCCCGTGATCTTTGCGACGAGCAGTTCCCAGGCTTTCCCGAGGCGCATCCTGTCGTAAGAGGATTGCAAGGAGCGCGCCAGTTCCTGAGGAATTCCTTCAGCCATAGACACCCGCCGGCCCTGGTTCGTTGATATCCCTAGAACAGCTTTCCTGTCAGGAGGTCCTCATGAAGCGACTCCGCGCCGTTCCGCTGCTCGTGATCGTCCTCCTGTCCGCTCTCCTCTCCCTCCCGGCGTTCGCAGCCCCCGGCGGCCTCGCCCTGGGGGGCCGGATCACGGGGCCGGGCGGCTCTCCCGTCGCGGGAGCCCGCGTCCGGCTGGTCCCCATCGTCTCGTCCTACGAGAGGGGCCGCCTCGAGCTGGAGGGACGGCCGAGCCGGAGCCGGCCTCCTCCACCCAGGCGGACAAGAACGGGCAGTTCCGGCTCACGGCCGAGCCCGGCATGTGGAAGGTCGTGGTCGAGGCGGACGGCTTGGTCCCCCTGGAGCATTCTCTGGTGCCGCTCCTGGAGGAGATCGAGCTCCCGACCGCGGGTCTCGAGCGGGACGCGCGCCTGGAGGTCCGCATCTCGGGACCGGATGGCAAGCCTGTCGCTGGAGCCCGGGTGCTGGTCGAAGCGGAGGTCACCGAGAGGATGCTCGCTAGCCGGTCCCCCTGGCGACCGGCGCGGCGGCTCGGCCGGACGGACGAGAAGGGCGTCGTGCTCTTGCCGCGGATGACGGGCGAGGCGCTCGTGGTCCAGGCACAAGCGCCGGGCTACGCCCTGGCCGAGCGGTCGGGAGTGAGGAGCGGTACCGTGTCGCTTCGGCTCGCCGCCGGTCCGGGTGCCCGCGGGCGCCTGGCAGGTCTTAGTCCGCGCGG
>DASQEB010000429.1:0-11487 GCA_035633875.1 Thermoanaerobaculia bacterium
ACCTCGGTCTTCGGGGGCATCCCGATGAAGAGATCTTCCAGTTCGCTGTCTCCCGCAGCCTGGTGCTCCTGACCAATGATCTGGGATTCGGAGCACGCGCTCGCTCGATTTCTGGGTGTCCAGGGTTGGTCCTGGTGCGCCTCCCGAACGAGTGGCCTACGTCCGCGGTCAACGATTGGATCGAGAAGGCCCTGCTCGGTCTTCCTTCCGAAGCTCTCTCAGGGAGCCTGATCGTCGTCGAGCCGGAGCGAATCAGGATCCGCCAGCTCCGGTGACCCCCCCTCCTCCCCTCTGTTGGCCCCGATTTTGCCTACCGTTCTTGGCGTTGTCGCGCTGCGCCCCTGCCCACTAAGGAGACCTCCATGCCCCAGGGACGCTTTCGGAGCCTTGAAGACCCGAGCACTCTCCGTCAGCTTGTCCGCAAGCTGGGAGAGGGGATCTACATCACCAACGACCGCGGGGAGATCCTGGACGCCAATCCCGCGTTCCTGGAGATCGTAGGAGTTGCGACCGTCGAGGAGGTGCGTCGCTTCCGGGCGCGGGACCTCTTCGTCGACCCGTCGCTCCGGGAGAGGGAGATGGAGATGCTGGCCCGGAACGGCACCGTGCGGGAGTTCGAGTTCGTCCTCCGCCGGCCGGACGGCGGCGAGCGGACGGTGCTCGACACCTGCTATGCCGTGCGGGACCCGGAGACCGGCGAGGTGCTCTTCCACGGGGTCCTGATCGACATCTCCTCGCGCAAGAAGGTGGAGAGCCGGATTCAGGAGGCGAGCCTCCGCGATCCCCTGACCGGTTGCTACAACCGGCGGTACCTCAAGGAGCTCCAGAAGCGCCTCACTCCCCTGGAGACCTGGGCGGCGATCGTGGTGGACGTGGACAACTTCAAGGAGCTCAACGACAAGCAAGGGCACCAGGCGGGGGACGAGGCGCTGATGAGGGTGAGCCGTTTCCTGCAACAGAACGCCCGGGTGGAGGACGCGGTGGTGCGCATGGGAGGAGACGAGTTCCTTCTCCTGCTCCTGGGGAGCTCCGCCGGCTCGGTCGCGGAGATCGGGCAGCGCCTGCTGGAGACCGCCGAGGCCAAGGGGGTGCCGCCGTTCTCCCTCGGCTGGGCGGTCCGCCACGGGGCGGAATGCCTGGAGCGGACGATCGACCACGCCGACCGCGAGCTCCTCCAGATCCGCCTCTTCGAGCGGCGCACCGGGGAGAAGAAGGGGAGGGGGATGCGGCAGCGTCTCGTCGCGGAAATGCTGGTGGAGTAGGACTGGATTGAAACGATCGGACGGCCTGAGTCGTATCTCTGGACGCCGCGCCCGCGGCTGAAAGGAGGTCTCCGTGGACGACAGGCATTTCCCCGACGACGATCTTCCCCTTCGGCCCGTCGAGCCGAAGCCGGACGGCCCCTCCTGGGATCTTCCCGAGGAGCGGCCCGACCGCGTCAGGCTGGAGTTCGATCCCATGGAGGAGGAGGCCGGAGGGCCGTCGTCGTCCCCGGGCCCCGGGCCGGGAACGTCCTCCCCCCTGCGGATCGCCCTGTGGGTCGCAGCGCTGATCGCTCTGGTCCTCCTTTCCCGGGATTTCTGGTGGCCGGAGGAACCGGACGCGCCGGAGTCCGCCCCGAAGTGGGTGGCCGCCCCTCATCTGCCGGCGGACGCCGCGCCGCCGCCCGCCGATCCGGCGGAGACTCCGGTGATCGAGGAGGAGGCGGCGTCCGGGCCTGAGGTCGCGGAGGCCGGGCCGGTCGTCGACGACGGCTACGACATCCTGCAGACCGAGGAGCTCGCCAGCCAGGAGGAGATTCCTGCGCCCGTGGCGGCCCCCCGGGAGGATGTCGAGATCGCCGCGGCAGACCCGACCCCGGCTCCGGAGTCTCCGGTCCTCGACCCGGAGGAGCCGGCGGCCCCGGCCGTGAAGAGAGAGGCCAGCCCGGATCGCCCGGCCCTGGCGCGGCGCACCCTGCCTCCGGCCCCCTGGGAGGCGGGGGAGCAGCCGACGGGTCTCCTCCGCCCGGGCCCTGGGGTTCAGGAACCGGTTCCTCTCGACCTCCCGCGGTACCGATATCCACCGGCCGCCCGGGGAACCGGTCTCCAGGTCGGCGTCCGCCTCGCCCTGCTGGTCGACGAGCGGGGGCAGGTGATCGACGCCGTGGTCCGCGAAGGAGGTCCCGAGGACCTCGGTTTCAATCAGGAGGCCCTGCGAATCGCCCGCAACATCCCCTTCCAGCCCGCCAGCCGCTACGACATCCCGGGCAAGATGTGGACGGAGATGATCCTGGAGTTTGCCGAGTAGCGGCGGAATCTCCGGTTTCCCCGGCGCCTCGTGCTCGCTGTCGTCCTCCTGTGGGTGCGGGCATCCGCACTCCCCGGCGGCTCCCCACCATGAGGTCCGGGCCGTCCTCGCCATGGCTTCGGCAGGCTGGTTCCCCTCTCCGGCCGGGTTCGTGACTCCGCGGACCGCTCCGTCCCCCCTGGCGCTCCTCCCCGCGCCCGAGTCGCCTCCTCCGCGGTCCTGACGCCGAAACAGGATTTCGCGAAAGGAGTCGTCCCCCTGGGCATGTTCCGCCGGCAGGCGTGCGCCTGCGGTGTCGCCTTGCTCTTTTTGTCGCCTACCCTGGGAGGTCAGACGCCTCCCCTGCCTCCCACCGGGAGGAGACCGACCTGCAAGCCGTCTACTCCGGAAGGCCGGCGAGGACACCGGCGCTCCCAGTCTCCCGGCACGGCCTTTGCTCTCACTCCTCCCGAGCAGTTTCCTTTGGCGTTTCTCCTCTGGTTTGCGGCTGGGAGGGCAGGGCGGACCGGGAATGGATACGGCACTGATCATCGTCGTGACCGCGGCGGTCACGCTCTTTCTTTCCGTCTTCCTGCGGAACCTCTCGACCGGCGAGCGCAAGATCACCCGCAAGGTCGAGACGGCGTACGGGGTGGAGGATCCGAGCTTCCGCCGTGCCCTGGGCAATCTCCTCGGTCCCCCCATCCTCTGCGGCAACAAGATCGATCCTCTCCACAATGGAGACGAGATCTTCCCGGCGATGCTCTCGGCGATCCGGGGCGCCGAGAGGACGATCACCTTCGAGACCTTCATCTACTGGTCGGGCTCGGTCGCCCAGGAGCTCACCGAGGCTCTCTCGGAGCGGGCGCGGGCGGGCGTGAAGGTCCACGTCCTCCTCGACTGGTTCGGCAGCAAGAAGATGGACGAGGAGCTCCTCCGGCAGATGGCGGACGCCGGAGTCCAAGTCGAGCGCTATCACCCGATCCGCTGGTACAACCTGGACCGGATCAACAACCGCACCCATCGCAAGCTCCTCGTGGTGGACGGCCGCATCGGCTTCACCGGCGGCGTGGGCATCGCCGACGAGTGGCTGGGGCATGCCCAGGACCCGGACCACTGGCGCGACAGCCACTACCGGGTCGAGGGCCCGGTCGTGGCCCAGATGCAGGCGGCCTTCACCGACAACTGGATGAAGACCCACTCCCAGGTCCTCCACGGGGACGACTACTTTCCTCCGCTCGAGGAGGCGGGCGACTGCGAGGCCCAGATGTTCAAGAGCTCGAGCACCGAGGGAAGCGAGAGCGCCCGCCTCATGTTCCTCTTCTCCCTGGCCGCGGCGCGACGGACGATCTACATCGGCAGCTCCTACTTCGTCCCTGACGACCTCGCGGTGGAGACCCTGGTCGAGGCGCGGCAGCGGGGCGTCCACATCGAGATCATCGTCCCCGGGCGCCACATCGACGCCCCGGTCACCCGCAAGGCCTCGCGCTCCCGCTGGGGCAGGCTCCTCGAAGCGGGCATCGAGATCTACGAGTACCAGCCCACGATGTACCACTGCAAGCTCATGATCGTGGACGAGATCTGGGTCTCGGTCGGCTCCACCAACTTCGACAACCGCTCCTTCCGCCTGAACGACGAGGCCAACCTCAATCTGATCGACCGCGACTTCGCCGCCCATCAGATCGAAGCCTTCCGCATGGACAAGGCCCGCTGCCGCAGGGTCACCCTGGAGACCTGGCGCCGCCGGCCGGTCAGGGAGAAGCTGCTGGAGCACGCGGCGGGCCTGTTGCGGTCGCAGCTCTGAGAGAAGAAAAGGACAGCCAGGACCCCAAGGGACAGCAAGGACGTCGAGGGCATCCTCGGCGGTGCCCCTCTGTCCTTGCTGTCCTTGCTGTCTTTGCTGTCCTTTGATTGAAGAGCGTGGAGGTCTTCTAGTACCGGCGTCCGCCGCCGCCGCCATACCCCCCGCGTCCACCACCACCGCCGCCGCCATACCCCCCGCGCCCACCGCCGCCGCCACCGCCGTAGCCGCCCTTGCCACGGCCGCCGCCGCCGCCGCCGCCCTCTTCCCTGGGGCGGGCCTCGTTGACCGTCAGCGTCCGGCCGTCCAACTCCTTGCCGTTGAGTGCGGCGATGGCATCCTGCGCCTCCTGGTCGCTGGCCATCTCCACGAATCCGAACCCCTTGGAACGGCCCGTGTCGCGATCCATGATCACCTGAGCGGATTGCACGGTGCCGTGGTTTCCGAACAGCTCCTCCAGATCGCCGCCGCTGATGCTGTAAGCCAGATTGCCGACGTAGAGCTTCTTGCCCATCGAGAGACTCCTCCTTGAGAGACCTGTGTCCGATTTCGGTCCGGAGTCTCCAGGCCTCGGACCGCCCGAACGTGTAAGTTGTCAGCTTAGCACCGTTGAGCGGCGGCTGCGACCTTGGAAGCGCGTCTGGTCGCCGGAAAGGGACCTGCGGGGGTGGGCAGCGGCCTCTTTGGGCCCCTATCTCCCCCCGTGACACTCCGTGTCGGTGCCGCGGGGCCGCATCCCACCGTGACTTTTCCCCAGGCTTGTCACTTTTTGGCCCGCCCCGCCAAACTGTGACACACACCCCCTTGCGGACTTCTCCGGACAGGTGTAGAGTTCCCGCACTGGTCCATATAGACATAGACGCATTAGTGCCTTGACACCGGTGTAGATTCCTGGTAGCTTCCAGCGAAGCTTTAACTAAGTACCGGTAAGTAGGCCTGAACGCTGGGCTTTTTAGAGGGAGCTTGGAACGTCGTGCTCTTCTCAAGGTCTAAGAAAGGTGTGGTCGGCCTGGACATTGGCAGCTCGGCGGTCAAGCTGATCGAGCTGCGCGAGCGGAAAGGGGAGTTCCACCTGCAGCGTCTCGGGATCGAGCCGCTGTCGCCCGAGGCCATCGTGGACGGCTCCATCATGGACTCGTCCCTCGTGGTCGACGCCATCCACCGTCTCAACGATCAGACCAAGGTCAAGAACAGCGCCTTCGCCACCTCGCTGTCCGGCCACTCGGTGATCATCAAGAAGATCCAGCTTCCGGCGATGCCGGAGGAGGAGCTGGCGGACTCGATCCAGTGGGAGGCGGAGCAGTACATCCCCTTCGACATCAACGACGTCCGTCTGGACTACGTGGTGCTGGCGGAGGGGGAGCCCGGGCGGGACAGCATGGAGGTCCTGCTGGTCGCGGTGAAGCGGGACAAGGTCAACGACTACGTGTCGGTGATCAGCCAGACGGGCAAGACCCCCTCGATCGTGGACGTGGACGCCTTCGCGGTGCAGAACGCCTACGAGGTGAACTACGACCTCGACCCGCGCAAGGTGGTGGCGCTGATCAACATGGGCGCGGGGGTGACCACGATCAACATCCTGTCCCGGGGCGCGACGGTGTTCTGGCGCGACATCTCCTTCGGCGGCAACCAGTTCACGGAGGCGCTGCAGCGGGAGTTCAATCTCTCGTTCGTGCAGGCGGAGGCGTTGAAGCGGGGCGAGTCGGTGGATCGCTACACGCTGGCCGACGCCCGCCCGGTGCTGGACACGGTGTCGGCGGAGATGGCGTCGGAGATCCGCAAGACGTTCGACTTCTTCTCGGCCACCTCCTCGGAGGGGCCGGTGGACGAGCTGATGCTGTCCGGCGGCTGTGCGCTGACGCCGAACCTGCAGCAGGTGCTGCGCGAGAAGTTCGAGGTTCCCACCGAGCTGATGAACCCTCTGCGCCGGATCCACTTCAAGGAGAGTGACTTCGATCCCGAGTGGATGCAGTCGATCGGGCCGATGATGGCGGTCGCGGTGGGGCTCGGTATCCGCCGGGTGGGGGACTAGCCCATGATCAGGATCAATCTGCTCTCCGAAGGCAAGCGCGCGGCAGTCCGCAAGACGAAGCCGGCAGGCGGCCTCAAGCTCGAAGGCCAGGACGTCGGCCAGTGGATGCTGGCGGCCGGGATCATCCTCGGTCTCGCCGCGCTGGGTGGAGCCTGGTGGCTGCTCGACCGGCAGGTCGAGCAGAAGCGGGCGGAGGTGGCCGCGGCCGAGCGGGAGGTGGAGGCCCTGGCCTCGGTCATCAAGGAGGTCGAGGACTACAAGGAGAAGAAGTCCGAGCTGGAGCGCAAGATCGGGATCATCAACGATCTCAAGGCGAACCAGCGGGGGCCGGTGCGGGTGATGGACCACATCTCCCGGGCCTTGCCGGAGCTCCTCTGGCTCGACCGGATGCGGATGACCTCGAGCGTGATCGAGATCGAGGGACGCGCCTTCAACACCAACGCCGTCGCCAACTTCATCGAGAACCTGGACAAGGTTCCGGAGTTCGAGGAGCCGACGCTCAAGGACACCCAGGAGCAGGCCGGCGGCATCTACAAGTTCGTCATCAACTTCACGTACTCGTTCGCTCCGCGCGCTCCGGAGGGCGCCGAGCAGACCGCCTCCGGGGACGCCGGAGGGGTGAGACCGACCTCGGGTCAGGGAGGGCTGCCCGATGGCGCTCAAGACCGGTCTTGAAGGCAAACCCTGGTACATCGGCCTGGCGGTGGGCCTGGGTGTGGGGGTGGTGCTCTTCGCCCTCGGCTTCTGGCGTCTGCTCCAGCCGATGCGCGCCGAGCTCGAGGCCCAGGAGGCGAAGCTCTCGGAGCTGCAGACCAAGATCCAGGAGGGCCGGGCCGCCAAGCAGGAGCTGCCGAAGTTCCGCGAGGAGGTCCGCCAGCTCGAGCTGGAGTTGGACAAGCTCCTGCGCATCCTGCCGGCGCGGCGCAACACGCCGGACCTGATGCGGCGCATCCGCTCGCTGGCCGAGCAGGGCGACTTCAGCCTGAAGCGCTTCACGCCGGGGCAGCTCTCGGACAAGGAGTTCTTCAGCGAGTGGCCGATCGCCATCGCGGTGGACGGGACGTACCACAACCTGGCGCTGTTCTTCGACCGCATCAGCCGCTTCTCGCGCATCATCAACATCGAGGACCTGACGGTCAGCGCGGCGCAGAAGGCGGAGAGCCAGCACACCATCGTGGCCCAGTTCACGGCGAAGACGTTCGTCTACAAGGAGCCCACGCCCGAGGAAGAAGAAGAGGAAGAGGGCTCCGAGGACGGCAAGAGGAGCACGCGGAAGGCGGGGGACGGTCCGGCCGCGCGCGTCCGTTCCGGCGCGAGCCAGGAAGGAGCCCGGTAATGCGATCCCTCATCCTGTCGATCCTGGTCCTGGCGTGCTTCCTGACGCTGGGCGTGTCGTTCGGGCAGCAACAGCCGCAGGGCGCCCCGCCCGGGGCGCGGGAGGAAGGACCCCTGGGACCGACGCCGGACCTGGGGGACATCGATCAGATCCTGGAGGGGGAAGAGGAGGTCCTCTCCGGGACCGGCTTCACGTACGACCCAGGCAACCGCCGCGATCCGTTCAAGTCGCTGCTCGCCGCTCCGGACCGTCCGGAGCTGCGCGGTCCGCGGCCGGAGGGCGTGCCGGGCCTCCTCATCGATGAGATCGACCTGACCGGAATTTTCCGGACGAGCAAGGGCTACGTGGCCCAGGTGAGTGCCGCGAACCAGAAGAAGAGCTATCTGCTGCGGGAGGGTGACCAGCTCTACGACGGCGACGTCGTGAGCATCAATCGCAACGAGGTGGTCTTCAAACAGATCGTCCAGGATCCGACCGCCTTGAAGCCGTTCCGGGAAGTGGTCAAGAGCCTGAACCCGTCGTCGTAGCCCGAATTCGCTCAATTTCAGTGAGGCGAGTGCCATGGGAGATGTGGTCATCGGAAGACAGAGCGCCGGGTGGCAGCGTTTGACCGCTGCTCTGGCGGTCCTCGCGGTTGCCGCCGGGGGAGGGTGCACCTCGTCCAAGCCCGCCAGGGTGGTCGAGGCGACTCCCGTCGCCACCGCGGCCCCGGCCGAGGCCAAGGCGGCTCCGGCCGACGCCAAGGCGGCTCCGGCGCCGACACAGATCCGCACGATCGATCTGCGAGAGGGGGCCCCCGAGGTCTTCGTCGACCTCGAGTCGAGCGCTCCTCTCGTCTGGACGAGCTTCCGCAACTCCGACGGCAAGGTCGTCGTCGAGCTGCCCAACACGGTCCCGGAGGCTGGAATCGCGAACCTCGCGCCCGCCGACGGCCTGGTCTCGACGCTGGAGGTGACCCGTGTGTCGGAGGGCACCCGGCCGCTGACCCGCCTGGTCATCGCGACGCGCCAGGAGGTGGAGCACTCGGTGACCGCCGACGGCACGAAGCTCCAGATCCAGTTGATGCCGGTCGGCCAGCAGGCCCGGGCCGGGTCCGAGCTGGACTTCGAGCCGCTCGACAACCGGGAAGAGGAAGAGGACGCGGCCGGGTCGCAGACGGTGGAGCCGGCGGCGGAGCCGGTGCAGACGGCCGAGCCGGTGGCTGCGGCGGCGCCGCGGGATGCCGGCACGCCGGACCGCCCCGCGGTGGCCCCGGCTCCGTCCGGCGTGGCCGCCACGCGGCTCGACGCCATCGAGGTCCTCTCCTCGGGCGGCGGCGCGGTCATCCGCATCGCCGGCGACGGCGAGTTCCCCTACTCGACCTTCGCCCTGGACCAGCCGGAGCGGTTCGTCATCGACCTCGAGGGGGTGATCAACCGGGCCTCGCGGCCGACGGTGTCGGTGGACGGCAGCGTGGTCGAGCGGGTCCGGGTGGCCCAGTTCAAGCCGTACCCGCAGCCGGTCTCGCGGGTGGTCTTCGATCTCCGGGGCGAGTCGGTGCCGGTGATCGAGCGCACGGCGGACGCGCTGGTCGTCTCCTTCCCGGAGACCTCCGGGGCCGCGGCTCCGGCGGTCAAGCCGGCGGCCCAGGCACCGGTGACCCCGGCGTCGGACATCTCCCAGGCCCCGGTGCGTTCGACCCCGGAGCCTGCCGGAGCGGCCGTGGAGATCGAGGAGGAAGACGCGCCGGAGCTGCCGGAGCCCACCGAGCAGGAGATCCGGGTGACCCCGTCGTCGTCGCCGGCCCCCGCGTCCGCGCAGCCGAGCGATCTCGCGCTGGCCCAGCCGTCGCAGCAGCCCGCGCCGCCCCAGAGCCGGCCCCAGGCGCAGGCCTCCTCGGTGGCCCCGGGCCTGCCGGTGCAGAGCTTCGAAGCCCAGGCCGTGGGCGAGACGGAGAGGGTCTACGTCGGGGAGCCGATCGACCTCAAGGTCACCAACGCGGACGTCACCGACGTGCTCCGTTCCTTCGCGGCGATCAGCGGCTTGAACGTCGTGGTGCAGCCCGGAGTCTCCGGCGTGGTGACCGCGGAGCTCGAGGGCGTGCCCTGGGACCAGGCTCTGGAGCAGATCCTCAAGATCAACAACCTGGACTACGAGCTGGACGGCAATGTCATGCGCATCGCGCCCACCGAGGTGCTGCGCAAGGAGGCCCAGGAGAAGCAGCAGCTCGCGGCGGCCAAGGCGCTCTCCGTCCCCCTGCGGACGGTCTACCAGCGCCTGAGCTACGCCGATGCAACCCAGGTCGCACGCATCCTCAAGCAGGGGCAGTCGAGCCTGCTCTCGCAGCGCGGCAGCGTGGTGGTGGACCGGCGGACCAACGCCCTGATCATCAAGGAGCTGCCGCAGTACATGGACTCGGTCATCTCGGTCGTCGACCTGCTCGACTCGCCCGAGCCGCAGGTGATGATCGAGGCGCGGATCATCGAGACCACCAAGCGCTTCAGCCGGGAGATCGGCATCGCGTGGGGCTTCGACGGCATTGCCAGCGCCGCGACCGGCAACACCACCGGCCTGGTCTTCCCGAACAACGGCGACGTCGCGGGCGACGTGAACCTGGGCGGCAACGCCACGGCCGGCGTGCTGAGCCTCCGGCTGGGCAACGTGCTCAACACCTTCCAGCTCGACGCCACCCTGCGGGCGGCGGAGAGCGAGGGTCTGATCACGATCCTGTCCGCTCCCAAGGTCGCGACGCTCAACAACGAGCGGGCGTCGATCCAGAGCGGGCTGCAGATCCCGGTCCAGACCATCTTCAACGACACCATCACCGTGCAGTTCATCAATGCCACGCTCCGCCTGGAGGTGACGCCGCAGGTGACGGCCGAGGGCACGATCCTGATGGACATCGACATCTCGAAGCGCGAGCCGCAGTTCGCGTTCCTGGTGCAGGGCTCTCCCAATGCCCCGATCGCCACCAAGGACGCGCGTACCCGGCTGGTGGTCCGCGACGGCGGCACGGCCGTCATCGGCGGCATCTACAAGGTGACGGCGGACGCGGGCGAGACCCGGATCCCGGGGATCGCCAACATCCCGCTCATCGGTCACCTGTTCAAGAACAGAAACCGGCGTGAGGAGAACGAGGAGCTCCTCATCTTCATCACGCCGAGGATCATCAAGCTCTAACCCTGTGCGGAGCTGCCAATGAAACGCAATGTGCTTCTGCTTTCCCTGATCGTTCTCGCCCTCGCCGCCGCAGGTTGCCGCGAGCGGACCGACCGCAGCGAGGGGTCGGTCCTCCTCTCCGTCAGCGGCTTCGACGGCCTCCCCTCCGGGGTGTCGGTGTCCGGCGGACCGTTCTCCATCGAGGAGATCACGGTCCGCAACATCCCGAAGGATCCCAACGGCATCACCAGCGATCTGCAGTCGGTGGAGATCCGCTCCTACGAGGTCCGGTTCACCCGCCGCGACACCGGCACCCGCGTGCCGCCGCCGGCCGTGCAGGGGGTCTTCAGCCTCGTGGAGCCCAACGACGAGGTGACCTTCGAGGATCTGCCCTTCCTGGGTTCCGACCAGATCCTGAGCCAGCCCTTCCGCGATCTCCGGGATTTCGGGATCGACCGGGAGACCAACACGCAGGTCATCGTCCTGGACGTTTCGATTCGCTTCTTCGGCCGGACCCTGGCGGGCGACGATGTCGCCACCGAGCCTGCCCGGTTCACGATCGACGTTGTTCCCTAGCTTTTTAGGAGCACCGCAATGCACTCTCTGAGGAATGCCTCGCGTCTGCTGTTCGCGCTCATGCTTGCGGCCGTGGTGGGCTGCCAGTCGGATTCGCCGACGGAGCCCTCGTCGGGCTCTCCCGTCAGCCCCAAGCCGCCCGATCCGGTGACGACGTTCATCGTGGACGTCACCGCCAGCCCCAGCGATCTGAGGGCCGGCGGGGAGACCTCGAGCACCATCGTCGTCAAGGTGCGGCGCAGCGACAACGGCCAGCCGCCGCCGGACCTGACGCCGGTGACGCTCACCACGACGCTCGGCGGCTTCGGCTCTCCGGGCGGACCGACGTCGGTCCCG
>DASQEB010000430.1:0-12714 GCA_035633875.1 Thermoanaerobaculia bacterium
GCCCCTCCTCCAACCACTCCCGAAGGTCCGGAGGAAGCAGCAACATCTGGCCGGGCTCGTACCGCAGGAACCGCGTCGTCTCCATGGCGGCTATTTTAACCCAAGAGACGACTTAGTGGCGGTTTCCCGACAGGCTCCTAGTCGTTGTCACAGCGGAGGTGACCGGTTGGAGAGGGCCCGCTGGGAGCAGGGCGGCCACAGAGGCCGTCCCTACCATCATTCTGGCGTGACTGAGACCGGGCTGTATCTCAGGACACAGCGTCTCTCTGTAGAGACGAGCGATCCGGAGAAGACGGGCTGTAGATCCAGAGATGGCCTGGATCTGGGGATTCAAGCCGTCTCTCGAGCGGGCTCGCCGGGGAAACCTCAGGGAGGCGTCAGGTTGAACGCGCGGACGAGGAAGGACGCCATCTGCGCCCGGGTGACGTTCTCCTCCGGGCAGTAGCGGAGGGGGCTGGTGCCGCAGCCGCCGGTGATCCCCTCGGCGGCGAGCTGCTCGATCCACGGGGCGGCCCAGTAGGAGGAGACGACATCGGAAAACTGCGTGCCCGTGGCCGGCGGCGGCACGTAAGCCCCTCCGTGCTTGGCGCGCAGCAGCAAGACGGCCATCTCGGCCCGCGTCAGGGGGGTCTCCGGGCAGTAGCGCAGCGGGGAGACCGCACAGCCGGAGGTGATGCCGTCGGCGAAGATCTGCTCGATCGAGGGAGCGGCCCAGAAGGACGTGGCCACGTCGCTGAAGACTCCCACGGCGGGAGGCGGCACGAAGCTCGTCCCCTTCATCGCACCTACCAGGAAGGACGCCATCTCCGCGCGGGTGACGCTCGCGATTGGGCAGTAGTAGAGGGGATCGGAGAAGCAACCGCTAGTGAGCCCCCGCGCATAGATCGTCTCGATGGCTTCCCAGGCCCAGTAGGACGGGGGCACGTCGGCGAAGGTCATTTTGGCCACGGTGATGGTGAAGGGAGACGATTGCGTCAGGCCGTTGTTGTTCTGGACCTCGAGCCTACCCGTGTACGTCCCGAGCCCCGACGGCTTGGAGTCCCAGAGAGCGGGATTGCCGTTCAAGGTGAGGCTGCTCGCGCCTTTCGTGAGCACCCAACGGTAGGTCAGGGGGGGACGGCCCGCCGCGCTCCCCAAGAACGAGACGAGCTCTCCCAGACCGACCATCGGAGGAATGCTCCCGACACTCAGGGCGTGCGGCTTGGGATCGAGCACCGTGACCGGCTTGGTGACCGTGTCGCAGCCGGCGTCGTTGCAGACCGTGAGGCTCACCTGCTTGACGCCCGGAGAAGAAAAGACCACCGTGGGGTTCGAGAGCGTCGAGCTCCCGGTTTGCCCCACGGCGGCGACGGTAGAAAAGAGGAGCCCCACGATGGGGGCGAGAGCCTTACCGCCAACCTGGAGAGAGCCAGCCTGTCTTGTTTGCACGGAACGTCAGATAGCAAAGGCTGTACCCGCTCTGTTCCAAAAGGCAAGTCGTTGAAAACAAAGTAAAAGCTGGAGAGGAGGGGGAAGCGGAAGGCCAGATAGTGGCACCGAAAACTGACAATATCTGTCACCGCTTCCCCGGAGTCGCTCTGCAGCGCTACGGCAAGGGCAGGGAGAGGGTCTGGGCGAGGAAGGCCGCCATCTCCGCCCGCAGGACCGGGTTGTCCGGGCAGTAGCGCAGCGGGTTTGTCCCACAGCCGCCCGTGAGGCCCTCCGCGTGGAGCTGCTCGATCCAGTCCTGCGCGAAGTGGTTGTTCGGCACGTCTGCGAAGGAGCTGGTCGTCGCAGGCGGGGTGTAGGCCGCACCGTGCCGAGCCCGGAGCAGGAAGATGGCCATCTCCGCGCGGCTCACGCTGTCGCTCGGGCAGTACCTCCGGGGGCTCGTCTGGCAGCCGCCGGTGATGCCCTCGGCGAAGAGCTGCTCGATCCAGTCGGCGGCGAAGTCGCCCGGCTGGACGTCGTCGAAGACGCCGCCCTGGGCCGGAGGAGGCTGGTAGGAGGAGCCGTGGATCGCCTTGAGCAGGAAGACCGCCATCTGGGCCCGGGTCACTGGATTTCCCGGGCAGAAGCCGGGGGGAGATCCCGCCGAGCAGCCGGCGGTGATCTCCGCGCCGTAGATCGCCTCGACGAACGGCCAGGCCCAATGGGTGGGGGGCACGTCCCCGAAGGTGTATGGGGCGAGCCAGTGGAGATTGCCGCCGATGTTGACGACGTAGAGTCTGCCGGATTCGCTCTCTCCGAAGCTGGAGATGCTCAACGAGGTATCGAAGATCCGCTGGCTGGTCCAGGCGCCGGGGCTGGTCTCGGTTCCGCGCCAGATGTAGCCGGAGCAGATGTCGGCGTAGATGTAGTCTCCGAAGAGGGAGTGCGAGGGCAGGCTGCGGGAGACGAAGCCGCCGGTGACCGAGCAGTGGATGGGCTGATTGACCACCGGGTCGACATGGTTGTATTCGAGGATGGGGAGATCGGACCCCCCATTGAGGAAGGTGTTGCACGAGCCCGCGGGGACGTTCTCATGGCAGTGGCGCCCCTCGAGTACGTCCCATCCGTAGTTTTCGCCGCCAGTGCTCGAGGCGCGCTGAAGGTTGACCTCCTCCCAATCGTTCTGTCCCACGTCGCCGATGAAGAGGTCACCCGTGAGACGGTCGAAGCCGAAGCGCCAGGGGTTGCGCAAGCCAATGGCCCAGATCTCGTCCGCTCCCGGAGTGCCGCCGGCGAAAGGATTGGTCGGCGGGATGGCGTAGTTGCGGGTGGCATCGCCGGGGAAGTCGTCACCGTCCACATCGATGCGCAGGATCTTGCCCAACCGGCTGTCGATGTTCAGCGCGTTGTCGTTCGGGTCGCCGCCGCCGCCGCCGTCCCCCGTCCCAAGGTAAAGGTAGCCGTCAGGCCCGAAGGCGATCTGGCCGCCATTGTGGTTGCCGGCAGCGGTGTGCTCGATCGTCAGCAGGACGGTGCCCGAGCCCGGAGCCGCGACGTTGTCGGCGGGCTCGGGATTCTGGTACCGGGCGACGACGATGTCGCCGTCCTCGCTGCTCAGGGCGGAGTTGCGGGTGTAGAAGACGTAGAAGAAGCCGTTGGTCTCGTATTCGGGGTGGAACGCGAGCCCGAGGAGACCCCGCTCGCCGCAGCCGTTGACCGGATCCGGACAGGGTCCGACCAGGGAGGAGAGGTTCAGGAACGGCGTCGCGAGGAGCTGGGTGCCATTCCAGATCCGGATCGTCCCGAGCTGCTCGACGAGAAACAGCCTTCCTGAGCCGTCTCCGGCGTGGGTGGCCCCGATCGGAAAGGAGAGGCCGCTGGCCAGGGGAATGATCTGCACCTGGGTCCCCGGGAGAGGGGCGGCTGACGCGGACCGGCCCGGCAGGACGGCAGAGAGGACGGTGAGGAGAAGGGACAGCGGAAGAAGCAGAGACCTGGCGGCCATCGGGATCCTCCTTGAGGTCGAGCACCTCCGACGACGGGCCGGAGGTGCTTCAGCTTATATCGAAGACACGATGAGTGCGGGATCAGGGGAGAGGCAGATTGAAGGTCCGCGCGAGGAAGGCGGCCATCTGCTCCCGGGAGACGATGCCGTTCGGGCAGTAGGAGCTGTTGCCGCATCCGGCGGTGATGCCGTCGCGGAAGATCTGCTCGATGAAGGGGGCTGCCCAGTGGCTCGCCGGCACGTCCGCGAACACGGTGCCGGTGGCGGGGGGCGGGGTGAAGCCCACGCCGTGACGGGCCTTGACCAGAAACAGGGCCATCTCCGCGCGGGTGACGGAGCTCGTGGGGCAGTAGAAGCCCGGGCGGCATCCGCCCGTGAAGCCGTCCCGGTAGAGCTGCTCGATGAACGCGGCCGCCCAGTAGGAGGCGGGGACGTCCTGGAAGACCGTGCCGCTGGCAGCCGGGGGGTTGTAGTTGCTGCCGTGCACCCCGCGGACGAGGAAGACCGCCATCTCGGCCCGGGTGACGTTGTTCTGCGGGCAGTAATTGCCGCTCCCGCAGCCGCCGCTCATCCCCGAGTTCTCGAGCGCCTCGATGGACGGCCAGCTCCAATGGGAGAACGGCACGTCGAGAAAGGTGTGGTAGGCGTAGGAGGCGCAGCGCTTGTCGGTCGGCCGGAGCGCGGCGCCGAGGCCGTCCCCTTTGAGCTGGCCCGACATCAGGGCGTCCGCGCGGTTGGCCGGAGTGTGATGCCCGAACCCCTGGACGTGGCCGAGCTCGTGCCCCAGGGTCTCCTCGAAGCTCGTCGCGCTGAGGCACTCGGCGCCCTCGTTGACGACCACCCAGGTGCTCAGCGCCGGGTGCCAGGGGTGGCCGTTGTAGCTGCGGGTGCTCAGCGAGTACATGGTGCCGCCGAAGGCCAGGGTCCCGACGCAGCCGGACAGGGCGGGGATGTCGTTGCAGGGGTCGTTGAACAGAACCGCGCCCCCGTCGGTATCGAACTCGCCGGAGCAGACGACGCTGCGCGGCCGGGAAGCCCCCACGGTGAAGCGGATCACCGAGTCCGGGTGGTTGGTCCACGCCGCGACGCCCTTCTGGACGGCGGAGAGCCCGCCGTCGGCGAGACCGTTCTGGCCGGGCGTGGTGGGGACGATGGTCGAGGTCGTGCTGCCGTCCTCGTAGCCGAACCAGCGGACGGGAATGCCGTCCGAATGGGTGATGAAGGCGCACTCCGTCGGGCCGTCGTAGATCGCGTCGAACGCCGATTCCAGAGGCTGGCCCTGCTTGGCCTGCTCGGTTGCGACGACCTGCTGCCGGTTCCACGGTGCTCCGCGGGCGACCTCTTTCAGGTGCTGGAGGAGGGCGGCCTTGCGATAGATGCCGACGGGCTCGAAGGCCCCCCGGGCCTTGAGCTCGATCCGCGGCGCCTGGGGGAGCGGCCGGAGCTCGCCGCTCCTCTCGTCCTCCTCGAGGAGTCCGTAGGCCATGGTTTTGGAGCGCCACCGGCCGCCGGGGGCGGGGTCGAGGAAGAGGAGGTAGTTGCGTCCCTCCTCGAACCTGGGGGCTCCGGGCACCACGGTGCCCACCTTCCCCAGGGTCCCTCCCGGCTCGCGCACCTCGAAGACCGTGCCCGGTGAGGCTCCGGCGATCCGGTCCACGAGTTGGAAGCGGGTGACCGTGTAAGGAAGGGTCTCCCCCTCCTCGACCCGGGACTCCAGGGCCTGGGCGAAGACGACCGCACGGCTGATCCGGGCGAGGTGCCCGAGGTTGTCGGGGGGGGCCACCGTGGTGGCCCCCACGGGAGGAATTGCAATCATAGAGAAGAAAAGACATAGGCTGACGAGGAGGAGCGAGCGCTTGCGCATGATGACTCCGAGCGAGAGGAAGCGCTGCGGCTTCGTGGTTGATAGCGCGCCCAGGCCGCCCTTCGGCGGACCGATCTCTGTCCATGTCTCCTTGCGGCCCGCGTGCCAACCCGGACGACCCAAACGGCATGCATCTTGCTTTTGAGGAGTCAAGCTTCATCCCGCTCGAACAGGGGAGAAGAGAGACTTCTCTCGATATGCAAGAGCGCAGCGGCGGGTTTCATGATCGTTCTGCTGGAAGGATTTGCCCTCCGAGGCTTGTAAAAGGAGTCCTATGACCATGCGCAGAGCCCACGTCATCGTTCTCACAGGTCTGGCAATGTTGATCGCGGCGATCCCGAGCTTCGGCTCGTCGATCGCTCCGCCTCGCGATCTCGGCACCCTGGCCCGCATCAGCCGGTTGGTCGTGTTCGCGGAGTCGCTGGGTTCTAACAGCGAGGAGCGGGGGAGCATGGCCGGGTCCACCGTCACGGCGTTTCGCGTCCTGCAGATCCTCAAGGGCAAGCCTGTGACGGGAACGCTGGAAGTCCGCGAGATGGAGGTGGTCGGGGCGCCGAAGTACGAGAAGGGAGGGCGCTACGTCCTCTTCCTCGATCCGGCGCCGGGAGGGCGCTGGCAGTCGAAGATGCTGGCGTACGGCATTCTCCGGGAGGACGAGGCCACCGGAACGTTCCGGCCGCTGCCCGAGGCCTCCCAGCTCTACTTGGTGCCGGGGCCGGGCGTGGAGCCGGTCGGCACCTACCGGAGAGATCTGCTCCAGCACCTGGCCGCGGTGGCCAGCGGCTCCACCCCCTGGTACCGGCAGGCCGCCGAGGTGGAGGAGCTGGAGCCGGTGATGGCGAAGTCGGAGACGGGCTCGGCGGGAGCGGCTCTCCACAGTGCGCCCGCCGCCTGCAGGTTCGAGCACGCGCTCGGCTTCCCCACCCGCTGGTTCGGCTTCGAGACCGGCGGCTCGGTGGGCGTCTGGCACACGACGCCCGGACAGACCGGAATCGCCGACGGCGGCGTCAGCGCCGTCCAGGAGGGGGTCGCGGCCTGGCTGAACCACGTCAACTCGGTGGCCAACCTGCTGTACGCGGGATCGCGGGCGGCGACCTTCAACTGCGCGAGCCCGAACGGCGCCTTCGAGCCGGACAACGAGGTGATCTTCAATGATCCCTGCGGGCAGATCGCGGACCTGACGAGCGATTGCGGCGGAGCCACCCCGCCGGGGCACTGGGGCCCCAACTGCTGCGGCATGGTCTCGCTCACCAAGGTGGAAGCCAACAACAACCCGGTCCAGCAGCACGACGGGGAGAGCTGGAAGCCGATCACGGGACTGTCGGTCCTGATCAACAACGGCGCGCAGTGCGTGGGCGAGCTGGACTTCAAGGAGGTGATCACCCACTCCCTGGGGCACGGCCTGGGCTTCGGGCACCATACAGACCCGAACGCGACGATGTTCGCCAATCTCGGCGCCCATCCGCAGCGGGGCGCGACGCTCGCGCAGACCGACCTCGCGTGCGCCTCCTACTCGTACCACACCTTCCGGGACGTGCCGTTCACCCGCTGGAGCTGGCCGTTCGTCGAGGCGGTGGAGAACGCCGGGCTCACCGCCGGCTGCGGCGGCGCCAATTTCTGCCCGACCAACTCGCTGACCCGGGCCGAGATGGCGATCTTCATCGTCCGCGCAGACCACGGAGCCGCCTTCGTGCCCCCCCCGGCCACGGGCACGATGTTCCAGGACGTCCCCGCCAGCCACTTTGCGGCCGCCTGGATCGAGCAGCTCGCCAACGACGGCCTGACCGCTGGATGCGGCACGAACCCTCCGCGCTACTGCCCGAACGACATCGTCACCCGGGATCAGATGGCCACGTTCCTGATCAACATCGGCCACGGCCCGGGCTACACCCCGCCGCCGGCCACCGGGACGGTGTTCGCGGACGTCCCGGCGAGCTACTGGGCCGCGGCGCACATCGAGCAGCTTTTCGCCGAGGGAGGCACCGCCGGCTGCCAGACCAACCCGCTCAGGTTCTGCCCGACCCAGGCGGTCCTGCGCGAGGAGATGGCGGTGTTCCTGGTCAACGCCTTCGGCCTGGCGATGCCGTGAGGCGGGAGTTTTTGCCATCCGACCCGAGTGGCAGCTCCTGCTCGACCTCTGCCTGACGGGCTGCGACCCGGAACGGCTTCGGGACGCGGACACGGCGGTGCTCGCCGAGCTCGCGTCCCGCCTCTACCTCGAGTCCTACATCCTGGAGAGCCTGGGTCCCAGCCAGCGGAGGCTGGGGCCCGAGGCGGCCCGCTGGCTCGCGGAGCTGCGGCAGCGGGCCTCCACGGCCGCGGTCCAGAACCTCCTGCGCGACGAGGAGCTGAGCGAGGCCCTCTCCCGGCTGGCCGACGAGGGGATCGATCTCATCCTCCTCAAGGGCGCCGCCCTGCGGGCGGAGAGGCCGGGGCTCGCGGGCCGCTTCCAGTGCGACGTGGACGTGCTGGTCCGCCGGCCGGACCTCGAGCGCGCCGACCGGCTGCTCCAGGAGATGGGTTTCCACCTGGGCGAGTCCTGGCTGGATCGACAAGGGCTCCTCGACCAACACTTCCATTTCGGCTACAGGCGGCGCGGCGCCATCGTCGAGCTGCACTGGGACCTGGACACGTCGTCGCCGGAGGGGTTCCTTGACCGCTTCTGGGAACGCAGCCGCTTGGTGGAGCGGGACGGCCGGACCTTCCGCGTCCCCGCGCCCGAGCATCAGCTTCTCTTCGGCTGCCTCCACCTCTCGCGTCACTCGTTCTTCGGCGGCCTGCGCTGGCTGGCGGACCTCAAGTACTTCCTGCCGGTCCCGGCCGATGTTCGGGAGCGGCTCGCGCAGGATGCCGCCGCCTGGCCGCGGCGCGCCGCCTACTGCCCGCTCTGGATGCTGGAGCTCTGCGAGGTGCCGGGAGCGCGGGAGGTGGCGGGCGGCTTCGACGCGGATCGCGTCGAGCGTCTGGTGCTCCGGCGCCTCCTGGTGTCCCTCCTGCTGGCGGAGCCCTGGCTCGGCCTGCCCGGCTGGCGGGCGGCCAAGGCCCTCCACGAGTGGCTCTTCTCCGAGCAACCGCTCGTCCCCCTGCTCGCCGAGGTCTCCCGGGAGGGGATCACCAGCCGATTCCACCTCAGGGCCGGAGACGGTCCCGCTGGCGAAGTGGTCTGACTCTCAAAGGATCTCGCGCAGCCAGGCGAGGGCCGTGGTGCCGGCCCCCTCCGGCGTGGAGGAGCGCAGCAGGGCGGACCGGGACTGCCGGGAGAGGCGCATCATGTCCTCCAGGGCGCGGTCGAATTGGAAGGAGGGATTTTTGATCACCGCCTTGAGAAAGCGGTGCGCCGCTTCGGCTTGGCTCAGGGGCTCCAGCCTCCCTTCCGGGAAAGGGCCCCGCTCGACGGCGAGCAGCGCCTTGACCGGCGGGACCTCGACTCCGGCCTGGCCGGGAAACGGGTAGTACTCGGCAGGGTAGGAAGCCGGTCGCGGCGGGATCCTCTCCAGCAGCCGGGGGGAGTAGTGGCCGTCCATGTGGAGGGCGCGGGGGAAGACCTCCGGGGTCAGGGAACCGTGGGCGAGGGGACAGAGGTCGTCCGTCACCAGGCGCAGGCCGTGGGCCCAGAGCCAGAGCGTGAGGCTCGTCTTGCCCGCTCCCGACTCGCCGACGATGAGGCAGGTGCCGTCCGGTCCCGCCACCGCGCCGGCATGAAGCACCCAGCGGTCCCGGGCGCGCTCGATCGCCGCGTTGATCAGCCGGTATTCGAGCTGATAGGCCGAGGGCTCGCCGCCGTTTTCGGGCTCGATGGCGAGCTCCTCCGCCTGGGCGGTCCCGTGGTCGAGCCGGGGGAAACCCTGGAGCAGAGCCTCCAGGTCGGCCCGGGAGCGGTCCGGGACCTCCTGGCAGCGGAACGCCGAGCCGAGGATGGTCCAGCCCGAAATTTCTAACCCCATTGCAGGAATTGCCGCGACTCGAGGTCGAGGAGGAAGCGGATCAGAGCGTTCTCGTCGATCGAATCTTCGGGAAACGTCTGGCGCATCTCTTGCAGGACAGATCCGATTGTGTGTTGACCATCAGCGAAACTGCAGAGCAGTGCGGCGGTGTGATTGAGACTGAGGCTCTCGTCCATGTCCTTGGAGTACAGCACGGCGCTTCCGTCTCCGAGCGGCTCGAGTCGAACTCCTGGGGCGAGGGAGAACGTGGACTCGGGATGGGAACGCGGGTCCCGATCGGATCGTACGTCAGGGCTCACTTGTCTGCTCGGTGGTTCAGGTCTTGCAAGTTGAAGTCGGTAAGGCGACCAGGCGCGGACTATACGGCTGCGTCTCTTTCGGTGTCAAGAATTTGAAGGAGGTGACTATGAAGAACAGCTCGCTTACAGATCGTAGAGTTTTCATCAAGAGGGCGATCCAGGGCGCGGGACTCGCGTTTGCGGCTCCCACGATCCTTTCGTCCTTGGGGTCCGGCGCGCTGAACGCTCAGGCGAGCCCCGGCGGCGGCGCGGCGCCGGCCTCCGGACTCGCCTACGGAAACGACGGCGGTACGATGTAACGGTAGGGCGGCGCGAGCCGCTCTTCTTTCAAGAGGGGATGCCGACTGGACAGTCTTGGTTTGCACCCCTCACCGTGCGTCTCAACGTAGCCGAGGGAGGCTCCGAGGGTCTCCCATCCGTAAGGTCGCTCGATCGAGTCCCTTGGCCCCGGCCTGTTCGCGCGGGGCTTTCATTTTTCAGCACGTCTGGACGGTCCACCCGGGGGACGGTATAGTGCGCCCGCACATCGCGGGGGTACGAATTGACCGGATCGGGCGACCAGCCTCTCAGAGTTCTCGCCGTCTACGGCACCCGCCCGGAAGCCATCAAAATGGCTCCGGTGATCACCGCTTTGCAGAGGACTCCGGAGCGGTTCGCGGTGAGCGTCTGCACGACCGGCCAGCACCGGGAGATGCTGGACCAGGTCCAGGATCTGCTGGACCTCCGGCCCGATCTGGACCTCCGCCTGATGCGTCACGACCAGACGCTCAACGGCCTCGCCGCGGGGGCCCTCGCCGCCATGGACGAGGTCCTCGCCGCCCGGCCGCCCGACTGGCTCCTCGTCCAGGGGGACACCACGACGGCCATGACCGCGGCCCTCGCCGCGTTCCACCGCGGGGTCAAGGTGGGGCATGTGGAGGCGGGCCTGCGCACGGGGGACCTGCAGCGGCCCTTTCCCGAGGAGGCGAACCGCCGGATCATCGACGTGCTGGCCGACGCCCTGTTCGCCCCCACCGAGCGCTCCGCGCAGGCCCTGCTCGCCGAGGGGTGCGATCCGGGGCGCGTGCACGTGGTGGGCAACACGGTCATCGACGCCCTGCGGGTCATCTCGCAGGGTCTGGAAGGTGAGCCCGAGGGCCCGGAGGTCCTGATCACCGTCCACCGCCGCGAGAGCTTCGGCGCCCCCCTGCGGGAGGTCTTCACGGCGCTGCGCCAGTTGGCCGAGAGCTTCCCTGGTGTGCGCTGGATCTACCCCGTGCACCGCAACCCCAACGTCCGGGGTCCCGCCCACGAGATCCTCGGCGGGCTGCCGAACCTGGAGCTCCACGAGCCCTTCGACTACCGGGAGCTGGTGCGGCGGCTGATGCGCTGCCGCTTCGCCCTGACCGACAGCGGCGGCATCCAGGAGGAGGCCCCTACGTTCGGCAGGCCCGTGCTCGTGCTGCGGGAGACGACCGAGCGGCCGGAAGGGGTGGACGCGGGGGTGGCCCGGCTGGTAGGCACCTGCCGGGAGCGCATCGTCGCCGAGGCCTCAAGGCTCCTCTCCTCGGACGTCGCCTGGCTGGAGATGGCCCGGGCCGTCAACCCCTATGGCGACGGACGGGCCTCCGAGCGGATCGCCGCGGTTCTTGCGGGTGAGCCCTGGACGCCGTTCCGGCCGGGATCGGGCTAGAGGGATCGCCATCATGTCCAGCACGGCGCGGCACGTTCTGATCGCGGGCTATTACGGGCACGGCAACGCCGGCGACGAGGCGATCCTCGCGGCCATGCTCTCGGACCTGCGGAGCCTGGGCGGTGATCTGACCTTCACCGTGGCCGGCGGCGATCCCGCGCGCCTGGCCGCCGATCACGGTGTCCAGGGGATCGGCTCGGCGGACATCCCAACCCTCGTGGATGCCGTCCGCGCCAGCGACCTCGTGATCCTGGGAGGGGGAGGATTGTTCCAGGACTACTGGGAAGCCTCCTCCGAGACCTTCTTGACCTCCGCGCAGGGCGGGCTGTTCGAGTACCTGACCGTCCCCGTCCTCGCCGGGCTGCTCGGCCGGCCGCTCGTGATCTACGCGGTGGGCGTCGGACCGCTGGGAACCGACCAGGGGCGCCGGCTGACCCGCATCGCCTTCGGGCTCTCCAGGGCCGCGACCGTGCGCGATCCCGCATCCCTGGAACTGCTGCGCGAGCTGGGTCTCCCCGGGCCCGGAGGGCAGGCGATCGAGGTGGCGGCGGACCCCGCCTTCGACCTGGATCCGGCGACCGAGGGGGAGGTGGATCGCCTGCTGGCGGGCTGGGGCCTAGCGCCGGGCGAGCCCCTGCTCGGGGTCGCCCTGCGCCACTGGGAGCTCGGCTCCGCCCGAGCGGGCTGGGAAGGTGAGGTCGCCCGGGGCCTGGACCTCTACCTCGAGGATTTCGACGGCCGTGTCCTCTTCCTTCCCTTCCAGGCCGCGGGGCCGGGGCCGAACGAAAACGACCCCGCGGTCCACCGGCGGATCCGGGAGGCCCTCGCCGCTCGCGAGCGCGCGGTGTTCGTGGAGCAGAGTCTGGGTCCCGCCGAGCTCGCCGGCGTCCTCGGGAGATGCCGCCTCGTCCTGGCCATGCGCTTCCACGCCGCGCTCTTCGCCCTGAAGGCGGGAGTCCCCGCCGTGGCCCTCGCCTACGACCCGAAGGTGTCCTCGCTGATGGCCCGGGCGGGGCTCTCGGGTCTCGCCCTGCCGGCGGAGCGCTGGCAGGCCGAGGCGCTCCGCGACGCCCTGAGCCAGGCGGAGGATCACCGTTGGCGGGAAGCGGTCGCCGGTTTCGGCAGCGCGATGGGGGTGCTGGCCCGGCGCAGCGCCGAGCTGGCGCTCGGCGTGCTCGCGGCCCCGTCGCCGGAGCTCCCGGAGCCCCGGGCTTTTCTCGCGGAGTTGGCAGTCGAGAAAATCCTCGCCAGCGGTCGCCAGCGGTCGGAGCTGGCGGAGCTGCGCTCCCGCTTGGTGCTCCTGGGCGAAGACCTGGAGAGCGCCCGCAGGGATCTGGAGAGCACCCGCAGGGATCTCGAGAGCGCCCGAAGCGACCTGAACAGCGCCCGCAGGGACCTGGACCGGAGCCGCAGGGATCATGCGGAGACCCTCCGGGAGCTCGAACGGACCTCCGAGGATCTCGAGGAGGTCCGCCGGGAGCTCGAGAGCACCCGTATCCTGAAGGGTGAGAGGGAAGAGC
>DASQEB010000431.1:0-6212 GCA_035633875.1 Thermoanaerobaculia bacterium
GCGGCTCGTCCTGCCGCCGGAGTGGAAGGTGGCCGTGAGCCCGCTGCCGCCGGCCCCGGAGGGCGGCGAGCACGCCTGGCGGGCCGAGGACTTCGACACGCTCGTCGACTCCCCCCTCTACGCGGGCAACGCCCAGGTCCACCGCTTCGAAGTGGCCGGCAAGACCCACCTGCTGGTCAACGAGGGGGAGGGCGGAATCTGGGACGGCCCCCGGTCGGCGGCCGATGCGGAGAAGATCGTCCGCGAAGCTGTCGCCTTCTGGGGGACGGCGCCCTACCCGCGGTACGTCATTTTCAACCTCCTCACCGAGACGGGCGGAGGGCTGGAGCACCGGGACTCCTCGGTCCTGATGACCAGCCGCTGGAAGGCCCGGACCCGCGAGGGCTGGCTCGACTGGCTGGGGCTGGTCAGCCATGAATTCTTCCACGCCTGGAACGTCAAGCGCCTGCGCCCCGTGGAGCTGGGCCCCTTCGACTACGAGGCTGAGGTCTATACCCGCAACCTGTGGGTCGCCGAGGGGTTCACCACCTACTACGACGACCTCCTGGTGCACCGGGCGGGTCTCTCCACCACCAAGGAGTACCTCGGGAAGCTCTCGAAGCACATCGAAACTCTCCAGACCTCCCCCTATCGGCTGGTCCAGCCCCTGGACGAGGCCTCCTTCGACGCCTGGATCAAGTACTACCGGCGGGACGAGAACGCCGTGAACACCGCCACCAGCTACTACATCAAGGGGGCGGTGGTCGCCTTCCTCCTCGACGCAAGGATCCGCCGCGCCACCGGCGGCCGCAGGAGCCTGGACGACGTCCTGCGCCTCGCGTACCAGCGCCACGCGGGCGAGCGCGGTTTCACCAGCGAGGAGATCTACCGCGCGGCGGGCGAGGTGGCGGGGACCGACCTCGGCCCCTGGTTCGAGCACGCCGTGGAGACCACGGCTGAGCTCGACTACAGCGAGGCCCTGGACTGGTTCGGGCTGCGCTTCGCCGAGAGCGAGGAGGCCAAGGCGAAGGACGACCAGCCGGCCGAGCCTCCGGCCGGCTGGCTCGGGGCGGACACCGAGGTCCAGGACGGCCGCCTCGTCGTCACCATCCTGCGGCGGGGCACCCCCGCCTACGAGGCCGGCCTCAACGTGGGGGACGAGATCCTGGCCGTGGGCGAATTCCGGGTCCCGCCGTCCGGCTGGGAGGAGCGCCTGAAGGCCTACCGGCCCGGCGAAAAGGTCTCGCTTCTCATCGCCCGGCGGGAACGCCTGATGCGCCTTTCCGTCACCTTCGGGGAGAAGCCCAGGCCCCGCTGGAAGCTGGAAACCGCCCCGGACGCCACCCCGGAGCAGCAGGCCCGCCTCGCAGCGTGGCTGGCGGGGGCGGAGAAGAAGGCCGAGGTATTGGTCGAGACCCTGCGGTGAGCCCGACTACTCGAAGCTCCACGTCCTCACCGTCCACGTCCCCCCCTCTACCGCCACCGCGCCGATGTACTCCTCGGCCGGGCGAAGGTGGTGGAAGAACCAGCGGGCGGCCCGCTCGGCGTCTCCTTCCAGGGTGAGCATGCGCGGGGGGTCTCCCGGGGCGAGGGTGACATCGAAGGAGTCCAGGGGAGCGGCGAGGCCCTCCCCCACCGCCTTGAGGTAGGCCTCCTTGCGCGTCCAGCAGTTGAAGAACGCCTCCTCCTTCTGCGCCGCCGGGATGCCCCGGAGCACCGTCCGCTCGCTTTCCGAGAAGAAGCGCTCGGCGATCTGCTCGCAGTCGGGCATGGGCCGGAGGTACTCGACGTCCACCCCGATCTCCACCCCGCGCAGAAAGCCGGCCAGGGCCAGCTCGTCGGAGTTCGAGAGGTTGAAGAAGAGCCCTCCCTCGTCCAGGGGCGGGGCGAGGAAGGGCTTGCCGCGGTGGCCGTAGGTGAAGCGGACCTCCTCCGGCCGGACCCCGAGATATGCGCCGAGGAGCGTCCGCAGGGCGCCCCGGCCGACCACGTACTGGCGGCGGTGCCTGTCGAAGCGGAACCGGTTCGCCCGTTCCCACTCGTCGGGCGCGAGGAGGCGCCCCAGAGGCTCGACCCGCTCGGACGGCGGATCGAGACGGATGGCCCAGACGTGGATCTCGCCGGGACCCAGCTCCATTCCGGAGCTCAACCGTCGGGGAGGGAAGCCGGTCACCAGGCCCTGGGGGCGGCCGTGTGGAGCTCGGCCAGGTCCCGAGCCACCGATTCGAGGATCAGATCCTTGCCGCTGTTGATGAAGAAGTGGTCGCCGGGAAGCATCCGGAGCCGGAACCGTCCCCGGGTGTGCTCGCTCCAGCCGGCGACGTCCTCGCGGCTGATCTCCTCGTCGCCGAGGCCGCCGAAGGCGGAGATCCCCAGGTCCAGCGGCGGCTCCTCGGTATAGACGTAGGTCTCGTTCACCGCGAAGTCGGCGCGCAGGATCGGCGTGAGCAGCTTCATCAGCTCCTCATGCTGGAGGACCTCCTCGGGGGTGCCGTTGAGCCGGCGCAGCTCCTCGAAGAACTCCTGGTCGGGCAGGTCATGGATGGGATTCTCCCGCGCCGGGACGTGCGGCGCCCGGCGCCCGGAGACGAAGAGGTGGAGCGGCAGGGGCTGACCCCGCCTCCGGAGCTCCCGCGTCAGCTCGTAGCTGATCAGGGCCCCCATGCTATGCCCGAAGAAGACGAACGGCAGGTCCAGATACTGCGGCAGGACGTCCGCCAGGGCCCGGACCATGGATTCCAGCCGGTCGTACGGCTGATCCCGCAGCCGGCTCTCGCGGCCCGGGATCTGGACCGGACAGACCTCGACGTCGGCCGGCAGCAACCCCGCCCAGCCGCGATAGATGGAAGCTCCGCCGCCGGCGTAGGGAAAGCAGAACATGCGCAGACGCGCACGGGGATTGACCTCGCGGTAGGCAAGCCACCGCTCTGGGGAGCTGCTGCTCGGTCTCACGGCTTCGGTCGGCTCCAGCAAAGAAAAGGCCTCCCCGACGGCAATGCGCCGGGCGGCCGGAAAAACGCTCGCCCCTCCTGGAGGCAGGAGAGCGCAGCCGGACTAGTTGGCCTCCTGCCCTGCAGCCCGAGCCCGCTCCATCTCCTCCATCTTCTTGCGGAGAGAGAGGGGGCGCATGTCGGTCCAGACTTCCTTGATGTAGTCGAGGCACTCCTGCTTCAGCCCCGACTTGCCGACATCGTTCCAACCGAGGGGGTTCTCGCGATGGGCGGGCCAGATGGAGTACTGCTCTTCGTGGTTCACAACCACCTTGTAGACGGTGGTGTCTTCTCTCTCTTCCCAGCTCATGGACATTTCTCCTTCTCTGCTGAGGGGCGGCCGGCGCGAACGGCCGGCTCACCGTTCTCCCCTTCTAGTGCCACCGGACGGGAATGCGTGACACTTCAGGGATCTCTGATCGATACTACAGTTTACCAGCTCAACGGCCGGTCGCCAAATCCCCCCCGTGGCGCTCCCGAGCCCGCCCGAGGGACGCCACCAGCGCGTCGAGGTCCCCCGGTCCCGTCCGGTAGTTCGTGATGCAGGCGCGCAGGGCGAGCCCCTCCCCCACGCCCACGGTGCTGATCCACGCGCTTCCCGACGCCACCAGGTCCGCGGCAACGGCCTCCAGGAACCGGGACGAACGCCCCTCCGGCCCGCCACCGACGAAGCAGACCACCGGAAGCCGCGTGTCGTTGACCACCACCCAGCCCTCCTCCCGCAGCCGCTCCCGGAGGAGGTCGCCCATGGCCGTCTGGTGGCGGATCGCCGCCTCGTACCCTTCCCAGCCCGCCACGGCCAGGGACAGGAACACCTTGAGGCCGGTGAACCGGCGGGACCACTGCATGGACGAGGAGTAGGCATCCACCACCGGCAGACCGGCCGCCTCCCGGGGCATGTAGCCGGCCGCCGTCCGGAAGGTCCGCTCCAGGATCCCGGTCTGGCGCGTCAGGTAGATCCCGGCCCCCATGGGCACCGAGAGCCACTTGTGGGCGTCGAAGGTGATGGAGCTCGCCCGGGCCATCCCCTCCACCAGGGGGCGCAGCTCCGGGACGAGCGCCGCAGCCCCTCCCCAGGCCGCATCCGCGTGCAGCCAGATCCCCTCTTCGTCCGCGATGTCGGCCATCTCGGCCACCGGGTCGATCGCCCCGGCTCCCGTCGTGCCCAGCGTGGCGACGACCAGGAAGGGCGCCTTTCCCTCCTCCCGGTCCTCCCGGATGCGGGCCGCGAGCTCGTCCGGCCGCATCCGCAGCGACGAGTCCACCCCCACCTCCCGGACCGCCTCCGTGCCCAGCCCGGAGAGCCTGGCCGCCTTGAGAAAGGAGTGGTGGGCCTCCCGCGAGACGTACAGCACCGGCTGGCTGCGCAGCGCCAGCAGCCCCCGCCGGCCCACCTCGGGAAAGGAGCGGACGAGCGCCGTCAGCAGGGCCGTGTGGTTCGCCTCGGCGCCGCCCGAGGTGAAGTTTCCCTCCACTTTCGCCGGGTCGTACCCGAACCGGGCGCCGAAAGCGCGGATCAGGTGCTGCTCCACCTCGGCCCCGAGAGGGTTGTGGCTCCAGGCCGCCATCTGGGGATTGAAGGCGGCCACCAGCGCATCGGCGGCGATCCCCATGGTCGTGGGCGCGGGATTGAACAACCCGAAGTAGCGGGGGTGCGGCGTGTGCACCTGGAAGCGCCACAGGCTCTCCACCGCGAAGTCCAGGGCCGCGAGCGGGTCCACCGGCCGCTCGAAATCGAAGGGCGCCAGCGCCGCCCGGACCGCCTCCGGGTCGAGCTCGGGCGTGACCCGCGCCTCGCCGATCCGCGCCGCGTACGTCTCGATCGCCTCGATCAGGCGGCGCCACAGCGCCTCCCGGGTCTCAGCCTCCAACATCAGCATCGTCGTCCCCTTCGCGCCGGCCTACCGGCCGCTCCAGATCGTCCAGCGGTCCACCACCTCGGTGCCGCGGACCGCGTGCACCTCGTCGAACTGCGCCACTGCCAGACAGGAGTGGTTGGGAAGGATACGGACCTGCGATCCCACCGGGAGGGCGGCGCTCACCACGCCGTGCTCCTGGGAGAGCTTGACCAGCCGCGCACGGCCGGAGAGCACGCCCGCCTCGTACTCGGCGAACACCTCCCCCATCGTCTCCCCCCCGTCCGGCGCCGTCCACGCCTCCTTCGAGAGCGCGAGCGCTCCGGCGTCCACCACAGAGGTGTCTTCCCCGGGACGATGCGAGACCACGGTGGCGAGCACCGTCACCGCACAGTCGCGGACCCCGCAGGAGCCGAGGGTGACCTGCATGAAGTCGTAGAAGGCATAGTTGCCCGGCCGCGCCTCGGTGACGCCCTGGAGGCTCTCGACCACGGACATCGCCGGCGTGGAGCCCACGCTCACGCCCGGCACCGCGATCCCCTCCCCCCGCAGCCGTGCGGCGAAGTCCGCCATCACGCGCCTCTCCTCCTCGGCGACAGCCGCGACCTCCTCGCGGCTCCCGCCGGAGTAGGCGTGGCCGGAGTGGGTGAGGATCCCGTCGAAGGTCAGCCGGGGCGAGTCCGCGATCCTCCGGGCGAGGTCCGGCCCCCAGGGGGAGCCCGGGTCCACTCCCGCCCGGTGATAGCCGCAGTCCACCTTGAGCCACACGTGGAGCGGCATCCCCAGCCCCTCCAGGGCCGCCACCGCCTCGGGCGAGTCCACCACCAGGCGGAGCGTCACCCGTCCGGCCAGGTCCCGGATCTCGTCCAGCCGGCTGAGGACGACCGGAAAGGCCCAGGTGATGTCCGCAAAGCCGTGCTCCGCGAACACCCGGGCCTCGTAGAGGGTCGAGACCGTGATCCCCGCGATCCCGAGGGCCCGCTGCCGCTCGGCCACCTCGACGCACTTGTGGGTCTTGATATGGGGCCGCAGGGCCACGCCGAGGGCCGCGGCCCGCCCGGCCATGCGCTGGAGGTTCCGCTCCAGCACGTCGAGGTCGAGCAGCAGGGCGGGCGTCGGGAGCTGGTGGATCGAGGTCATGGGGCCTGCCTCCTCGCGGCGGAGCGCCACATGATAGAGAATGTGCCTGCCATGGCCCAGACCCGCTCCTCCGACAGCCGCCTCGCCCCCTGCCCGCGGACGCCGAACTGCGTCTCCACCCTCGCCCCGCCCGGCCCCCAGCACATGGACCCGATCCCCTACACCGGCTCTCTCGCCGACGCCCGGGAGAGGCTCCTCCAGGTGCTCCGCGCCCGGCCCCGGACGCGGATCGTCCGGGCGGACGCCG
>DASQEB010000432.1:0-9618 GCA_035633875.1 Thermoanaerobaculia bacterium
TCGTTGCCCAGTGCGTCCGTCGCCGTGGCGGTGAGCACCGTCGGCTCGCCGGAGCGCAGGGGCACACCGCGAGCCACGAAGGTGCCGTCGCTGCCGACTCCCAGGCCGACCGATGCCGGCACCCCGTTGACGGATACCGCCAGACCCAGGCGGCCGCTGAGCATGTCGCCGACCCTCCCGGCGACGTCGACCGCGTCGTTCGCCAGGAGGCTTCCTTCGGACGGATAGTCGACGAATAGGTGCGGGGCCTGCCCGTCCTGAGTGATGGCAGCCGCAGCCGGCGCGCTGCGAACGCCGGCCGCCGAGATGCCGGTCAGGAAGATCTGGTTGAGGCTGTCTGCACGCAGAGGCACCTCGGCCCGGAAGGCCCCGGACGCAACCGGCACCGACAGGACGCCAGTGGGAGCGGATACCTCGAGGGTGACGGCGCGCCGCGAAGTCCCGGTGAGCGTCACGGCGTCGGCGGCAGTCGCCGCCGTATAGGTGTCGAGCACGGGAGTCACCGGCGGCGTCGCCGGAGCAAACGGGGTGGTCACCTCCAGGGTGAGGAAGGCCGCCGGCCCGCTGGCGATCCGAATCCAGAGGGAGTTCCGGAGGTCCAGGCCGTGCAGCGGGACGATCAGATGTGACACCCGCTGGTTGAAATCGCGCGGCCCAAGGACCATGGCGCCGTTGACCCAGATCTCTGCGCTGCTGACCCGGCGCGCGCCGGCGGCGTCGCCGTTGACGAGGCGCAAGGACACGGGCGCCAGCGGCTCGGGCACGTTGAAGGTGGCAGTCGAGAGACCCGGCTGCCCGGTCGAGCGCTCGTACCGGACGGGTCCGAAGATCACGAAGTCCTCCGCGGCCGCAGGGAACGGCCGCAGGGCGGACAGAGCGAGGAGAAGGCAGACCAGGGCTCCGCGTCGACCCGTGCTCATGAGATTCCTCCAGTGAGCGCAGGTGCTTCTCGCGTCAGAGCCACAATTGCGCTTGAGCTGTATACTAAGTTACCTTCGGCCATTTATATGACAAATTTTTTTCAAACGGTATTGTTTGACGAATCACGATATGTCATCGATCGAATATCTGCCGCCCGGGGATCCTCAACCTGATGTTCGGACGGGCTCAGAAGGGTTCGGGAGAAGGGATTTCATTGCGGGCGCGGGACGGCGCGTGTCGCGGCAGCGCAACCCACCTCGCCTCCAGTCGTAAATACCGCACCGGATCGAGGAACTGATCCAGCGCTCCCTCTGATCCAACGGGCAGCGGCACCCGGTTCACCAGGGTGTGTTATCATCCCGACTCCAGATCAAAGAAGTCCTGGCCCCTTCCTGTCGTTGGTTCGCGAAAGGTGTAGCCCATGAACGCACCTCATCATCCAGTCCGCAAACCCGAAGGCATCGGGATTCCGCTGCGCTTCGCCGCCGTCCTGCTCGGACTCGGCCTCTTGCTGCCCGGAATCGCGGCCGCGGTCGTGACCAACTCGCGGTGCGTCGGAAATCTCCAGGCTCCCCTTTCCCCCGGCAACAGTTGCACGGCCAACGACGTCACCTTCATCCTGGTCGGCCTGGGAGATCAGACCAACGGCTGCGTGACGACGAACGACACCGCCACGCTCTTCCTCGGCGCCCAGTTGCAGAACACGACCGGCTTCACCCGGTACGACATCGGGATGTTCATCTACAACTACCTGGGCAACGACGATCCGACGCCCGACGCCTTCGGCGGCCGGCAGTGCGCGGTCGAGACCTTGAAGCCCGTCTTCGGGACCGCCGGCGTGAGGACTTGCCCTCCCCTGAACCTCGCCAGCCCGACCGGCCCCTACTACAACGCCGACGGCAACACCTGCGGCGACCTGGAAAAGGGCCAGTGCAACAACGCCCAGATCGCCATGCAGTTCCCCGACCCGCTGACCATCAGGTGCTCGGACATCATCGGCGCCAACGGCAGCACCCAGCCGGACGGCTTCGTGGACATCCCCACCTGCGCCACGTGGGGCAACAACGCCGGCCAGGTGGGGCCCGGCGGGGTCTGCACCAACGAGACCACGGTCCACCCCGGCACCGGCTCGAAGTGCAACTGCGAGGTCGTCAACTCGAACGTCCCGGTGGCGCGCCTGGCCACCTCGTGCTCCTGCACGCCCACTGCGGTGCGGCCGGGGCAGTCGGCGGCGTGCACGGTGAGTCTCACGAACACGATTCCGAACTGCACCGCGGCCGCGGGTCCGGCGGAGCGCTTCCAGTGTGGCACCGCGAGTTTCGTGCGCCTGAAGGTGGGGTACAACGCGGCACAGGGACAGATCCTGAACAGCTCCGGGCCGCCCGCGACGCCGAGGGACACCACCGGCGGCACGGTCGCGGTGGACACGAGCAACCAGCAGGTGGTCTGGACTCCCCGGAACACGACCCTCTCCGGCACCAGCCTGGGCGTGGTCGGTCCCAACCAGTCGGGGAGCATGACCTACCAGTTCTTCGTCGACCCGAGCGTCGCGAGCGGCACCACCATCAACCAGACCGCCACGGTCTACTGGGCCAACGGCGCGGGCTTCGGGAGCGAAGAGGCTCAGCCCCTGACCGCGACCTGCAGCTTCCAGGTCTCGAACGCGGCGACCTGGGCCCGCGTCTCCTCCTTCGCCGCGCGGGAGGACGACGGGCGCGTGGTCGTCGAGTGGGAGACCGCGGCCGAGGTCGGCACCGCGGCGTTCGAGATCGAGCGGCAGGATCCGGAGAGCGGCCGTTTCGTGCGCGTCGCCGACCGCGCCGTGCCGGCGGTCGAGCAGCTCCCCGGCGGCCGTTACCGCCTCGCGGACCCGGCGGCGCCGCGCGGGGGGACGCTCACCTATCGTGTCATCGAAATCGATCAGCAGGGACGCCGGGAGATCTTCGGACCCTTCGAGGTTGCCGTGGAAGGCGAGGCCCGCCGCCCGGGCGGCCACACAAGCCGGGACTTCTCCGCCGAGGCCAAGGCCGTCTCGCCGCGCCTCACCGAGGCCCTGAAGAACCGGCGGCACGCCACGGCTAAGGCCCGAGCCCTCCAGACCGCGGCCCGGCTCGAGGTGGAGGTGACCCGGAACGGCATGGTCCGGGTCCCGGCGCGGGAGATCGCGAACGGGTTCGGCCTGGCTCTCGAGGAGGTCGCAGGCCAGCTCCGGGCCGGCCGTCTGCGCCTGAGCCGCGGCGGCCAGGACGTGGCCTGGCAGCCGGCCGCAGACGGCGACGGCCTCGTCTTCTACGGCGAGGAGATCCGGACCCCGTCCACGGACGTCAACGTCTACTGGCTGGAGCGCGCCAAGGGGCAGACCGTCGCGACGGTGACGGTCCAGCCGGCCTCCGGCCCGGCCGCCAGCTCGTTCCTGGAGACCCTGCACCTGGAGACCGACGCCATCCCGGCCGTCACGGCGCCTCTGCCCCTGGACGACTTCTGGATCTGGAAGAGCTTCTTCCCGGGTTTCCCTGGCTTCGACCGGGCGACCTTCGCCGTGGACGTCCCGGCGCCGGCCGTCGGACCGGCCACCCTCGCGGTCCACCTCCACGGCTTCGCCGCTGCGCAGCGGGCCGGCCTGCGGGTGAACGGCCAGGACGTGGCCGAGATCTCCTGGACGGGAGCGGGACCCCACACGGGGACGGCCACGCTGCCCTCCGGCACCCTGCTCGACGGCGCCAACCAGATCGAGGTCGTGGCTCTGGAAGGCGCGCTCGGCTTCTGGCTCGACTCCTTCGACCTCACCTACCCGCGGACGTACCGGGCGGTCGGCGACCGCCTCCCCGTCCGCGTCCCGGCGGGCGGCGCCGTCGCCCTCACCGGCTTCCGCTCCGCGGACATCGCCGTCTACGACGTGGCGCAGCCCCTCTCCCCGCGGCGCCTGGGCGGGCTGGCCGGCCAGCCTCAGCCGGACGGCACCTGGGGTGTCTCCTTCCTCGCCCCGGGCGCCGGTCCCTTTCTCGCAGTGACCGGAGGAGGGCTCCAGGCCGCGACCGTGCGGCCCAGCAACCCCGCGGACCTGAGCAACCCGGGCCGCGGCGCCGAGTACGTGGTGATCGCCCCGGCCGCGCTCCGCGCCGAGGCGCAGCGGCTCGCCGACCTGCGGGCCGCCCAGGGGCTCACCGCCATGGTGGTGGACCTGGACGACGTCATGGACGTCTACGCCCACGGCGTGAAGGACCCGCTGGCCATCCGGCGCTTCCTCGCCGACGCCGTCCGCTCCTGGCCCACGCCGCCCCGCTACGTCGCGCTCGCGGGCAAGGGCACCTACGACGACCGGAACCTCCTGGGCCTCTCCTCCAGCCTCCTGCCCACCCTCCTCGTCACCGTGGAGGAGGGGCTCGCGCCGGCCGACTCCGGATTCGCCGACTTCGACGGCGACGGCGTGCCGTCCGTGGCCATCGGCCGCATCCCGGCGGTCACCCCCGACGACCTGCGCGCCTACGTGGACAAGATCGCGGCCTACGAGAGCGCCCCGGGCGGAGACTGGACGTCCCGGGCCCTCCTCGTCGCCGACGATCCCGACCACGGCGGCGACTTCCCCGAAACGAGCGCGGCGCTGGCCGGAGCCCTGGCGCCCGGGATCGGGATCTCCCGTATCGACCTCCCCGGCACCGGCCCGATCGACGGGAGCCGCGCCCTTCTCCAGGATGCCCTCCGCCAGGGCTACTGGCTCGTCAACTACGTCGGCCACGGCGGCCTCGACCGCCTGGATTCCTCCGGCCTGCTCCTCACCTCCGACGTGCCGGCCCTCGGCAACGGGCCCCGGCTCCCGATCATGACCGCCCTGACCTGCCTGATCGCGCAGTTCGCCTACCCGTCCTTTGGCTCCATCGGCGAGGAGCTGGTGCTTCAGCCCGACGGCGGCGTTGCCGCGCTCTTCGGGCCGACATGGCTCTCCCAGAACGCCCCGGCCAGCGAGCTCGGCCGGCACCTCCTGCCAACGCTGTCGGCGCCGGACGGCGGCCGGCTGGGCGACCGCCTGCTGCGGGGCCTCGCGGCCTACGCCGAAGCGGGCGGCGATCGGGAGATGCTGCGGGTTTATACGCTGTTGGGGGATCCGGCGCTGGTGGTCAGGCGGTAGAGCCAGGGGAGATCGAGCGCTCCATCACCCGATCCGTCTGCAGGTCTCCTCCCAGCAGGAAGGGCTGCGTGCCGACGTCCCGGAATCCCCACTTGCGGTAGAACGCCTGCGCGCGGCCGTTGTGCTCCCAGACCGCCAGCCACAGCGTCCGGGCGCCCGCCTCCCGCGCCGCGTCGATGCATGCCCTCATCAGGGACCCTGCCACGCCGCGGCCGTGCCATTCGTGGACGACATAGAAGCGAGCGACCTCCATCGGGTCGGGACCGGTGACGCACTCGGGAGCTTTCCCGAAATGGAGCTTCGCATATCCCACGGCCTCGCCCTCGATCTCCGCGAGAAAGAACCGCGTTTGCGGATCGGCCAGCTCGGATTCCAGGCGGGATGGAGTGAAAGCCGAGGCGAGATAGGCCTCCATGTCTTCGGGACGGTTGTCGGCGGCGAAGGCTTCGCAAAAGGTGCGGGCTCCGAGGGCGGCCAGGAGGTTGGCCTCCCGGGCGGTGGCGGGGCGGAGGGTGAGCGTATCGCCCATCAGACCTCTCCGGCATGGTCGAGCACTGCCCGTCCGCGTGGCGAGATCCGATAGCCGGGGGACAGGCTTTCCGTCAGTCCCAGCTCCTTGAGCTTGCGGACGTGGGCCTTGAACCAGTCTTTTTCCATACCGAGCCCTGCCGCGAGGTCCGCCGCCCTCAGGCCGGGCTGGGCCGCGATGGAGCGCAGCACCTCCAGGGTCCAGGGTCCCCGGGAGCTCCGGGCATCGAGCCGCGCCAGCCTGGCCGCGATCTGGCGAAGCGTCTCTTCCGTCGGCGCCGCATCCTCGCGGAGGGCGGCTCGCGGGTCCGGACCCGCGAGGTGAAGACGGATGCGGTAAAGATCGCCGTCGCCGCCGAACCGGCTCAGCTCTTCCAGAAGCTCCGCCCGGGATTCGAATCCAGCCTGCCGCGCATCCGCCTCGCTGATCTCCGTCTCGGTGACCGGCTCGACGGCCTCGATGGCAAGCTCGCCGATCGAAGTCCGCAGACGTCCCCCCGTGCGCACCGTCGGCTTCTTCCAACGCCGGAACGCGCGGGAGATGGTTCCTGTCTTGATGCCTTCCAGGTGCTTCTTTTTGATCAACATTCCAAGCCCACCTTCACCGAAACACCTGCACCACCCAGGCCCCTTTCCGGCTCGCCACTGTCGTCTCCACCTGCAACTCTCCCAAGTCCACCAGCCGCCTCGAGATCATGTCCGACCTTCGCGAGCGATACATCGAGATGATCATCACTCCCCCATCCTCCAGATACCGCTTGTACCGCTCCACCGTCCCGATCGGGTCCTTGAAGTAATAGACGCACTCGTTGAACACGATGGCGTCCCACTTCCCCTGCGGGGTGAACGTCTCGGCGTCCGCGGCCTGGAAGACGGTCCGCTCGTCCTGGCGGCCGGCGGCCTGCTCGATGGCGGCTTCGGAGAGGTCGATTCCCAGGTAGTGGGAGTAGCCGAAGATGCGGAGCTGATCGACGAGCAACCCCTCGCCCGCCCCGACGTCCAGGACGGAGGCGCCGGGCTTGAGGGCGTGGAGGTAACCGGCGATGACGTTGTAGCGGGCAAGCTCGTCCAGGTTCCGCATGAACGCCCAGCCGCCCTTGCGGTACTGGGCCTCCCAGGTCTCCTTGGAAATGGGGGCGTCCCCCCGGCCGGTGGCGAGCTCCCAGGCGTGAACTTTTTCGGCGAGCTTCTTCGAGCCGGGGAAGCGGCGGCCGAAGAGGAGCTTATAGTAGAGGACGTAGACGAGCTTGAAGGCTCGGCGGCGGAGAGTGGTCATGGGGCTTCTCCCGGGAGATCGATCCTCCGCCAGTCTCCCACGGCCAGCTCGCGGGCGGCGAATTCGTAGACGACCAGCTTCTTGCCGGCGAGGCGGTCGCGGCCGGCGGCAAGGTCGCGGGCCAGAGCCTGACGGCTGGCGTGGGCTCCCCCGGCGTTGACGCCGATGCGGTCCACGGGACGGCCGAGGAGAGCGCTCAGGCGCTCCGCGAGGCCGGCGCCGGTCCCCCAACCGAGATCCTCCCGGGAGAACACGTTGGTGAAGCTGTCCCCCAGGATGAGGATCTCGGCGGACGGGTCAGGGCTCCAGAGGGCGCCGTCCGGATCCAGGACTTGGCGGACGGTGATCCGTTGGGGTCCGTAGAGGCTCTGGCCCGGGGGGAGCTCGAGGATGCGGGCGAGGTCTCCGATCCCCTGGACGGGGCGCTCTTCGGTGCGGTACGGGCGCGGAGGGTCGGTGAGAGAGACATTTTTTTCGATCCATTCCGCCAGGGCCTGCACCGCGATCTCCATGCCGTCCGGCGTCCAGTGGGAATCGGTCTCCAGGTACTGCGCCTCCCGCCGGGCAGCCTCGACGAGGAGAGGAGAGACGTCCAGGACGGGGATGCCCGCACGGTCCAGGGAGCGGACGAGCTCGTCGAAGGAAGGGTTCCGGACGGGCGGCTCCGCGGACCGGCGGGTGAGCTTTTCCGGGTGCACGGTGCCCTTGACCGGGGCGGGCAGGACGAGGAGGCGGATGCCCCGGGCGGCGAGGTCGCGGTGGAGGGCCTGGATCGCGGGCCGGGGATCAGGCTCGACGGGGTCGGTCCAGGCATCTCCGCCGCGGCGGCGGGATTCGAGGACGTGCGGCTCCAGGAAGCCGGGGCCGGTGAGCGAATCCACGCCCGGGCGA
The DNA here is from genome assembly GCA_035633875.1 of Thermoanaerobaculia bacterium. Classification (GTDB taxonomy): domain Bacteria; phylum Acidobacteriota; class Thermoanaerobaculia; order Multivoradales; family UBA5704; genus DATARR01. Next base: position 7,743 of record DASQEB010000432.1, read on the forward strand.
TAGAAGAGCCAGCCGTCCCTCCCCATGGACACCTGCTGGTTGCCCATCCCCAGAGCGCCCGAAAAGAAGAGCTGGACGGAGGGGAGGAGGCGGTCGACGATCCAGGACTCCTCCTCCAGGCGGGCTTCGAAACGGTCCATGCCGGCGAGGAGGGTGCGGTTGCCCGCCAGGAGCCCACGGTCCCAGGCAGCGTCCAGAGCTTCGGGACCGCTGCGGGCGAGGGCGCGGAAGGCGCCGAGGTCTCCTCGCGGGGAGTCGAGCTGCAGCAGGGGGACGGCCACGATCGATCCGAGGAACAGGCCGGAGAACAGGGCGGCCAGGGACGGAGAGATGCGGGTCGTCCCCAGGTCGCGGCGGGCCTGGATCTCGCGATGGAGGTACGGGTCGTGGAGCGGCGTTTCGGGGATCATCAGAAGATGAAGTAGATGAACGGGTTGAAGCCTTGGGTCTCCATGGCCACGATGGCCGCGACGAACGTTCCCGTGCAGGCGAGGACCCGCGGCCAGGTCAGGCGCTTCGTCCAGTCCCAGGACTGAGGAGCGGCCCAGGCGACAAGGGCGGCCAGACTCAGGCAGAGGACGAGGTAGGGCCGGTAGAGCACGCCCGCGAGCAACGCGGCTCCCTCCTGGAGAGGCAGAGCTCCGAACAGAGCGCGAGAATACTCCATCGCGTGGGAGAGGTCGCGCGCCCGGAAGAGGACCCATCCGAGGTTGACCAGGAGGAACGTGGCGGCGATTCGCAAGTGCCGGGGGAGCCAGGGATAGAGGCCCCGGCGCCCGGCGGCCCGCTCGGCCGCGAGAAGCCCGCCGTGGAAGGCGCCCCAGAGGAAGAAGTTCCACGAGGCGCCATGCCAGAGGCCGCCCAGGAGCATGACGAGAAAAAGGTTGATGTACGTCCGGCGCACGCCCAGGCGGTTGCCGCCCAGGGGAATGTAAAGGTAGTCCCGCAGCCAGGTGGAGAGCGAGATGTGCCAGCGGCGCCAGAAATCGGTGATGGATTCGGCCCGGTAGGGGGAATCGAAGTTCTTCGCGAACATGAATCCGAGCATGAGCCCGAGGCCGATGGCCATGTCGGAGTAGCCGGAAAAATCGAAGTAGATCTGAAAGCCGTAGGCGAAGAGGCCGAACCAGGCGTCCACGGCGGCGAGGGAGCCGGCTCCGAAAGCCGCGTCCGCCACCATGCCGCAGGGGTTGGCGAGGAGCACCTTCTTGCCCATCCCCAGGCAGAAGAGGGCGGTGCCCCGGGCAAACTTCTCCAGGGTGTGGGAGCGGGTGCAGAGCTGGTCGTCCACCTCGGAGAAGCGGATGATCGGCCCGGCCACGAGCTGCGGAAACATGGCCACGTAGCACGCGAAGTCCACGAAGCTCCCCAGGGCCCGGGCCTGCCCGCGATAGACGTCGATCGTATAGCTCATCGACTGGAAGGTGTAGAAGCTGATCCCCAGCGGCAGAGCGATCCGCAGGGTCTGCTCCAGGCCGGGAAATCCGATTGCTCCAGCCAGGGCGTTCCAATTGTCCACGGCGAAGTTGAAGTACTTGAAAAAGCCGAGGAGACCCAGATTGCCGCAGATCGAGGCGAGCAGCCACAGCCGCTGGGAGCGGTTGCGGGGGACGTCCGCCGGGAGCGGTTCCAGAAGCGTTCCCAAACGGAGCCTCCCGCCGTGAGCGATGGCGAGGCCCGCGAGGTAATCGATCAGGGTGGAGACCAGCATGAGGAGAACGAAATACGGATTGGCCCACCCATAGAACAGATAGGAGAGGAGGGTGAGGACGAGGTGCCGGCCTCCCCGCCAGGGCGTGGCGTAGTAGAGCAGCAGCGCCACGGGGAGGAAATAGAAGAGGAAGAGGTGAGAGCTGAAGACCATGGGGTCAGCGCG
>DASQEB010000433.1:0-9816 GCA_035633875.1 Thermoanaerobaculia bacterium
CCTCCAGCGTCCGCTGGATCATCGTCTCCCGGGAGACGATCTCGTAGTCGTCCCCGGAATACAGGGCCAGACCGGCGCTGTGGGTGAGCAACTGGTGTAGGGTGATGGACCGCTTGTCCTCCGGGACGTCGTCGAAATACCTGGTGATGGGATCGCTGACCTTCAGCTTGCCTTCTTCCTCCAACTTCAGGATCGCGGCCGCCGTGAACTGCTTGGTGATCGAGCCGATGTCGAACAGGGTTTCCGGGGTGATGGGGATTTCCCGCTCGCGGTCCGCCTTCCCGTAGCCCTTCTGGAAGACGACCTCGCCGTCCCTGGCCACGAGCACCGCGCCGGAGTAGCCGAGGCCGGCCGCCCGGCTGAGATAGTCGTCCAGCCGGGTGGAGGTTTCCCCTCGCACGACGGTGCCGCTCGGAGGCGATGTCAAGGAGCAGCCCGCCCACGGGCCGAGGGCCAGGAGCACGAGAATCGCGCCCGCAGGTGCCAGAGAGCTGGATGATCTTCCCGGGATGTGGGTCTGTCTCAAGCGGTCCTCCTTAAGCGAGGGGGCCCCGGAGGGATCCGGAGCCCCCTTCATACGTCCTTCGGAGGACAAAGATGCGGCTCAACCCGCAACGCAGCGGCAGCAGTCCGGCGGCGTCAACTTGGGGCGCTGGCCCTCGGGGCACGCCGCACACCGGACGGTGGAGCAGTCCCGGATGTTCTGATCGATGGGCACGCACCGGCAGCAGTTTGGCGGTCTGAGGGCCGGAGTCTGTCCTTCGGGACACGCGGCGCAGCGAACCGTCGAGCAGTCCACCTGCGATCCGGCCGTAGCCGTCTCGTCCCCCGTATCCTGGCCTGACTGCCCTGTTGTACATGCCGCGAACGTCAGGAGCCCAACCGCGATCACCAGCTTCCAGAACGGTTTCATGGGACCTCCTCTCCGTGGATCTCTCCACGCGCCTGTCGTTAGAGCATTGATTATAGAACTCTGAACGAAGGAGGAGCGTCCAGACCGGCAGGCGGGTCTACTTCCAGCAATCCTTTCCGAACTTTCCCGCCAGCATGTGCCCCATCTGCTCTCGGCGGATCCATTTCTTCACCCACCAAAGGGGGTCGTAGGGCTCGTCGATGTCGGGGATGGGCTTGCCGGCGCCGGGGAGGTCGTCGAACTGCCCCTCCTCCATGGCCTGGCGGATGCGGTTGTCTGCGATGAGCTCGATGGCACGGCGAGAGAGACGATCCTGGCTCATTCGCGCAGTATGCCAGATCGGACGGACGGGATCACCGCCCCAGCCCGGGAATCTCCTCCAGATGGGGGAGCGGCGAATCGAGCACATCCGAAAACAGCGTGAGCACCCGGAAGGTGACCCCCCAGATCGCGTGCTCGCGGAAGCGGATCGCGGGATAGAGCAGGCGCGTGCCGTTCCTCTCCCATTCGAGATGGCACGCGTTGCGCGGGTCCCAGAGGTGGGCGAGCGGGATCCAGAAGGCCTCGGCCACCTCGTCGCTGGGCGCGAACGGGAGGTGCTCCTCGCCCACGTAGTAGACGTACGGCGAGACGATCATCCGGCGGTCGCCGCCCCCGAGGCGGATCAGGATGTCCGAGAGCGGACCGACCCAGTGCTCGGCCGCGAGCGCGATCCCTACCTCCTCCAGGGTTTCCCGCTCGGCCACGGCCCGGGGGCTCAGGTCCTCCGGGCACGCCCGCCCCCCCGGCAGGGCCATGTGGCCGGACCATGGGTCCAGGGGATGCTCGGCCCTCCGGATGGCGCAGACCGAGAGATCGCTTTCCCTCCCCGCCAGCACCAGGGCCACCGCCGCCTCGGCGTGATCCGCCTCCCGCGCCACGATGGCCGGCTGATGCCGCCCCAGGGCCTCCCGGATCTGTTCGATGGTGAACGGCACGGCTTGACTCCTCTCTTTTCCCGCGAAACCCTCCGCCCTCGGCTCCGTAGAATACCTGGAAGGAGGTTTGGACGATGCTCACCTTTCTCGCCTGGCTGGTCCTGCTGATCGTCTGCTGGCCCCTGGCGTTGCTCGCCCTGGTGCTCTACCCGCTGGTGTGGATTCTCTCCATCCCCTTCCGGCTGGTGGGAATCACGCTTGACGGCGTGTTCGCTCTCCTCAGAGCCATCCTCTTCCTGCCGGCGCGAATCCTCGCCGGACCGCGAAGAGCGTAGCCGACGCGCCCCCGACGCGTCGGGGGCGGCCGGTGCAGCCTTGCTTTTCCAAGGGTGCCTCACCCTCGTCTGATGACCAAACTCCCCCCGGCCGGTTGGCCTTGGCCGGGGGGCCTTTTTCCCTGACCCCGCGAAACCTCCCGGGCGTAGCCGCAAGGATCAGAACGAAATCCCGGGCCGGTTTCGATCGATCAACTCCGTCCTCACTTCACCTCCGCAGTGCGTCCGGATCAGCCCGGCCAGCTCCTGGGCGGCTTGGTCCACCACGTCCCGCCCCACCGGCGGCAGCCCCTCGACAGCAAGGAAGGCGCGCCGCGTGGCCGGCGTGAGCTTCGTCCGGTCCGCCTCCTTCCAGTTCCACCGCCGGCAGATGGCCCCGCGATCGTCCTTGTAGATGACCTCTCCAGGGCGTGGGGAGCGCGGCTCGGGCTCCCCCAGGAGCAGGACGGGAGGCTCGTCGCTGCCTGCCCGGGTCAGGAGGAGGTCGCCCTCGGAAATATCCAGGTCCTCGCCGCCCACGGGAATGAGGTAACGGAGGGAGATCGTATTGTAGAGATCCACCAGCGTATTGATGTGCCGGAGGGTATGTCCCTTGAGGACCCGCCGGATCAGGTTCTCGATGGACGATGGATAGTCCTTCGGCTTGGCCCCGAACGTCCGGTACGCCTCCCGCCAGGGAGCCACATGGGGATGCTCGCTCACCTGGATCCCCGCGAGCTCCCGGCGGACCCTCTCCTCCTCCCGCCTGAGTTGGGCGACGACCTCGCCGTCCTCTCCCGAGTTGTCGATGCCGCGGGCGATCACGATCCCGAGGACTACATCGGGGAAGGCGGCGAAGATGTCATCAGTCACGTGGAAGGTGGTCATGACCCGGATGATATGAGCAAGGTGATCCGGACGATCCCTTTCAGGCTCGGCGTACGCACGACCGTTTCCCCCAAAGTGGGACGGTTCGCGTCTAAGATAGACCTCCATGATCCCAACGTCCCGCCTCGCACACACTGTCCTGGCGGCAGCGCTTGCGCTGACGGCAGCCTGTGCCGCCATCGACCGCACTACGGGCGAATCCGAAGCCCGCCTTCTCCGGCAGACCGGCACCCCCGCCTGGGCGACCATCCTGCGCCTCTGGGATACTGGCATCACCGTCAACGACGACCCGGTGGTCGGGATGGAGGTCGAGGTCCGGCCCAGCCCGCCGACCGAGGGCGCCCCCTTCCGGGCCGTCATCCCGAAGAGCCGGATCTCCCGCCTGGACGTCCCCCGCGTCCAGCCGGGGATGGAGGTCGCCGTCCGCTATGATCCGAACGATCCCTCCAGGGTAGCCCTGGACGATCCGCCGTTTCCGCCCGTGACGACCGAAGGGAGGATTCCGTGACCCTCCGCGACCGCCTCAGGGAGTCGGGTCTGGAGCTGCCGGCCGCCTTCCGCAGCCCGACCGGGGCTCCGTATCCGTTCTCCTGGGTGCGGGTCCGCGGCAACCGCGCCTACGTCTCCGGACACCTGCCCCTGAACCCGGACGGCTCCCTGGCCGAGCCGCGCGGCAAGCTGGGGGACACCGTGACGGTGGAGCAGGGGGCCCACGCCGCCCGCCTCACGGCCCTGGCCATGCTCGGAAGCCTCGAGCGCGAATTGGGGGACCTGGAAAGGGTTGCGGCCTGGCTACGGGTCTTCGGGATGGTGAACGTCGTCCCCGGCTTCACCCAGATCGCCTCCGTGGTCAATGGATTCTCCGAGCTGATCGTGGACCTCTACGGCAAGGAGCGGGGCGCCCACTCCCGCTCCGCCGTGGGCATGGCCGAGCTCCCCTTCGGCGTCCCCGTCGAGATCGAGGCTGAGGTGGAGATCATCGGCTGAGGAGGAGGAAACGAGATGGAAAAAGTCAATCTCCAGGAGAAGCTCGCGTCCTTCTCCGATCACTGGAACCCCCGCATTGTCGCCGAGCTGAATGGTCAGCACGTGAAGCTCGTCAAATTCCAGGGGCCCTTCGTCTGGCATCACCACGAGAATGAGGACGAGCTCTTTCTGGTCGTCAAGGGCCGCTTCCGGATGGAATTCCGGGACCGGGACGTCTGGCTGGAAGAGGGGGAATTCCTGGTCGTCCCCCGCGGCGTCGAGCACCGGCCCGTGGCGGAGGAGGAAGTGCAGGTGGTCCTCTTCGAGCCGGCGTCGACGGTCAATACGGGGAATGTGGAGGAGGAACGGACGCGGCGGGAGCTGCAGCGGATCTGAGCCCAGGCGCGACGATGGCTTCCCGATCGAAAAACATCTATTTCGAGCTGACCGAAGAGCTCAACGCCGAGGGGTTCATTGCTGTCCTTGCTTCCGGCCAGGCCGTTGTCTACTACAAGATCGCCATGATGAGCAAGGACGGGGACTGGATTCTGAAAGAGACCCCGGAGGCGTGTCGGCGGGTGCTCGAGGTTCTCGGCCAGCGGGGAGCGAGATACCGGTCCGGTGCCCCCCTCGATGTTCGTTGGCTCGCCGCGGGATGGTCGAGCCACTTTGAATTCATCGACCTGGAGGGCAGGAGGATCCGGTGTGATTTCCTGACTCGCCCTCCTCGGGTAAGCCCTGAAGACGTTGCTCCACTTTTCGAGGCAAAACCTGGAGAGAGCCTGCTCGTCATCGGTCTCGAGCCTCTCATTCGGATGAAGCAGACCCAGCGTGCGAAAGATTACCCTGTTATTGGCGAGTTGGCGCGTCTCCTGCCGCCGGAGCGCGAGATCGAATGGACGACCGATCCCGACCGGATACTCGAGTTGGCCTCTGTCCATGGAGAAAGCTCTAAGCGTCCTCCGGTGCGAGCTGCCCGCGCTGGCGGCTCACGCGAGGACGTGGTCGTGGAGTTGGCCCGAGAGCTGGATCGCCTTCAGCAGCAGGACCGCAAGAGGGTCGAAAAGTACAGGGCAGCGGCTGAAACCTTCACCCGAGAGTTTCTGGCTGCCAGAATTGGTGACAAGGAACTCACCGAAGCTCACTCTCACGTCTGCCAGCTTGCCGAGCGCTGGCTGCCTTTTGATCCGCTTGGCACGGAGGAGGACCATGGAGCTCCTCAGTGAAGACGACCTCAACCTCAAAGAGATGACCTGGGAAGAGCTCAATCGCGCCTGGGATCTCTGGTTCACCCTCGCCCAGGCGACGAACGATTTCGATCCTCCCTACACGCACGGCGTCTTTGTCGATCCTGATTGGAAGCCTACGAGGAAGCCAGAGGGAGACTCTGAGTGATGTCGGTCGAGCAGGAGCGGTAAATCTCTGGCCTGACGCTCCCAACTGTCCATTTCCGAACACCCCCGTCCACCCGCGAACGCCCCCGCCCGCCCTCCTTTCCACCTAAGTTACTGATTCCTCTCCCTTTATCCCCTGGCACACCGCTTGCCCTTCCGGGCTGGCGATGGACACGGGAGCGAAGACCATGGATCGCGAGCTGGATGTGAGCTTTCGGAGACGGATGATGGGGCGCCGGGTGGCCTGGGCGGGGGGAACGGTGGCGCTCCTGGTGATGATTCTCCTTCTTCTGCCCGGGTGGCTCCGGCCCTCGATCGCCCGGGAACGGATCCGGACGGGGGTGGTGGACCGCGGGCCGATCGAGGGAGTCGTCGAGGCTTCCGGGTCGGTGATCCCGGCGTTCGAGGGCGTGATCTCGAGCCCGCTGGAAGCCCGGGTGGAGAAGGTGCTCAAGCGGCCGGGCGAAGTGGTGCGGGCCGGGGAGGAGATCCTGAAGCTGGACGTCTCCTCCGCCCGGCTCGCCCTCGAGCGGCTGGAAGATCAACTCGCCAAGAAGGTCAACGAGCAGGAGCAGACCCGGATCGGTCTCGAAAAGAACCTGACCGAGCTCAACGGGCGCATCGAAAGCCAGAAGCTCGACGTCGAGGCGTCCCGCTATCGGGAGGAGCAGAACCGCAAGCTGCAGGCGGACGGTCTGGTCTCCGAGCAGGTGCTCCGGGCCTCGGAGGTGGAGGCGAAAAAGGCGCAGATCGAGCTCGCGCAGCTCCTGGAGAAGGCCGGCAACGAGCGGCGCGCCACCCAGGCCCAGATCCGCGGGCTGGAGCTCGATCTCGCCACCCTGCGCAAGGAGCGCGACGAGGCCCGGCGCCTGCTCGATCTCGCCACCACCCGCTCGGACCGCGCCGGCGTCCTCACCTGGGTGGTCCCGCGGGAGGGCGCCACGGTGCCGCGCGGCGAGGTGATCGCCCGCATCGCGGACCTCGACTCGTTCCGCGTCGAGGCCACGGTGTCGGACATCCACTCCGCGCGCCTCCATCCCGGCCAGCCCGTGAGGGTGGTCGTGGACGGCGAGCCCCTGCCCGGACGCCTCGCGTCGATCGATCCGACGATCGAAAACGGCGCGGTCCGGTTCCAGGTGGACCTGGCCGATCCGCGCCACCGCAAGCTCCGCAACAACCTGAGCGTGGACGTGCTGGTGGTCACCGAGTCTCGGCGCGACACCCTCCGCGTCCCCAAGGGGCCGTTCGCCCAGGGCACGGGGGCGGACGAGGTCTTCGTGGTCCAGGGGGATCGCGCCGTGCGCCGCACCGCCCGGTTCGGCGTCTCGGGCTATGACCATTACGAAGTGCTCGACGGGCTCGCCGCGGGGGACGAGGTCGTCCTCTCCGACATGAGCGATTACGAGCACCTGGAGCAGGTGAAACTGAAATAGATCAGGGAGGCAAAGCCATGATCCGTCTGGAACAGGTCAGCAAGCAATACCGTACCGAGCGCATCGAAACGACGGCGCTCGACAACATCAACCTGGACGTAGAGAAGGGGGAGTTCATTTCGATCATGGGTCCTTCGGGCTGCGGCAAGAGCACCCTGCTCAACCTGATGGGCCTCCTGGACGAGCCGACGAAAGGCAGGGTGGCGATCGGCGAGAAGAGGATCGATCGCTACGGCGACCGGGAGCTCGCCAAGGTGCGGAACGAGAGCATCGGCTTCATCTTCCAGCAGTTCCATCTCGTGTCGGACCTCTCGGTGGTGGACAACGTGGAGATCCCGCTGCTCTATCGCCGGATGTCGAACAAGGAGCGGCGCAAGGCGGCGCTCGCGGCGCTGGACCGCGTGGGGCTCTCTTCGCGCATCCATCACTTTCCCACGCAGCTTTCGGGCGGCCAGCAGCAGCGCGTCGCGATCGCCCGGGCGATCGTGGGCAATCCCCGGATCCTCCTGGCGGACGAGCCCACGGGCAACCTCGACAGCCAGATGGGCGACGAGATCATGGGCATCCTCGAAGGCCTGAACGACGAAGAGGGCGTCACCGTGGTGATGGTGACCCACGACCCGCGCCTGGCCGAGCGGACGGACCGGATCGTCCGGCTCTTCGACGGCCGGCAGGTGCAGTAGGAGGCGGCGATGATCAAAAACTATCTGAAGGTTGCCCTCAAGGTCCTGCAGCGAAGGAAATTTTTCACCTTCATCAGCCTGTTCGGGATCAGCCTGACTCTGCTCGTGCTGATGGTGGCGAGCGCCATCGTCGATCACGTTCTCGCGCCGCACTCCCCCGAAACCCGCAGCGACCGGACCCTGGGAATCTACCAACTGGTGATGAAGGGGGAACAGAATACGCAGAGCACCGAGCCCGGCTATGGTTTCCTCGATCGGTACGTGCGCCCGCTGGCGGCGGTGCCCGGTGTGGAACGGGTTTCGATCCTTTCGACCTCCCAGACCGCGGTCTCCTATCTCGGCGGCAGGAAGATCGAGTCCCAACTCCGGCGCACGGACGGCGAGTTCTGGCGGATCCTCGACTTCGAGTTCCTGGAGGGCGGCCCCTTCACCGTCGAGGCCGAACGCAACGCTCGTTCCATCGCGGTGATCAACGAGACGACGCGCCAGCGCTTCTTCGGCGGACGTCCGGCGGTGGGCCGGACCATCGAGGTGGACGGCCAGCGCTTCCGGGTGGTGGGGGTCGTGCGCGACGTGCCGCTCCTGCGCTTCTCGTCGTCCGCGGATGTCTGGGTGCCGATCAGCTCCTCCAAATCGAGCAATTACAAGGAGCAGTGGATGAACGGGTTCATCGCGCTGATCCTCGCCCGCGATCGTGCCGATCTGCCGGCGATCAAGGCGGAGTTCCAGGCGCGCCTGCGCGAGGCCGAGCGCCACCTCCCGGATCCCAAGACATTCCAGACCCTGCACGCCGGCGCCGACACGCTGTTCGAGGGCGCCATCCGCCAGTTCAACCCCGGCGACACGAGCGAGATCCAGACCGGAAAGGTCCGGGCGGTGCTGTTCCTCCTGATGCTGCTGTTCATGCTGCTCCCGACCCTCAACCTGGTCAACATCAACCTGAGCCGGATCCTGGACCGTGCCTCCGAGATCGGCGTCCGCAAGGCTTTCGGAGCCTCGTCGCGGACGCTCGTGGGACAGTTCGTCGTCGAGAACCTGGTGCTCACTCTGCTTGGAGCCGTGGCCGGGCTCATCCTCGCCGGCCTGGTGCTCGAGGCCCTGAACGCGAGCGGTCTCCTCCCCTACGCCCGGCTCGCTTTGAATTACCGGATCTTCGGCTACGGCCTGGCCATGGCCCTCTTCTTCGGCGTCCTCTCCGGGGTCTATCCGGCCTGGCGGATGTCGAAGCTCCACCCCGTCCAAGCTCTCCGCGGGAGGTCGGTATGACGCGTCATCTCTTCAAGCTGGTCTGGAACCGCAAGCGCACGAACGCCCTGATCATCCTGGAGATCTTCTTTTCTTTTCTGGTGGTGTTCCTGGTGGCGACCCTGGGGATCTACTTCTGGGACAACTACCGGCGCCCCCTGGGGTTCTCCTACCAGAACGTCTGGACGATCTCGGTGGATATGAAGGCAGCCAACGAGGACGACGAGGCTACAATCGTCGCGAGACTGAAGACCTTCAAGCGGCTGCTCGACGAGGTCGAAGCGCTGGAGCCCGTCGAGGTCGCGGCCGGGGCGATGATCAGCCCCTATGAGCAGGGCGGCTGGACGAGCAATCAGGAGATCGACGGCAGGCAGGTCGAGATGGAGGCGAATGTCGTCACCGAGAACTTCGCCGAGGTACTGGGGCTCGAGCTCGTGGCGGGGCGCTGGTTCGAAAAGGCGGATGAGGCACTCTCCTGGAACCCCACCATCATCGACCAGGATCTCGCCCGCGCGCTGTACGGCGACGAGAACCCGATCGGGCGCCAGCTCGGAGAGCCGGGGCGTTCAGAAAAACCGAACCGGATCGTGGGGGTGGTCCGCGAGTTCCGCAAGGGCGGGGAGCTCTCGGCCCAGAGTAATTTCATGTTCCAATTCCTGCGGTTGAACGAGCCGTCCTGGTTCCAGCCGCGGTCGATCCTGGTGCGGGTCCGGCCGGGGACGCCGGCCGCCTTCGAGGAAGAGCTGACGACGCTCCTCCAGGGAGTCGCTCCCGAGTGGTCGTTCCGGGTCCAGCCGCTCACCGACGTTCGCCGGTCCGCCTTCCAAGAGCTGCTGGCACCTCTGGTGGCCGGAGGGATCGTCGCCTTTTTCCTCCTGCTCATGGTGGCGCTCGGTCTGTTCGGGGTGCTGTGGCAGAATCTGCTCCAGCGTACGCGCGAGCTGGGGCTGCGGCGGGCGGCGGGAGCCTCCCGCGCGGCGGTCCACCGGCAGGTGCTCTGGGAGCAGACCCTGCTCACGAGCCTCGGGGTTCTGCTGGGGGCGGTGGTGGTCGTCCAGGTCCC
>DASQEB010000434.1:0-21340 GCA_035633875.1 Thermoanaerobaculia bacterium
CGCGGGGCTCCTGGGTGGCCGGTACAGGCTCTTCACCGGAGGAAATTCGACCGAGCAAGCGTTTCGGAAAGCCATGGCGTCCGGAGCGAGGGTGGTCCACTTCGCCACCCACACGGTGGTGGACGAGGGGCTGGGCGGAGGAGCCGCCATCCTCCTCTCCTCTGCCGGCGAGGACGACGGCCTTCTCCGCCCCCGCGAGATTGCGGAGCTCCACGGCCGGACCGGGCTCGCCGTCCTGGCGGCCTGCCGCACTGCCCTGGGCTCCGGAGGGGAGGACGGCCGCGCCCTCGCCTCCCTGACCGGCTCGTTCCTCGCAGGCGGCTCCTCGGCGGTCGTGGCGACGCTCTGGGACGTGGGGGACACCGCGACCGCCGCTTTCATGGAGCAGCTCTATGCCCAACTCGCGAAGGGGCTCCCCCCGGACGAGGCCCTGCGCCGGGCGAAGCTCCGGGTGCGGGCCGATCCGCGATGGAAGCGGCCCACGCTCTGGGCAGGCTATGTACTGGTCGGAGATGCGGAGCCGGTGGCACCCCGCCGGGGGGTTTGGGCGGCGGGGTGGGCTCTGGGAGGACTGGGGATGGCGGTGGCGCTCCTCTGGTGGGCGCGCCTCACTCGAACGCCAGCGTCCCATCCTCCATCTTGAGCTTCAGCTTCCGTCCCTTCTTGCTCAGCAGGTACGTCCCCGCGGGGTCCATCGAGACGGGCGTCTCCATCCCGATGGGAGCCGACGCCCGGGTGGGCAGGCTCACGGCGATGATGTCGCCGGGGACGGTGTTGAGCGTCCGGTCCGGAGACTGGAACTTCACGATGAGGATACCCGGACGGGAGGTGTCGACAGTGAAATTCGCCCGGCCGTACCGCGGGTCCATGGCGACAGACGGCGGGCCTGCCGCGACCGTAGCGTTGTAGCGCAGCGTCAACTGCCCGCCGGAAACCGCGAAGGGCTCGAAGGTGGAAAAGCCCAGCTCCGCCATTTCCCCGGGCTCCACCTCGTCCCCCTCGGCCTCCACGGCCAGGGGCTCGGACGGCCCGCGGACCGTGAGGACGGCGGCAATGGGCTCGATCGCGATCGGCCGGCCCCTGCCGTCCACCAGGGAGGTGACGGACGGGTCGATCTCCAGGAGGTACTCCTGCCCCGGGCTCACCGCGGAGGAAAGGCGGAAGCGGAACACGGCGAGGGGACCGTCCGAGGCGTTGACCGTGCCCGAGGGGGAGGAGAAATCCACCTGCACGGCCTGGCTGTCCGCAGCCCCGGCCTGGGTGGACTGACTCTTCGCGTCCCGGCGCTGGCTGTAAACGGTAACGCCGAGGAAGGTGACGGGGCGAACCGGCTCGGTCAGGGCCGCCACCGTGAGCGCGGCCTTGGCCGGGCCGACGCGCTTGCGGACCCGCAACGAGATCCGCCCCTGCCGGATCGGCCGGGCGGCGTAGGTGCGCAGGACCACGGCGACCGTGCCCCCGGGTGCGCCGATGGCGTCGTTGACCCGCAGCTTGAGCTCGCGGTCGCCACCACCTCCTCCTCGATTGTCGTCGTCGCCTCCCCGGCCCCGGCGTGCGTCGGCGTCAGGGACTCCGGCAAGGCCGAGCGCCAGGGTGACCAGCGCGGCGAGGACGGAACGGGACGAGAAGCGTGGCGCTCTGGTCATTGCAACACCTCCGAATCGAGTCTATGTGGCCCCGGATTACAGAACGATTACAGCCCCGGGCGCACCCGGAACTCGACGGGCCCGGATGTCGCGAGCCGCGCTCCGCTCGCGTCCAGAGCCTCGACGGTCCATCGATAAACCACCGCGCGGTGGAGCCGGCCGGCCACTTCGCCGGGAAGGCGGGCAGGCGGAGCGGTCACCGTCTCGTCCCACAGCACAGTGTCGTCCACGGCAAGGAGCCGGACCCGGTAGGTCCGGGCCCCCTCCTGAGGGGTCCAACGCAGCTCCGCCGGGATCTCTTCCACCTCCCCTACCGGCGCGAGGGCCTCGACCCCGGTCCCCCGCACGACTCCCTCTTCGGGAGCCGGGAGCGACGGCTCGGGCGCGTTCAGGGTGAAGAAGGCCAGGCCGGCGGCCAGGATCAGGACGGCGGCAGCTGCAAAGCGGAAGAGCGGCTGCAGGTTGCGGCAGCGCGGGCCGGGGAACGGCACCACCCGGGGCGCCGGCTCCGCGCGGCGGACGGGCGAGGCCTCCTCCAGCCGGGAGACGACAAAGCCTACGTCCTCGGAGCGGACGCCGGCCTCCTCGGGTGCGGCGTCGAAGAGCCGGGCGAGCTCCCGTTCCGCGGCACAGGCCGGACAGCGGTCGGCGTGCTCTTCCAAGGCCCGGCTCTCCTCGGGGGAAAGGTCCCCGGCCTCGGCCTCCAGGAAGGCTTCGGGCGGCGGGCAGCCTGCCTCTTCGCCGGTATAGGCGTCCCGGAGCCACTCCTCCAGGGTCTTCGTCATCGCAGAGCTCCTCCGGCGGACTGACGGACGAGCCAACGGCCGAAACGCCGCTCGAGCTTCCGCTTCCCGCTGACGATATAGGCCTTGGCACCCGATTTGTTCGTGAGCTTCAGGAGATCCGTGAGCGCCGCGAGAGGCACGCCGTCCACGTAGTGGAGGTAGAGCACCTTCGCTTCCAGAGGCTCCAGATCCCGACCCATGGCCTCCCGGAAGGCAGCCAGGATCTCCCCCCTCTCCACCTCCCGGTCCGCGCCGGGCGAGGGCTCCACGGGCTCGGGCACTCCCTCGTCCTCCAGCGCCTCTGTCTGCCGTCGCCGCGCGGCGATGCCACGGTTGATCGCCACGCTCCGGGTCACCGTGTAGAGCCAGGTCGAGAACCGGCTCTCTCCCCGGAAGGTGGCGAGCCGCTCGTGGACCCGCAGGAAGACCTCCTGAGCGAGGTCCGCCGCCTCCTGCCGGTCGGACGCCAGGCGCAGGCACCACGCGGCCACCTTGGGCTGGTAGCGGCGATAGAGGTCGGACAGGGCTGCGTCGGCGGCCGAGCCCGGCTCGCGGCGGGCACGCTCGATCAGCTCTTCGTCGCTCAGGAGATCCAGGTCCATGCTCGCTCATCTCCGGTTGAGACAGCACCGGAGCCTCCCCGGAACAGAAATCGATCGGGGATCTGGAGTCTATGGCAGACGCAGCACCAGGATCGTCTGGTCGTCTTCGCGGGGCACCGAGCCGGTGAAGTGGGCCACGTCGGCGAGGACGCCGTCGCGCAATCCCTCGACGCTGCGGCTGGCGTAGCGGGTGAGGCTGGCCTCCAGGCGTTCGAAGCCGAAGAGATCCTCGCTCCCTTCCGCCCGCGCCTCGACCACGCCGTCGCTCAAGAGGAAGAGGGTGTCGCCCGGCGCGAGGTGGACCTCCTTCGGCAGGATGTTGATCTCCCCCCGGACCCCGAGCGGATAGGCCACGGACTCGAGCGGCATGACCTTGCCGCCGGCCGTGATGCGGTATGGGTAGAGATGCCCGGCGCTCGCATAGAGGAGCTCCAGCCGGCGGGGATCGAGCACCGCATAGCAAAGGGTCGCGAGCAGGCGCTTGCGGGCGGTCTGGTAGATGGTGCGGTTGAGGGTCCGGAAGACGGCCGAGACGTCCGGATCGAAGGTCACCTGGACCGCGAGGGCCGATTTGGCCATGGACATGACGAGTCCGGAGGAGACGCCGTGCCCGGCCACGTCCCCCACCGCCACGGCGAGGCGGCCGTCCTCCAGCGCCAGCACGTCGTAGAAGTCGCCCCCCACCTCCGACGCCGGCAGATAGGCATGCGCGATATCCACCCCCGCGATCCGGGGAGGAAGCTCGGGGAGGATGGAGCTCTGGATGCGCCGCGCCGTCTCCAGCTCCACCCTCTGGCGCTCGCGCTCGGCGATGCGGCGCACGTGAGGGGGAATGTCCTCGTAGCGATAGACGAACTCCTTGTCGCTTCCCAGATATCGGAGACTGACGATCAGCGGGGCCGCCAGCAGGGCCAGGGGGAGGATTCCCTGGAAGCGCAGGAAACCGTCCTGCGCGAGGAGGAACGGCATCGCCGGCCACAGGACGGAGCTGGTGAGGCCCGCGAGCAGCGACGTGAGGAGGTCGTAGCGCAGGAACAGGAAGACGAAGATCGCGGCGGCGATAAGACCGAACGCGAGCTCCCACCGTGTGGGGAGGACGGTCACGGGAGGCCAGAAGAGGAGGCCGGCGATCGCAGCGGCGGCAAGACCGCCCCCCCACAGGCCGAGCCGGCGGATGGCGAGGGGTATCAGGATGAGGCGGCTGAAGAACTCCGCCACGACCGTGAAGCCCAGGCAGAAGAAGAGGAGCGTGAGCCCCGGCCAGGGCGAGCTCTCCCACCAGGGTCCGAACAGGAAGCTCACGAGAGGGGCGGCTCCCAGCGGGCGCAGGGAGACGAGCCCGGCGACGAACAGGCCGGTCATCCCGAGACCGGCCGCGATCCCGCGCAGCGACGAGCGCGCCACCGTGGCGTTGCTCCACTCCCGTTGGAACAGGGCGTCGAAGGCGGCCAGCTTCTGCCCCCAGCGCTCCCGGCACAGCACTTCTCCCACGGCCCAGCCGAGGAAGGCGGCGAGCGCCATGGCCGAGCTCAAGAGGATGATGATCTGGATTCCCCACGCCCAGGTCACCTGCTGCCGGCTCAGCCCGCCCCAGACCTGCCCCTCGGTCGAGGCCTTGGCCCCGAGGGCGATGACGAGGGCCCATCCCAGGAAGATAAGAAGGAAGACCTGAGAGGCCCGCTTCACCCCGACCTCCCCCTCGTGGTACCGGCGGAGGAACGGGTAGGCGGCCAGGGCGATCAGCACGAACGGGAGCAGGATGCGGGTGTTGCCCATCAGGCTGGTCGCCTGGAGCGACTGCTGGAGGACCTCGTCCTGGGGATCTTCGAACCAGGAATTGAAGCCCGTCAGGCGCCTGCCCGCGAAGTTGACGGCGATGCCGTAGGGAATGGACTCGCCCAGGGCCTGCTCCCGGTAGCGGTAGCGCAGAGTCAGGTCGGTGCGCGCGTTGAGCTCCGTCCTCCGGACCGGGGGCTCCTGGAACTGGGACAGATCGTACCCCTGCTCCCGGAGGAAGGCGTCGGCCCGGGCCCGGGCCTGGGCGGGATCGATCTCCTCCCCAGCATCCTCGGGAGGGACGCGGAGACGCAGTCCCGTGACCTGGCCGTCTGGCGCAATCCAGGCGCGGTAGGTCCATTCGGTCGACAGGGCGCCCGGCTTGTAGACCGTCACCTGCCACTGGAGCACCCACGGCGCCAGACGGCTCCGGGTGAGGTCCTTTCTGTCCCCCTGTTCCGCGCTGGACAACTGGAGGCGGCGCTCCAGCAGAGGATCGGTGTCCATGCGGCTGACGACGTACGGCTCCTCGACAGCGGGTCCCAGGGCCCGGAACCGCTCGAGAGCGACGGCGGTCGCCTCCCGCCGATTGACCCCCCAGTCGGGTGGCAGAAAGGGGAAGGCCTGAGGATAGGCCCAGACGAGCAGCACGAGGCCAGCGGCACCCGTCAGCAGCCAGAGGGCGAGGGAGCGTGCGTTCCGCATCGGCAAATAGGTACGGGACACCTGAGGGGAGGGTTTCCCGGTGGGAGATGGTATCACCGCCTGATCAAATACGGCTGCGGAAGGTGCACGCGCCTGAATGCTGCCCCGGGACAGCTCCGGTCGAGCCAGTTCGTCCAGACATTCGTCCAGACACCGGACGCCCCGGAAGGAGGGGGAGAGAGGACAAGCTCCTCATTCCTAAGCACTGGGGCGAACTTCAGCAGTTGGTATGACACGTGCTTCTGCCGATGTGCAACGGTTGAAATCAAAGGAGGAGTTTGCATGTTCGAGAAAAGGATCCTTTTCGTCGCCGCGATGTCTCTGGCCGCGGCCACGGGCACCGCCCACGCACAGACGACGGTCTCCCTGCCTGACACAACCCAGACGACGACGCTGACTGCGAACGTCAACGAGCAGGCGCAGGTCACAGTCCCTGCGGGCGTCACCTTCAACGTGACCAACGTGGGCAGCAGCACGCCGGCGAGCTCTGCCACGGTGACGGTCAACAACATCGTGCTCGCGACGGCCACCAAGCAGCTCAAGATTTCGCTCCAGGCCAGTGCCGCGTCGTTCACGCCGCCGATCGCCGGCGCGACGACCTGGTCGGCGGGAGACGTCACCTGGAACGCGGCCACCTGGACGAATGCGACCGGCGCCGCCGGAACCCTGAGCGACAGCGCTTTCAACGAAGTCGCGACCTGCACGGCGGACGCCGCGAGTTGCAACACGACGGGTCTGGTCTTCACTCTGGGAGCCAAGACCAGCGTCAAGCGATCTGGCAACCACACCCTGTCGGTCACCTGGAAATTCGAGAGCATCGGCACCTAGGGAGCTGTCCATGAGGAGACGTGTCGCTTTCACCTTGGGGCTTGCCGGGCTCGCGCTCGCGCCGATCGGCGCCGGGGCGATCCAGTTCACGGCAAACCTCGATTCGATCAAGATCGAGGCTCGCGCCGGCGAAGTCGTGACCCGCAACTTCCAGCTCCACCTCGCGCCGGGCCAGGAGAAGGTCCACTTCCGTTCCCGGATCGAGGACTGGTGGCAAAGCGAGGACGGCTCTCAGTCCTTCTACCGCCCGCCGGGGACGCTGTCGCGCTCCTGCGGGCCTTGGATCGAGCTGAACCCGGTCGAGGCAGCGGTGGATCCGGGCGGCACGCTGAGCGTCCGGATCACCGCCTCGGTTCCCAGGGGACTTGCGCCCGGCGGCTACTGGTGTGTCCTTTCGGTGGATGAGCTGCCGGACCCCCTCGCCGTGCCCCAGGGCGTGGAGGTCCGGTTCCTCTCCTCGATCTCGGTGGGGATCTTCGTCTCCGTCGAGCCGGTCCGGCGAGAGGTCGAGATCTCCGACGTGGGTGTCGCCGGGGGGGAATTGAAGGTCAGGGTGCGCAACGCGGGGAACGGGCCGCTGGGCGTGGAGGGCCGTGTGGAGTTCATCGAGCCGGGCGGCTCCGCGCTGGTGGCGACGGCGGTGGTGCCGCGAGCCACGGTCCTGACGGAGCCGGTCGCCTCGCGGATCCTCACCGCGCGTCTGCCGGACGTCTCGACCCTCCCCTCCGGCCGCTACATGGTTCGGGTCATCCTGGACGCCGGCCTGGACCACTACATCGGCGTCCAGAAGCTGCTCGAGATCAGTAATGAGCACCGCCGGATGGCTCCGGGCCGCTAGGGCAGTCGTCGCGCTTCCCGGATTCCTGCTCCTTGCCGCACCCCTGCCGGCCGACAGCGGCGGCTGGCGGGTTCTCGTGCGCGGGGCCGACCTCACCCGGACGGCCGCTCCGGTCGTCTCTGGCGGGGTCCTGCTGGTGGATCTGGCGGCGCTCGCTCCCATCCTGCGCCTCACCGTGCGCACCCGGGAAGGGGCTCTCTCCGTCCGGGATCCCGAGGGGGTTGAGTGGCGCGGCAACCCGGGCAGTCCGCTGCTGGAGGCGCCGGGCCGGACCCTGGCCCTCCGCCGGCCGATCCGCCTCGAGGGCCGCTCGGCACGGCTGCCGGTGGAGGCGGTGGCCGAGCTCGGCGGGCTTCGGCTGACCATCGACGCGGAGTCCCGGACGGCATCGCTCGACGAGGGATCTCACCCGGTCCGCACCGGGACTCTCAATTCCGGCTGGGAGAGCTTCACCCTGGCCAAGCCCCCCATCCTGCCAGAGGATCGACCCGGCACCTCCGGCGCGGGCGCCTTCCGGCCGCTGTTGCCCCCGGGCCATGAAACGCTGCGCCTCGGCGTGGGGATCGGCTACGTCCAGGGGAGAGACTGGGGAAGCGAGCTGACGGCAACGGGCTCGGTCCGGGGGATCGAGACCGGGATCTCGGGCCTGCTGACCTCGGGCCCCCGTGGTTTCGAGCTGGCCAGCGGGCACGCCCTGCTGAGCGACCGCGACCGGGGCTGGGGCCTCGAAGCCGGGGATGTGTTCAGCGAGCTGCGGGGCTCCGCCCAAGGGCTGCGATTGCTCCGGGACCGGAGCGGAGCGGATGGCGAGGTGACGGCGTTCTCCCTCTACCTGGAGGACCTCCCGGCCGGCTTCGAAGATCCGGTGCTGGCCGTCTCCGACGAGCGGGGGCTGGGCGGCGGGATCCGCGTGGGGGGAGAGATCGCCTCGGACGGCTCCTGGCTTGCGCAGTCCCGCCTGCAGACGGACCGGCTGGGTCTGTTCGCCTATTTCCGCGACACCTCCTCCCGGTCCGGTGACGGGGCCGGGTTTTCGGGTTCCTTCGAGCCGGCGCCCGGCCTCATTCTCCAGGGGAGCCTCTCCCGGACCCGTGAGGGCAACGGGAGCATCGAGAGCCGCACCCTCTCGCTGTGGCTCCCCCTCCGGAGGGAGGCCGACCTGATCTTCGAGGCCGGACAGGTCGAGACGGCTTTCGGGAGCACCCGGTCCGGTGCGGCGGTCCTGGTGCTGCCGGCCGGCCCGGTCGACCTGCGTGCCCGCTATCACAGACGGGAGAGCGTCTTCCGCGGGGTGCTGGAGCGTCCCGTGCTCTGGGAGCAGGACGAGGTCGTCCTCGCGGCCTCCTGGCGCGCCCGCTCCCGTCTGCTGCTCAACGTGCAGCTCGCGGGTCATCGCACCGGGTCCGGCGACCCGGCGCTCTGGGGCCAGCTGCAGACCTCCTGGATCCTGGGCCGAAGGACGGCGCTGCACCTGCACGCTACGGACGGAAGCGTCGGAAGCAATCTCTACCGGCTCCGGGTCGAGCATGAGCTGCTCCCCGGCCTCTCGCTCCAGGCTGAATACGGGGACGTGCCGTCCTTCCAATCGCTTCCTCCTTCTGGCGGTCCGTTGGAGGACGAGGCCCGCTTCAAGCTGACCGTTCGCCGGACCTGGGAGGTCGAGACGCCGGCCGGCGGCGAGAGTGTCGAGGGGCGGATCGCCAGCCCGCTCGGTCCGCTGCCGGCAGGAACCCCGGTCCAGCTCGGCCCCTGGCGGACGCTGACCGACGACGTGGGCCGCTTTGCCTTTCGCCACGTCCCCCGGGGTCGATATGAGATCTCGGTTGCCGAGGAGTCCCTGCCCGCGGGGTACGAGCCCGGCGGCGGGCGCCGGGCTGTGGAGGTGGCGGGACGGGGTGCCGTGGAGGTCGAGCTGCCTCTCGTCCCTCTCGGCGAGGTCCGCGGATCTGTCTACGTGGATCGCGACGGCGACGGCCGGCGCGGTCCGGGCGAGGAGGTGTCGGGAGTCGTCCTCCTGCTCGACGGCCGGGCCACGGCGAGCGGAGCGGACGGCTCCTTTGGCTTCTACAACCTGGAACCGGGCACCCATGAGCTGCGGATCGACGTCGGCCGGCTCCCGCGCGGGCTGGCCGTCGCGGGCCCGCAGCTCATCACCATGGGGCTGCCGCCCGGGCGCTCGCTGGACGGTCTCGAGCTGCGCCTGCGCCCAGAAGAGCGGCCCGTCATCTTCCAGGGAGGGGCTCCGTGATCGGACGGCTGCCTCGCGCGGCGATCCTCGCCTTCCTGCTCGCCGGAGCCGTCGGCGGTCGGCCCGCCGCGCCGGCGGGATTCCAGGAGCAGGTGGACCTCGACCTGCCGGACAGCGTGATCTTCCAGATCACGGACGTGCTCCGCGACTGCACCGCAGGCCCGAGCCTGTTGAGCTTCCGGCACGCCCTGCTCCAGCCCGGCCGAAAGCTGCGGATCGGGGTCCGGATCGAGGGACTGGAGCGCGGGACCGGGCACCGCGTCTCCTTCAAGACCGCCGCAGCCCGTGGCGGAACCGGTTTCCGCGGCCGTCTCCGGCCTACCGAGTTCACCACGGTCTTCGAGAGCGCCCCGGCCGCGTCGTCGGGAAGCGTTGAAATCCTCTGGACCTTGGACGCGGCGGGCCGTACCAGCCGGGCCGGGCCCAGAGAGATCATGCTCCGCTGGAAGCTGGAATCGATCCCTGCCGACGCGTGGGTGGTGCCGGGCTCTCCCTCCCCGCAGGTCCCGTCGGCGCCTCCCACCGTGCGCCCTCTCCTGGAGCCCGGTGAGCGTCCGCACTCCCCTGCTCCGCCCCCTCCTTAAAAGGCGCCCGGGGAGAGCTCTGCCCTCGAGAGCTCGGGTTTCGACGCTTTTGACGTTCGGCCCGAACCTCTTGTCCCGTAACCCGGTGACCTCCGCACCGTAGATTTTGTAGGACTACCTTCGCAAACTCGAATCACAGACCCGGAGGCACACTCATGAAACGGACCACGGTCATGCTGTTGGGGATCGCGGTGCTCGCGTTCTCGTTCTTTGGGCAACCGGTCAGCGCAGAGGAGGGCGGCGCCGGCACAGCGCGGCTTCAACTCGTCGAAGCCACCGTGTCGCAGTTGCAGCACGCCATGCAGACGGGGCTCATCTCGTCCGAGGACCTGGTGCGCATGTACCTCGCGCGCATCGAGGCGTACGACGACGCGGGGCCGGGCGTGAACGCCTTCCTGTTCGTGAACCCGGACGCCGAAGCGCAGGCGCGGGAGCTCGACGCGCAACGCCATCCGGGACGTTCGCGGAGCCCGCTCTACGGCATCCCCGTCCTGCTCAAGGACAACATCGACACCGCAGACATGCCGACCACCGCGGGGTCGGTCGCCCTCGCCGGCTCCATTCCGCCCGATGACGCCTTCATCGCACGGAAGCTGCGCGAGGCAGGCGCGATCATCCTGGGCAAGGCCACCCTCACCGAGTTCGCGAACTTCATCGCGCTCGGCATGCCGACCGGCTACAGCTCGCTCGGCGGCTACGGGTTCAATCCCTACGACCCGCGCGAGCTGCCGGGCGGCGACGGCCGTCCGGTGCTCCAGACGGGCGGCTCGAGCTCGGGCTCCGGCATCGGCGTAAACGCCAACCTCGTCACGGTGGCGGTCGGCACGGAGACCTCCGGGTCGATCCTCAGCCCGGCGAGCGCCAACGGCGTGGTCGGCATCAAGCCCACCGTGGGGCTGGTCAGCCGCGACGGCATCATCCCGATCACGGCGGACCAGGACACCGCCGGCCCGATCGCGCGGACCGTCACCGACGCGGCCATCCTCCTCGGCGTCCTCGCCGGGCACGATCCCGCGGACCCGGCCACGGCCGCGTGCCTCACCCCCGGCAACTGTTTCAATGACTACACGCAGTTCCTGGACAAGAAGGCTCTCAAGGGAGCCCGCATCGCCGTGGTGACGCCCATCCCGGCGAGCCGGCTCGACCAGATGAACGCGGCGATCGACGTCCTGCGCGCCGAGGGTGCCATCGTCGAATTCCTGCCGGCACCGTTCCCCCCGCAGCTCGGCGTCTGCGTGACCTACCCCCCGCCCGCGGGCTGCTCCACCGTCCTCCTTTACGGCCAGAAGCGGGACCTGAACGCCTATCTCGCGGCGACCCCCGGCGCCCCCAACCAGACCCTCGCCGAGATCATCGCCTTCAACGCCACCTTCAATCCGCCGATGAAATACGGCCAGGCGATCTTCGAGGCCGCCGAGCAGCTCGACACCTCCCCCGGCAGCGCGGACACGCTGCGCTACGAGGCCGACCTGCTCCTGGATCGCGCCCTGTCGCGCGGCGCGCTGGACGCCGTCTACAATGGCGCCGACGGCCTCAAGGGCACCGCGGACGACTTCGACGCCATCCTCGCCGCGGCGAACTTCTTCGCCGCCGTCCCCGCGAAAGCCGGCTACCCGAGCATTACCGTGCCCGGCGGCTTCCTGCCGGCCACCCCGCCCATCGCGAATCCCTTCCCGTCCGGGGTGACGTTCACCGGTCCGGCCTTCTCCGAGCCGGCCCTGATCGGTCTGGCCTACGCCTACGAGCAGGCGACCCGGCACCGCGTGCCGCCCGCCAGCACGCCGCCGCTGCCGAGCGACAGCGTGTCGCGTCCGTAAACCCCGACCACGACGGGTTATTTATCCTGAAAATCCGCCAGGGGATGGTGGATTTTCAGGGTAAAACCGCGCCGTCGCCGCGAGGCTCAGGCGGCCCGGATCTCTTCAGGCTGCTTGATCAAGCTTTCCGCCGGGATGCCGAGCTCCGTGTGGAGCTTCCAGATCATCTTGAGGGTCAGCGGTCGTTTGTGGTTGAGCACCTCGTAGACGCGGTTGGGGCGGCCAATCATCGGTTCGAGATCCTTCACTGTGAGCCCGCGCTGGTCCATCACGAACTTGATGGCCTCCACCGGATCGGGAAGATCCAGCGGGAAATGCTTCTGTTCATAGGCCGAGAGCAACGTGACCAAGACGTCGAGGCGCTCACCCTCCGGCGAGCCGGCTTCGGCCCCCATCAGCGACTCGATTTCCCGGAGGGTCGCTCGATAATCCTCATCGGTCTTGATCGGCTTGATCTCCATTGGCTTCCTCCTTCGCGGCGTTCCTTCAAATCGTCTGCGCATCGATCTGGTCGTACTGAGAGTGGGTACCGAAGAAGCGGATGTACACCACTCGATAGGGATAGTTGACCCAGACGACCAGCCGGTACTTGTTTCCAGCAATGTTGAAGACCACCCGGCCGTCTTTGAGGATGCTCGCCTGGCCGAAGTCGGCCTTCACCTCGGCCGGCGATGCCCAGTCCGCTCTCAAAGCATGCCGATACCAGGCCAGAACGGGCTCCCTCGCGTCTGCGCAACTCGGGTTCGCTTCCAAGAACGCTTTGAGCGTCGAGAGCGCGATCACACGCATCGCCCGATTCTAGTCCCAGATTGGGACTACCGCAAGCGCCTCAAACCCCTCAACATCGTCTACTGGGAAGACGAGGGGGGATGGATCGGATACCTGCAAGAGTATCCGGACTACTGGACGCAGGGTGAGACCCTGGAGGACCTCCAGGAGCACCTCAGGGATCTGTATCGAGACATCACCAGCGGTGAGATCCAGGGATCCGCAGGGTCGGCGAGCTGGTGTTTTCGTGAAGCGAGTCGATCTTCTCAAGAAAATCGAAGGGCTCGGCTGCGTGCTGATCCGCCACGGGGCCAAGCACGATTGGTATCGCAATCCCACGACGGGGATCTCCCAGCCTGTTCCCCGCCATGGCGAGATCAACGATCTCCTGGCATCAGGATGCTCGGCAACGACATCCAATGACAGGGTTTCTCACCTTCCAACGGATAAAACCAGGTTCGTGGCACAAACCAGCCTCTCCACGGAAAAAACCAACCTCGCCACGGCGCGAATCCACCTCTCCGTGGAACGAACCCACCTCTCCATGGCGCGAACCAACCTCTCCATGGCGCGAACCAACCTCTCCATGGAAAAAACCCACCTCTCCACGGCGTGAACCCACCTCTCCATGGGAAAAATCCATCTCTCCACGGCGCGAACCCACCTCTCCACGGAAATAACCAAGCTGGTTGTGGCAAGAACCCACCTCTCAAGGACACGAACCAGCCTGGTTCGAGACCCGAAAAGACCTTTTCGGCGTTGGATGTGGCGCCCCTCCGAGGCGAGGTCAGCGCGGATGGGGACGATGGGAGAGAGGGTCGGGGTGAGGCCCCCGGGCGGGGGCCGGCCCTCACTTCGGCAGCGCTTCGACCAGCCCCCGCACGGCCTGGGCCGACTTGTCGAGCATGGCCTTCTCCTCGACCGTCAGCGACAGCTCGACGACCTTCTCCATGCCGCCACGGCCGAGGACGCACGGCACGCCGATGAAGAGGTCCTTGTAGCCATACTCGCCCTGAAGGAGGACGGCGCAGGGGAGGATCTTCTTCTTGTCCTTGAGGATCGCCGCCACCATCTCGTAGGAGGAGGCCCCCGGCGCGTAGTAGGCCGAGCCGGTCTTGTAGTAGTTGACGATCTCGATGCCGCCGTTGCGGGTGCGGTCGTTGATCTCCTCGATGGTCTTGGCGTCCAGGAGCTGCGGCAGGGGGATGCCGTTGACGGTCGAGAAGCGCGGCAGGGGCACCATGGTGTCGCCGTGGCCGCCGAGGACAAAGGCGTCCACGTCCTCGACCGAGACGTTCAGCCTCTCGGCGATGAACCAGCGCATGCGGGCGGCGTCGAGGACTCCCGCCATGCCGAAGACCCGCTCCCGGGGGAAGCCCGAGATCCGGCGGGCCACCTCGCACATGGCGTCCAGGGGGTTGGTGACGATGATGAGGATCGTCTCGGGCGAATACTTCACGAGCTGGCGGACCACCTCGGAGACGATCTCGGTGTTCTTGGCCAGGAGGTCGTCCCGGCTCATGCCGGGCTTGCGGGCGAGGCCGGCGGTGACCACGCAGACCTGGGAGCCGGCGGTGGGCTCGTAGCTGCCGCCGCCGGTGATCCGGGCGTTGAAGCCCAGGACCGGGGCGGACTCCATCATGTCCAGGGCCTTGCCGGTGGCGAGGTCAGCGGCCACGTCCACCATGACCACGTCCGCCAGGTCGGCCTGGGCCACGAGCTGCGCGCAGGTGGCGCCCACGTTGCCGGCGCCCACCACGGTGACTTTGTATCGCATGAGGATCTCCCTCGAATCCGTCAGGTTTAGATGTTCTCGAGGATGGCGGAGGCGAATTCCGACGTCTTGAGGAGGGTCGCCCCCTCCATCTGCCGTTCGAGGTCGTAAGTCACCCGCTTCTGGTCGATGGTGCGGGCGAGCGCGGCCTCGATGGCGTCGCCTGCCTCGCGCCAGCCGAGCCAGCGCAGCATCATCACGCCGGAGAGGATGAGCGACCCGGGGTTGACCTTGTCCTGGTTGGCGTACTTGGGGGCGGTGCCGTGGGTGGCCTCGAAGACCGCGAAGCCGTCCCCCTCGTTGCTGCCGGGAGCCATGCCGAGCCCGCCCACCTGGGCGGCCAGGGCGTCCGAGAGATAGTCGCCGTTCAGGTTGGTCGTGGCCAGGATGTCGTACTCGTCCGGCCGCAGCAGAACCTGCTGGAAGGTCGAGTCGGCGATGCGGTCCTTGATGACGATCTTGCCTTCGGGGGCCTTGCCGTTGTGCCGGCTCCAGACCTCGTCCTCGGTGATCGTCACGTGGCCGAACTCCTCGCGCGCCACCTCGTAGCCCCAGTCCTTGAAGGCTCCTTCGGTGAACTTCATGATGTTGCCTTTGTGGACCAGGGTGACGCTCTTTCTGCGGGTGGCGATGGCGTACTGGAGGGCCTTGCGGACGAGGCGCTTGCTGCCAGTAACCGACACGGGCTTGATGCCGATGCCGCTGTCCGGCCGCACAGCCTTGCCGAGGCTCGCCAGGAACTCGATCACCTTTCGGGCCTCCTCCGAGCCCGCCTTCCACTCGATGCCGGCGTAGACGTCCTCCGTGTTCTCCCGAAAGATGATCATGTCCACCTTCTCCGGCTCCTTGACCGGCGAGGGGACCCCGGCGTAGTAGCGGACCGGGCGCACGCAGGCGTAGAGGTCGAGGACCTGGCGCAGGGTGACGTTCAAGCTCCGGATGCCGCCGCCGACCGGGGTCGTCAGCGGTCCCTTGATGGCGACGCGGTAGTGCTGGATGGCGTCCAGGGTGTCCTGGGGGAGCCACTCCCCCTTCTGGTTGTAGGCCTTCTCTCCGGCGAGGACTTCGAACCAGGCGATGGAGCGGGAGCCGCCGTAGACCTTCTCCACCGCGCCGTCGAGCACCCGGCGGGTCGCCCTCCAGATGTCCGGTCCGGTGCCGTCCCCCTCGATGAAGGGGATGATCGGCCGGTCCGGGATCTCCAAACGGTTTTCCGCGGCATGCCAGACAATCTCACGGCCATCCGCGGGCGGCGTCAAGTCATTGAATGTCCTGGCCAAACCCGTGCTCCTCCTGAAGGATGATGTAGGGAAAACGAACCGGACAGGCATCCGGCGCGCGGTACCGTATCATAGAGGGAGACCTGCCGTTCCCGCCCCTCCGGGTGGGGGCTGGCGCAAGGGACGGGTGGTGCTACAGTCCTGCGCCATGGATTGGGAACCCCTGATCGCCGCTGCCGCGGCCGCCCGCGCCAACGCCTACGCGCCCTACAGCAACTTCCCTGTCGGAGCCGCCATTCTGATGGAGGACGGCTCGATCCACGCCGCGGGCAACGTCGAGAACTGCATCCCCGCCCTCTCGATCTGCGCCGAGCGCAACGCCGTCTCCGCCGCCGCCTCGGCCGGGCTGCGCCGGCCCCTGGCCGTGGCCGTTGTCACCGATACGAGCCCCCCCTCCCGTCCCTGCGGCCTGTGCCGGCAGACCCTCTCCGAGTTCACGGACGACCTCCCCATCCTGATGGTCAATCCCCAGGGCGAACGGCAGGAGGCGCGCCTGTCGGAGCTGCTGCCGCAGCGGTTCTCGCTCCGGAAGGATTGTCTGGACGGGGCTTGAGGGGCGGAGGCGGTCTCCGCGAAGGTTCGCGAAACGTTTACGCCCCTTCGGGCATATAATCATCGCTACATTTCCGGCGTCTCGCTGAAGGTTCCCGGGCACCTGAGCTTCCAGGGAACCGGTAGACGAAAGGTGAGCGGTCTCCGTTCCGGAGGGGGCTTTCGGGGTGGTGTCCATGATCGATGATCTGGCTCTGACCAGCGCAGCGGCTTCGCTTCGCCAGGCCCTGGCCGAAGCGGGGCGGGGGCTCGTGGAGCGCGATGCGCTCCTCGAGATGGTGGCCCTGGCCGCCGTGGCGGGCGAGCACGTTCTCGTCATCGGCCCTCCGGGCACGGCCAAGAGCGAGGCGGTGCGCCGGGTTTCCCGGGCCGTGGGCGGGCGCTACTTCGAATATCTCCTCGGCCGCTTCACCGAGCCGTCCGAGATCTTCGGCCCCATCGACCTCCGGCGCCTGAAGGAGGGCGTGGTGGAGACCGAGACCGCCGGCATGCTCCCCGAGGCGGAGCTCGCCTTCCTCGACGAGGTTTTCGAGGGCTCCACCGCGATCCTCAACACCCTCCTGGGCATCCTCAACGAGCGCACTTTCCGCCGCGGCCACACGACCGTGCGCTGTCCGCTACGGGTCTGCGTGGGGGCGTCCAACTCCCTGCCGGAGGACGAGTCCCTGGCTGCCTTCGCCGACCGCTTCCTGGTGCGGGCGTTCGTGGATCCCATCCCCGATCCGCGGCTGGAGGAGCTCCTGGAGGGGGGATGGAGGATCGCGCAGGCGGAGGACGCGGCGCCGCCGGCCTGCGTCAAGGCCTTCGACATTCTGGCAACGGCGGCCCAGGCGGCCGACCTCTCCCGGGTGCGCCCCCATCTCGCCCACGCGATCCGGGTCCTGCGGGGCGCTGGCGTGCTTCTCTCGGACCGCCGGGCGGTGCGCTCGCAGCGTCTGGTGGCCGCGGCGGCCGTCCTCGCCGGGAGGGCCCGGCCCACGGACGCCGATCTCTGGCCCCTGGTCCTGGCCGTGCCCACCCGGGAGCAGCAGGCGATCGCCCGCGAGTGCCTCCACGACGTGCTGACCCAGACCGAGAACGCGGCTCTGCCCGCGGCGGCCGAGGAGGCGTCCCTGGGTCCCCTCGCCCGGGCCGCGCGAATTGCCGCGGCCGGCCGGGAAGCTCTGTCGGCCGTGCCGGAAGACCTGGAGGACTGGCGGCTGCGGCTGGAGGGGATCGTCCGGGAAATCGACGCGGGGTTCGCGCCGGAGGCCATGCCGACCGATCTCGCGGAGGTCCGGTCCCGCATCGTGGCGACGCTGAAGGACCAGGTGACGGGGGAGCTCACTGCCATCCCGATGTAGCTGTCGCGGTATGAGCCCCGAACCGATCCCTGTTCTTTGGCGACCGCGGCCGGAGCCGCTCGATCCGGTGGGAGTGGCGGCACGGGGGAAGGCTGCGCGCGCGGTGGCCGAGCGCCTGCTCGCCAGGGACGATGAAGCCCTGGCCCGGCTCCACGGGGTGGCCGGCGAGGATCTCCTCCTGGTCCTGGGCGAGGCCCGGGAGCTCCCCTGGGCCGACGGCGCCACCTACCTGGGCCGGGACCCGCGGGCGCCCTCGCTCCTCCTTCCCACGACCCGCGAGCCCTCGGTCCCCCTCCCTCTCCTCGAACGAACGCTGGTCGCCCGGGCGCTCCGCGTGCCGAACGCGCCGCCTCCGCTCGCCGTGCTCGTCGATCCTCCGCTCCTCGCCTCGACCCTGGCGGCGTGGCCGATCACCCGCGTCCGGCTGCTGATGTGGAGCGGAGCGCGGCTCGGCGGGTGGATCGGACTGGAGGGTTGATGGATCTCCCCCAGCCGCTCGCTCCCTGGGGACCCTACCTCTCCCTCTTCCCCCGGGATCTCGCCCTGTCCCTGGGGCCCGTGCTCCAGCGCCTCTCCCTGGCGGTCGGCCCCCTGCGGGTGCGGCGGCCGAGCGGCGAGGGCGATCCGGACGGATTCGACGGCCTGGACCGGCACGGCCCCTACGAGCGGCTCCTTCCCTCGGAGTGGCTGCTTGCCGAGGAAGCGCCGGAGGAGTTCCTACGCCGGGCCGCCGCGGGCGAGCACACGTTCCTCCGCACCTCCCGCCCCGAGCCGGGCGGCACCCGGATCTCCGTGGCGCTCTTCGACGCCGGTCCGGGCCAGCTCGGCTCGCCCCGCATCGCCCAGCTCGCGGCGCTCATCGTCCTCGCCCGCCGCGCCGAGGCCGCGGGAGCACGCTTCGGCTGGGCGGTCCTCCAGGAGCCCGCCTCCCCCCTCCTCACCGAGGTCACTCCGGCGGCGGTGCTCCGCCTGCTCGCCTCGCGGACATCGTTCGAGGCCACCGACTCCCAGATCGAGGCGTGGTCCACCCGCCTGAGCGGGTGGAAGGAGCTGGACGACGCCTGGATCGTGGGCGTGCACCACCCGGGCGTGCCGCCGCTCGACTGCAGCGCCTCCCTCCTCCAGATCTGGGACGCCCTCGACCCCCGGGTCCGCCGCGTGAAGGTGGCCGTACGCCGCGCGGGCCTGCCGGCGGGAGAGGTCGCCCTCGACCTGCCGGACGACGCCACCTGCGCCCGGCTGCTCCGCGACCCGTTCGGGGCCGAGGCCTCCGTACCCCGTCGGGTCGCCCCCGGAGCGGCGCCGGCCTCGAACCTGGTCTTCTCCGGCAACGGCACCAAAATTTTCGCCCGGGGGCGGGAGGGGGAGGTCCTGGCCATCCCCGTTCCGAACTCCCCCCGGGCCGTCCCGGGCCGGGTGCGGCGCTACGACATCGGGCAGAGGGCCCCGGCGGTGGCGGCGGGGCTCGCGGGCCGGGCCGTCGCCGTGGTCACGACCCGCGACGGCGGCGTGGTCCTCCACCTGACGCACAAGAGGGACGACTCGGCCTTCTACCAGATCAGCTTCCCCGAGGATCCCGCCCGCGCGGCCGGGTTCCAGCCCGTCCCTGGAGACTGCCTCCGGCCGCTCCTCCAGGTCCGGTCGCGCCTCCTCGTCCTGGACGGCGAAGGAGGGCTCTTCCGCTTCCAGGACGCCGGGGGCGAGCGGTGGCTCCTGCGCCTGGCGCCCCGAACCGTGGCCGCGGTCTCCTTCCCCGCCCATGTCGCCTGGGTCGAGCCCGCTTCGCCCGGGAGGTCCGCCCGGATCTGCATTTCGGGCGGCGGCTCTCCCTCGGAGGTCCGGGACCTGGAGGGAACCAGCGCGGACGAGGCGTTCTTCGGGTGCGGCGGCGGCCTCGCCCATCCCCAGTACGGGCTCGTCGCCGTGCGGCGGGACGAGTGGACCTGGACGATCTTCTTCCGCGAGGGCGCAAGGGATCTCACACCCTTCTCCCGATCGCGGGTCGTGGGGGTGGGGCGGATTCCCGGCCGGGAGGACCCCGCCCTCCTCCTGCTCGACGAAGATCGCCGGACGCTGGTCCTCACCGGCCTTCGCGGCACCCGGACGCTGCCCCCCGCCTCCTCGCCGATCGAGCACGTGGCGGCGAGCCACACCGCTCCCACGATCGCCTACTCGACGGTGGACGGCGAGGTGGTGATCTACTCGCTGAAGCGGAACGCGGTTGTCGCCCGGCTGGTGCCGGAGGGGGAGGGATGAAGCGCATTCTCCCCAGGACCCTCGTCCATCGCGGGGTCGTCGAGGCCGCAGCGCTCCTCGTCGAAGAGGCCGTCCCCGGGGATGCCGAAGCCCGCCGCCGCGTCCTCTCCCTCTGGACCTCCGGCGCCCGGGTTCACCGCCTGCCCGAAGGCTGGCTCGTGCGGCTCCCTCACACCCTCCTCGTCCGCTGCAATCAAGCTCCGGGCCTCCCACTGGTCGAGGTGGAGGTCCCGGAGGGCCGGGCCCTGGTGGGCATGCCCCTGACGCCCGCCCAGATCCAGGTCCTCGGTCCTCTCGATGGCGCGGTCGTTCGCCTGCGCGGCGGCGCCGTGGCCATCGATCGGCCGGTGGAGGGTGAGGCCGAAGACCCCGCGTCGTGGCTCGAGGTCGGCGCTTTCGGCGTGGTCGCCACCGCTCCCCTGGGCGAGCCGCCGGACATCCCCCGGATCGAGGAGCCGAGCAAGGCCGGCTTCGACACCCGCGAGCATCTGCGCAACGTCCCGCCCCCCGACCCGCGGCTGGGCGAGGTCCTCGCCGCCCTCGGGAAGAGGAAGGCCGCTCCAAACAGGGCCGCTCGCCGCCCCCGCACCTCCCGAGGCGGCGCGCTGGCTCACTGGCTCCACGGCCTGGCCTGGAGCCTGCGGAGCTTGTGGAAGCCGCCGAAGGCCCCGGCGGAACGGATTCCGAAAGCCCCTGGCAGAATTGCCACCGCCTGGCAGGACCTCCTCTCTTGCATGGTTGTCGCCTCGCGCCTCTCCCGGCTGGTCGGCCGCCGGCATGCCGCCTACATCCAGCGGATGATGGAGATGTTCGAGAGCGGCGACCTCCAGGAGGCCCTGCGCCACGCCATCCCCCTCTCGGCGGGCGAGGCCCTGCGTGGGCTCCCCCTGCGCCCGCCCGCCCCCCGGCCCGACCTGCGCATCCAGCTCGGGAAGCCCCGGTCGCGCAGCTCCGTGAGCCTCGCCCCCGACCTCTATACAGAGCTGCAGCGGATCTACCGCCAGGCCTTCCACCGTCTGGAGGCCCAGGAGCGCGTGGAGGAGGCGGCCTTCCTCCTCGCCGAGGTGTTGCACGCCAACGAGGAGGCCGTGGCTTTCCTCGAACGACACGGCCGGCTCTGGCTTGCCGCCGAGATGGCCGAGGCCCGCGACCTGCCGCCAGGGCTGGTCGTACGCCAGTGGTTCCTCGCCGGCGACCGGGAGCGCGCCCGCAGGATGGCCCGCCGCACGGGAGCCTTCGCCGACGCCGTGACCCGGCTGGAGCGGAGCCGCCAGCACGAGGAGGCCCGGGAGCTGCGTCGCCTCTGGGCCGAGAGCCTCGCCGGAACCGGCGACTACGCCGCAGCCGTCGAGGTGGTCTGGCCGTTGCCCGACGCGCGGGACGTCGCCCTCGGCTGGATGGACCTGGCCATCGAGCAGGGCGGCCCGCCGGCCGGCCGGATGCTCGCCCGCATCGACGTCCCTGCCCGCCGGGGCGAGATCTGGTGCGACGCCCGCATCGACACCTTCGCGCCCGATTACGACGGCGCCCTCTCGATC
>DASQEB010000435.1:0-7217 GCA_035633875.1 Thermoanaerobaculia bacterium
AGCTCCAGGCGCTTGGCGGTCTCGAGGAAGCCGCGGTCTCCGAAGGGGAGGTCGCGGAACTGCCGGAGGTTGTAGGGACGAGTGACGTGGGCGTTCTCCACGAGGTCGTTCAACGCGTTCGGCATGACGCCCGTGGTGGCGAGGGACAGGGTTCCGAGGCGGAAGGGGCCGGCGACCTGGCGGTCGTGGAAGATGAGGCCGTAGTAGGAGAGCTCGACCCAGTGCCGGCCCGGCTCCAGGTTCGCGGCGGCCTGGGCCCAGCCCACGGGCTCGCCCTGCAGGGAGTAGAGCGTGCCCGCCAGGTGGAAGCGGCCGGGCTCGGTCACGTCCACCTCCGCGGCCACCACGAGGTTGCCGTCCTTCAGGGAATCGCGATACCGGCCGGTGAGGCGCGCCGCGGGGGCGCTGAGGAGGAAGCCTCCGGCCGCCTCCCGGAGGTCGCCGTCCAGCAGGCGGGCCTTGACGCGCACCATGAAGCTCTCCGCCGGGGCGGAGCTCAGGCCCTCGGGAAGGGTCAGGCGGGTGGACCAGACGCCGTCCCCGGCCTTCACGTCCGGCACCCGGCCGTCGTCGCGATAGGCGACCCCGGCGACGATGGCGCCGGATGCGTCCGCGATCTCAGCGTTGATCTCGGCAGCGAGGGAGAACGCCTTGCCCTTCATCTCCAGGGAGGCGTAGAGGTCCACCGGCTGGGACTTTTCGTAGCTGACTTTCGAGGTCCAGACAGAAAGCACCGGCTCGGCGCCGTCCGGTCCCTTCATGGTCTGGCGCGTGGGGGTCCGCTTCTCGCGGATCGGATCGCTCTCTCCCCGTTTGATCACGCGCGAGCTCTCGGGGAAACGCGCCCTCTCGCGGTACTCCTTGGCCGTCTCACGGGCGAGAAGGCCGGGCTCCACCTGCGCCGCGGCCGTCCGCGCCAGGGCAGGGGTCGCGAGAATCATCATTCCGATGGCCAGAGTCTTCTTGTTCAACATGTCCGAATCTCCTCGCGTCCCTAGTAGAGAATGCTCACGAAACGTGCGGTGGTCATCGAGCTCTGAACCGTGGTATCCGGCGCGCAGGGGACGCCGTTGCAGGTCCAGATGCCGCCGGGGATCGCCTTGCGGACGTCCGAATCGCTGTCATTGCGTTCGTCGCTGTGGTTTTCGTGCGCGGCGTCGAGGTTCCGGAAGCCCGTGGCCTCCTGCTTGTTCGAGTTGTTGCAGACGTTCGAGTTGTTGTAGCTCGCCGTGGCGCTGCCGTTGCAGGCGTAGATCGAGGCGTACTGCACCACGCCGTCGTCCTCGCCGTTGATGCAGGCGCTGGCGCCGAAAATGGCTTCATATCCGCCGGTGAGATGGACGGTCCTCGCCGGGGAGTTGGCGAAGCTCCTCACCTGGACGTCGTCCGAGCTGCGCAGCCAGAAGGTGGCGTCGTCGCAGCTCTGGATGAAGATGGCGATGAAGCTGCAGAACGGGTTCGACTGGAGGCAGACCGCGTCGGCCCCCTGAGAGCCACGGTGAGCGCCACCCGTGGCGATCACCATGCTGATGCGCTGGGCGACCTGATCGTAGGGCCCGTTGAAGTTGAAGTTGGGATCGGAGGCGTCGTTGTTGCCCAGGATCCAATCCATGACGGTACCGCCCATGCTGTGGGCGATCACCCAGAACGTCCCGCCCTGGGCGAAGGTCGTGCGGCAGCGGTTGCCCCCGCCGTCCGCCCCGCCGTTGGTGGCGTTCACGATCTCGTTGGCCACCTCGCCGGCCGACTGCGCCTCCCAGTAGGGCCGGGTGCCGTTGTAGCCGACCACGTAGTACGACGCGGCGAAGTTCTTCGTCGCGGTGCGGACGAAATCGGTCGAGCCGTTGACCCAGTAGTTCCGCGCGGCGCTGTAGCTCGTGAACGTGTTGGTGTTGGTCTGCTTGCCGTGAACGAAGATCAGGCAGGGCTGCGCCCCGGCCTGCCCCGCCACCGCGAGGAATGCCAGACCCAGAAGCAATGCGACTGTCAGACGACGAACCCTCATCAGGAACTCCTTCCCCCTTTTGGATGGGATGTTGAATGCGGCTCCCCCCGGCGCCAGGGTCGGGCTCGCCGTCCGGCGCCGGAGCTGTGGAGGGCCTCTCAAAAGCAGGGTGCCCGCGCCTCCCTGGGGCGCGCCTGCGGCCGTCACCGGACCGTCACATGGCCTTGACCGCCCCGTCACAACCCTCTTCGTTCCTGCTCGTATCGAGTGTTAGCATGATCGTACCGGGCAATCCGACATGCAGCCAGACCTCTCAGGAGGTGTCACGTGAACCCGCTTGATCTGACCGGACCGGAGTTCCTGCAGTTCTATCTCGTCTACGGGGTGGTGGGGCTCCTCCTTGCCTGGATGCTCCGCCGGTCCCTGCAACGCGGCTTCGAAGTCCCCCCGGAGGCCTGCCGCTTGAAGCCTGGCCACTACCCCGGAGAGGAGGACACCTATGCGGTGGCCCTGCTCCGCGGCGGGCGTCACGCCCTCGACGAGGTGAGAGAGCTCGCGGAAGCACGGGCCGGGGGCGAGCGCTCGGCCTCTCCGGAGCTCGACCGCATCGAGAGCGACCTCGAACGCCAGGGCCTCCTCATCCCTCCGGACGGACGAAGCGCCTTCCGGTGGCTCTTCGGCTTAACCCTCGTGGCCCTCCCCGGGCTCGGGCTGGCGAAGCTCGCCATGGCCCTCCTCCGCGGGCGGCCCAACATCGGATTTCTCCTCCTCCTGATCGCCCTCTACGCCCTTCTGACCATCGTCTTCCTGCACCCGCCTCGCGTCACCGTGGCGGCGATGAGCTACCTCGCCTGGCTCCGGGAGGCCCGGCGGGATCTGGAGAAGCCGGCCAGAGGTTTTCAGCAGGATCACACGAGCGATCTCGTCCTGGCCGCGGCAATCTTCGGCCCCACGACCCTCCTCCTGTCGAATCCGGAGCGGCGCCGGGACGATAGCTACGCCGGAGGGGGCTGTTCCAGCGGCGGCTCCGCCGCCTCCGGTCTCGACCACGATTCCGGTGAAGCCTGCGATGGCGGCGGGGATGGAGGGGGAGGATGTGATGGAGGCGGCGGAGACGGCGGCGGCGGAGACGGCGGCGGCGGAGACGGTGGCGGCGGAGGTGGCTGCGGAGGTGGAGGTTGTGGAGGATGCGGCGGTGGGTGATCTACCCTTTCTCGGCGCCGGCTTCAGCTTCCGCCCGGCCTGGCGGTGGGATCTGGTGCGCCACCGCCAGGAGCTCGGAGCCATCGAGTGCATCCCTGACGACGTCACCGGTCCGACGGGCCTGCGCGACCTCCTCCTGATCCGCGACGCCGTGCCGATGCTCCTGCACGGCATCGGCCTCTCGCTCGGCAGCGCAGAAGGCCTCGATCCGGCCCGGCTCGGCCACCTGGCCCGGATTGTCGAGGCCGTCCGGCCCCCCTGGTTTTCCGAGCACATCGCCTTCACCCGGGCCGGGGGCCTCGAGATCGGCCATCTCATGCCCCTCCCTTTTACCCGGGAAGCTGTCGCCACGGTTGCCCGCAACGTCGCCGCCCTGAAGCAGGCGATCCCCGGCGTACCTGTGGCCCTGGAGAACATCGCCTACACCTTCACCCACCCGGACTCCGAGATGACGGAGGCGGATTTCGTGCAGGCCGTCCTGGACGAGGCGGACGTTCATCTCCTCCTCGATCTGGAGAACGTCCACGCCAACTCCCGCAATCATGGGTACGATCCCCTCGCTCATCTCGAATCCCTTCCCTTGGAGCGGGTCGTGGAGGTCCACCTCGCCGGGGGCGTCGTCCGCGACGGCGAGTACGTCGACTCCCATACGCGGCCCGTGCCGGAGGAGTCCTGGGCCCTGCTCGAATGGCTTGCGCCGCGGGCGGACGTGAAAGCGGTCATCATCGAGCGGGACGACGACCTGCCGCCCTTCGAGGAGCTGCTCGCGGAGGTGCGGCGAGCCGGAGAGATCCTCCGTGACGCTGGACGACCTGCAACGGAAGCTGGCCGCTAGCCTCGCCGCCGGCAGCGAAGGCGGTCCGGAGGGCTATGACGCCGGAGCGATCGAACGCGTCCGGAAGTCCCTGGAGTCCAAACGCCGCCGGGCCGTCCGCCACCTCCTCCCCCGCCTGCGCGCCGCCCTGGGGGACCGCTGGGACGACCGCTTCCACGAGCACGCCCGGCGCTACACCCCCGAGGGCCTCCTCCATCATGTGGACGACGCCTGGGAATTCGCCGAGACGATCATCCGCACCCGGGAGCCGGATCTCTGGCCCGCCGCCCACGACGACCTCGTCCTCCTTCGTCTCCACTACGCGCGGGATGTCAGGGCAGGCGCGGAGCGCATCCGCGAGCGCCGGGGTTTTTTCGTCGGCTGGCTGCGGGCTTCCCCCCGCAGGCTGGTCGTCCGTTTGCCGGGCGGGAAGATCCTCGACGTCGGGTGGTGAGGGACAAAACCTTTCGAGCTCGTTTACGTAGAAGGACAGAACCTGAAGGCGCGCGTGCGGTCGGGGAGGTGGCCGGTTGATCGGGCCGGCCACCCCCCGAGACCGGATGGAGAAGGTCTCCTCTCTTCCCATCGCATCGAGATCGACGAAACGGATTGCCGCTCCCATGCATAGAGGAGTGGTCACTGTTGTGTCGAGGTGCCATGGGCAGTCCCTTCTCTCGTACCCTCCGCTCCCTCCACGCCGATGAACACCGCCGGCGGGCCCTCGGGCTGCTGCCGGCGCTGGTTCTGCTCTCGGCCTGGGCGGTCTGGTTCTTCGCGGCGCACGTGTCCGTTTATGAAGTCACGGACGCCGCCCGTCTCGTCGCGACCCGTGAAGCGCACCCGATCGCGGCACCGGTGGACGGCCGGGTCGTGGCGGTCCGCGCGGTGCTCGGACAGGAGGTGAGGCCCGGCGACGTCCTGATCGAGCTCGAGGGAGACGAACAGCGCGATCGTCTGGAGGAGGAGCGGTCCCGGCAGGCGGGTCTCTCCGGGCAGGCCGCAGCACTCCGCCAGCAGATCGCGGCCGAACGGCGGGCGCTGGCGGACGGACGCAGAGCGGCCACGGCCGCGAGCGAGGAGGCCCGGGCCAAGGCGAGCGAGGCCGAGGCGGCGGCGCATCTGGCGGAGGAGGACGCGCAACGCCAGACTCGCCTTCTGGTGAGCGGTCTGGTCTCCGAAGCGGACGTCCAGCGAGCCCGGTCGATCGCCGAGCAGCGGCGGGAGGCCGCGAAGGGGTTGCGGTTGGCCGTGGACCGGCTCGTGTGGGACCAGCGGAGCACCGAGAGCGAGCGGCGGGCGAAGCTCGACGAGCTCCAACGTGACCTTGCCGAGATCGAAGCCGCAGTCGCGAGCACAGCGCCCACCGTCCGCCGGCTCGGGAGGGAGATCGGCCTGCGCACGATCCGGGCCCCGGTCGACGGCTGGATTGGAGAGATCGCCCGAGTAACAAGGGGTTCGGTCGTCACCGAAGGAGAGCTGCTCGGGATGGTGGTCCCCCGCGGCACTCTCGAAGTGGTCGCCGAGTTTCCGCCGGAGTCCGCCCTCGGCCGCATCCGCCCGGGTCAGCCGGCGCGAGCTCGCCTGACCGGTTTTCCCTCGGCGCAGTACGGGGACCTTCGCGCCACGGTGGCCCGGATCGCCAGAGAACCCCGGGACGGAAGGATCCGGGTCGAGCTCGCCACGCATCCCGATCCCCTGTCTCCCCTCCCCCTCCAGCACGGGCTCCCCGGAACCGTGGAAATCGAGGTCGAGAGGGTCACCCCCGCCACGCTCGTCCTGCGGACTGTCGGCAAGATGCTCCAGAGGCCGGCCTTCGCGACGGTTCCCCGGACCGCGGTGGGAGGAGGGCGTTGAAGCGTCTCGTCCCCGAGGTGGTCCAGACGTCTGCGATGGACTGCGGCCCGGCGTCCCTCAAGTCTCTCCTCGAAGGCTTCGGGATCGGCATCAGTTATGGCCGGCTGCGCGAAGCCTGTCAGATCGACCTCGACGGCACCTCCATCGATACGGTGGAAGGCGTCGCCGCGCAACTCGGGCTGGAGGCCGAGCAGGTCCTGGTCCCCGCCGATCACCTGTTCCTCAAGGAGTCCCGCTCCCTGCCGGCGATCGTCGTCGTCCGCAATCCTGGCGGGCTCACCCACTTCGTGGTCGCCTGGAGCCTTCAGGGGCGCTTCCTCCAGGTGATGGACCCTGCGACAGGACGGCGCTGGCCAACCCTGCGGCGGTTCGCAGAACAGCTTCACATCCACCGGATGCCCGTGCCCGCGGACGGGTGGCGCGAGTGGGCAGGGTCGGAGGATTTCCTCGCACCGCTGCGCGCCCGGCTCCAAGCCCTGGGGCTGCGGCCCGAGGAGTCGGAAGAGTTGCTCCGTGCGGCGCTCGCCGACCCGGATTGGAGGGGGTTGGCCGCTCTCGACGCCGCGACCCGGATGGCCCGCTCGGTGGTCGAAGCGGGAGGCCTGGCCCGCGGTCCCCAGGCCGAGCGGATGCTCCACTCGTTCTTCGAGCGCGCCCGGTTGGAAGCGGAGGATGGAGCGCCGGGTGTAAGCCGCGCCGTGCCGGACGCCTACTGGTCGGTGCGCCCCGGGCTCCCTGGCGAGGAGGGAGAGGAGCGGTTGCTCTTCCGCGGGGCCGTGCTGGTGCGCGTCCGTGGCCGCGGCCCGGACGAAGGGAATTCCGGCCGCGCTGCTCTCCTCTCGCCGGAGCTCGCGGCCGCCCTGGCCGAGCCCCCCAGCCGCCCGGGGCGGGAGCTGCTCCACCTGCTCCGGGCCGGCGGTCTCCTGGCGCCCGCGGCGCTCGCGGCGGCCCTGGCGCTGGGCTCGCTGGCGGTCGTCTTCGAAGCTCTGCTCTTCCGCGGCTTCTTCGACCTCGGGCGCGAGTTGGAAACGAGCCGCCAGCGGCTGGGAGGGATCGGGCTTCTCGTGGCTTTCGTGACCGCCCTCCTCTTCCTCGACCTGCCGGTCCTGCGCGGGGCCCTGCGCCTCGGGCGCCATCTCGAAGCGCGTCTCCGGGTCTCGTTCCTCCAGAAGATCCCGCGCCTGTCCGACCGCTACTTCCACAGCCGCCTGACCTCGGACATGGCGGACCGCAGCCACAGCGTGCACCGCCTGCGCCTCGCCCCCGATCTCGGCGAGTGGTTCCTGCGCACCGCTTTCGAGCTGCTGCTCACCACGGCGGGCATTCTCTGGCTCGATCCCGGCAGCGCTCCCCTGGCCCTGGTGACCCTGGCGGGCGTGGTCGGAGTGCCCCTCCTGATGC
>DASQEB010000436.1:0-15305 GCA_035633875.1 Thermoanaerobaculia bacterium
TTAAACACCTGAGTTCATAGCCGAAGGGAAAAGAAGGCGCCCGTTGCCACATCGTGCCTCCTCAATAGGAGTTAACCAGCATCGCGCCCTACGCTCCAATTACGCCTCCATGTCCTCTCAATCTTCTGACGTTGCGGAGAGTTTCAACTGAAATTGGAATAGGCGCAAATGCCATGGTGTTCTCCTTGGTGTTCATCGCACGGTATCGCAGGGGATCAAGAGCCGGAGTCGGACGCACAGCATCAACAACCCGCAATCAGATTGGCGCAGCAGGAGGTCCCCCATAGGCCCCATGTCCGAAGTGTGTCTCTCGTCAGTCAAAAAGCAGAGAAAGGAACGTTGAATGAAGGCACTCCTCAAGGTTCGCTTGCAGCAGGCCAAGACGCCTCGCTCGCGATTAATCCATCGCCTCGCGCAGACCCGGATACTCGTCATCGCATTACTTGCCCTCATGGGTTTGAGCTTGACAGAGAAGCAAGCCTCGGCCCAAGCGTGGAGTCTCACGAACGCGCAGCGCCGGGCATACCTCAACTACTACGCGCCCGTGATCCTCCAACGCGCGGATGGAAACAACGGCAAGCAGGGACGCGATTGGATCACCAACTTCAACTTCGACCAGGACGGCGACTTCTCCAACAATCGCGTCAACTGGCTCAACATCCACAGCTACATCAGCGCCTCAGCCTACGGCTCGGGCGCTTACAGCAACTGGCGCATCCGCCCGACGCTCTACACCAGTCTTATCGAATACATGGAGGGCGGCAGCAAGTCGCTCGTGCTGTTCTACCACGTCTACCACGCGACGGATAAGGACGGTAACGACATCCACGACTGGGAGCGGGTCGAAATCCTGGTGCGCGGCGTGAGCGGCACGCCGGGCGGGGGCGGCGAGTACGTCAATCACGTCACGGCCACGATGCACAGGGAGCAGCTCATACGCCGCTACTATGACACGGGCGGGCTGAACTTCATGCAGACGGCGACCGGCAAGCACATCCTGTTCTGGGCGGCCGACGATAACGACTGGGACAAAGTTTCAGACCCGTACGGCTACCACGCGCACGCGCTCTGGCATGTAAAGACCCCCTACAGCACGATTGCGAGCCGGATGAACACGTCGGCGGAAGCCGAAGTTAACCTCCATCAAGCGAGCGACAACAATGTGCATTACGTGTTTGTGCCCGAAGGATCTCCGTCGGCGGTGAGTGCGTGGGGGGCAAAGCCGTTGAGTTACGCGACCGCGTCGAGTCTCGCCAGCTACGTCGATAACGGCAACGAGGTGCCCTGGTATTCGACGAAGCGCATCACCTACGAACTCCAGGACATCGCCGACATCCTGCCGACGCACTGGGCGGGTAACCCTTGGTACATCCACTGGCTGGCGGACGACTATAGGTACGTCCTGCTGGAGAGTCCGATTTTGAACGAGGCGGGGCAGCCGGAGGTGAGCGCGGGGATGCAGCTCTTCTACCTGAGGTCGCGCGACATCGGCAAGCCGGACGGGGTCGGCGCGGACGCCGCCGTCCTCGGCAAACAGCCGATCTGGGGCGACTTCTCGATCGAGGTGAACACGGAAGCCCCTTATAGCAGCGACGACTTCGGCGGGTTCGAGGGACTTGGATACGACAGCTACGGCCGAACCCGCGGCGCGGCCAGCGGGTACTACGACTCCCACGGCTCCTATTGGTGGCAGCACGACTTCTTCGTCCACTCCGGTGTCATCACCAGCGACCAGACACACTACGAAGCCGGCGTGTGGCTCCTGGGCGCGTGGTACAAGGCAGAGAACGGCGGGTTCGACGGGCGCTGGGTGCAGCTCTTCGACGACCGCCTCGGCTACTAGTCCGTCGCGCCCCTCAGCCTGTCGACAAGGTACCCGACCTCGTCGTACAGGGAGCGTTCCCGATCACGGTCACGGCCACCGGTGGGCAGTCGCTCTACACATTCGTCGTGGACGAACGCCCCCCCGGGGCCGAACGACCCCGATAAAGCAGGTCATACAAGAGCCGGGCTCGACCGGCACCCGGTTGCCGAAGCTGAGGAGCGGCCGAGGTACGCCTTGAGCCGGAGGCTCGTGCCGAAGTGTGGCGGATCCTCCGAGCCGGGCAGGTAGAGGACCACGCCAACTCCGGACAGCCACGAGGCCGTCCGGCGCCACGTGACTTCCTCGGAAGTTGCACGATCGACGTGTGCCCTCAGCCAGTCATCACCTAAACCCAGCCAGCTATACCTGGCTTCAACGCTAGTCCACTTAAGAAGATCTTCGTCGAGAGTCAAGCCACCAAAGTTCGTGATGATGGCTGATTCTTCTAACTTAGAACCATAAGGGAGTTGTAAATGCGCAGAAGCAGTTTGTTGATCGTATCGCTCGCACTCGGC
The DNA here is from genome assembly GCA_035633875.1 of Thermoanaerobaculia bacterium. Lineage (GTDB taxonomy): Bacteria > Acidobacteriota > Thermoanaerobaculia > Multivoradales > UBA5704 > DATARR01. The sequence continues at coordinate 2,380 of DASQEB010000436.1, forward strand.
GCTGTATCGGTCGCGGCACCCGCCCAAGGGACCCAAGACGACACCTTGTCGGCCAACGTCACCGCCTCCACCGTCCGCACCGCGAAGGGAGACCTCGTAACCGGGGACGCGGATGTCTTCGCCCAAGCGCTCGAGGAGATCGGCCGCGACGGGGAGGTGATGGTCTGGATCAAGGAGACCAGCACTCCCCGCCCCTCGGCGGAGTTCCTTCTCAACCTCCCGGGCTTGGCCGCGGAATCGATCGCGCTCCCCGCGGAAGCGCTGGGCGCGCAGCGGCGGAACACCCTTGGACCCGCCTCGGTGCGCGGCGCCTCCATCGAGGCCGTTATCCGGGCGCTCGCCGGCGCCGGCGCTCCGGAGCCCCGGCGGATGGAGGTGCTGCCGGTGTTCGTAGTGAAGCTCTCGGAGCCGGTGCGGTACGCGGCCCTCGAGGTGCTGCTGCGGCACCCCAACGTAGATTACATCAGCGCCGTCGCCGCCCGCCCCATCACGTGGCACGCGGCGCCGGTCGGGGCCAACCCCATCGACATCAAGCACACCGTGCACAAGGTCACGCAGGCGTGGGACCTGACGCGCGGCAGCGGAGCCAGGATTGGCATTCTCGACAGCGGCCTCGCGCGAGAGGTGTACAGCGGCGCCTTTCACGAGGACGGCCGCTGGCTGGGCAGCTACGGCATCCTGGCGTACGGCTTCGTGGACGATGAGTGCGGCACATCGACGGCGAACGCCGGGAACTGCCCGCCCTGGGACGACTACGGACACGGCACCCTGATGACTGGCCTCGCGGGCGCGAACGACAACGGCCTCGGGTTCGTAGGGATGGCCCCGTTCGCCACCACGTACAGTATGAAGGTGGCGTGGAACACGTACATCCACGGCGACTGCGGCAGTTGGGGCGGCGAGAACACCTGGTGCATCGAAAACGACGACTTCGTGCGCGCCATCGACTGGGCGGCGGCGCGCCGGCTGCACGTCCTGTCGATGAGCTTCTCGGAAAGCGGGAGCGGCGACATCTACCGCGCGCTCTCTACGGCGCGGAACACCTACGGCGTGTTCCTGGTTGCGTCGACGGGCAACACGGTGGGCGCGTCCGCCCAGCAGCCCGCCTCCTACGACGTGGTGATGGGGGTCGCGGGGGTCGACGCGGCCGGGAACAACCTGTACAGCACCGCCGCGCGTGACGTCTCCGGGCTCGCCGGCGGGTGGAGCATGGCGGCGGTCTGCTACACAAACTACTACTGCGACGCCGGCTCTCCGGGCCGATACAGCGATATTAGCGGCACCTCCGCCGCCACCGCCAACGTCGCCGGGATCGTGGGGCTGATCCGCTCGTACCATCCCAACGAGACGCCCGCCCAGATCTGGGAGCGCCTCGTCAACACGGCGGAGGGGCCTAACCGGGTGGTGAACGCATACGCCGCGATCACCTACAAGCGCCCGCTCTCGGTAAGCATCTCGGGGAATAGCCAACCGCAGTCCTACACGTATGAGACCTGGTACGCTGCGGCCGCCAACGGCACGGCCCCGTACTCGTACACCTGGTACCGGGACGGGTACTTCGTCGGGACCGGCACCACGTACAGCGACTACGTCGATACGGCTTTCCAGCTCCAGGTGACCGTGACCGATGCGACCGGCGCCACCGCGACGAACTGGCTGTGGGTGTCTCCCAACAATGGCTGCGATCCCTATTCCCAGCAGATCTGCCAGGTTCAGTAGTACCCCTTCGCCGGCTAGCCGGAACGACAGTCGCGTGGAGGTGGAGTAGGAGAGGGGAGGAGCCCGCAGGCTCCTCCCCTTTTTGCTGGCCGGGTGCGCGAGTTGCCCAGATCCGCTCCGCAAGCATCTGCGGCTCCGGGCTCGGATCGTAGCCCAGAAAGCGGATGATGGCCGGGAAGACGCGGAACTCCGGCTCGTACTTCTTGAAGTTGACCCCGAGCTCGCGAGCTACGTCCTTCTGTCGTAGAACCAGATCAAGCCGCCGCCGCTTGAGGTGCTCGCCCAGGGTCTGCGGCTCCGGGTGTAGCCACCCGCGATTTCCGTCCTCTCAGGGTGACATGGCAGAAAGGGAACACAGGGGTGGGGATTCGGCCCCCTCTCGCCAGAAATTTCCCTGACGACGGCCACCGGCCTCACGCCATAGAATCACTCCACGCCATGCCCCCCGGTCTCTCGATCGTCATCCCCACCCACGACACGCGCGAGCTGACCCTCCGCTGCCTGGAAACGATCGCCCGCTTCCCTCCTCCTGGTGGGACGGAGGTGATCCTGGTGGACGACGCCAGTCGGGACGGCACGGCCGAGGAAGTCTGCGAGCGCCATCCCGGGGTGATCGTCCTGCGCAACGAGTCGGCAGCCGGGTTCACCCGCTCGGCGAACCGGGGGCTCTCCAGGGCGACAGGCGAGATCCTCCTGCTCTTGAACAGCGACACCGAGGTAGAACCGGGGACCCTGGAGCGCCTGCTCGCGGTCCTGGAGGCCGCTCCGACCGTGGGGATCGTGGGGGCGGCGCTCCACTATCCGGACGGCTCCCCCCAGTGGAGCGGCGGACGGGCGCCGTCCCACGCCTGGTTCTTCGCCCTGGCGAGCGGGTTGCCGGCGCTGCTGGCCCGCCTCCCCTTCTACCGCCGCCTCAAGCCCCTGGAGCCGGCCGGCCCGGTGCGGGTCGACTGGGTCACCGGCGCCGCCTTAGGGATGCGGCGGGAGGTCTGGGAGGCCGTGGGCCCCTTGGACGAGGGCTATCGCTTCTACGCCCAGGACCTGGACTTCTGCGTGCGTGCCCGGCGGGCGGGCTGGGAGGTGGTGATCGACCCGGCGTTCCGCGTCCTCCACCACCACGGAGCGACCATCGGCCGCAAGGAGGGTGCCGGCCGGCGCCAGCACCCGGAGCTGCTGTGGACGGACCTGCTGCGCTGGGCGCGCAAGCACCGGGGGGAGCGGTGGGCGGCGGGGGCGGGCCGGCTCGTGCGGACCGGCTCGGCCCTGCGTCTCGCGGGCCGGCTCCTGGCACTGCCCTTCCTGCGCCGGCCGGAGCGGGATTCCTGGCGCGCGGAAAGCCGGGCCTTGCGCGACGCACGGCGAACGCTTGCGATCCGGGAGGACTCGGTATAGAAAGCCCTCCGGCTCGAAGGATCGGAAATGACGCAGCTCTATCGTTATCGCGATCTCATCCGCGCCCTGGTGGCCCGGGAGCTCAAGGTGCGCTACCGGCGCTCGGCCATCGGCTTCGCCTGGACCATGCTCCAGCCGCTCCTGATGATGCTGGTGCTCCAGGTGGTCTTCAGCGCGATCTTCTCGATGCGGCTTCCCTACGGCAACTACGTGGTGTACGCCCTCGCCGGGCTCCTCTTCTGGAACTTCTTCAGCCAGAGCATCTTGTCCTCGATGAACAGCCTCCGGAGCAACGCGGCGCTGCTCAAGAAGCTGCCCATCCCGAAGGAGGTGTTCCCCCTCGCCACGGTCATCTCGGGCGTGATCAACCTCGTCCTGGCGCTGATCCCTCTCCTGTTGATCCTGCTGGTGACCGGGCACCCGCTCACGCCGGCCCTCCTGTTCCTGCCGGTGGCCATCCTGCTCGCGGCGGCCTTCACCCTGGGCGCGGGCCTCCTCCTCTCCCCCCTCGCCGTCTTCTTCAGCGACACGGTGGAGCTGATTGGCGTGATCCTGTCGGTGCTGATGTACCTGACCCCGGTGATCTACCCGATGGAGATCCTCCCGGAGAGGTATCGCTGGCTCGTCCGCTTCAACCCCGTGCGCTCCATCCTGGAGGTCTTCCGCGATCCGATCTACCAGGGTGAGGTCCCGCCGCTCAGCCACCTGAGCGTCTGCGCGGGCATTGCCGTCCTCGCCCTCGCCCTCGGCGCCTTCGCCTTCCGCAAGAGCAGCGACCGGATCCCCTTCTACATCTGATGGACGAGCCGGCCGTCATCCGCCTCGCCGAGGTCTCGCTCTGCTACCGCCTGGCGAAGCAGCGCATCCCCTCGCTCAAGGAGTACGCGATCCACTGGATGCGGGGCTCGCTCTCCTACGAGAAGCTCTGGGCCCTGCGGGACGTGTCTCTCGAGGTGAGGCGGGGGGAGACGCTGGGCGTCGTGGGCCGCAACGGCGCGGGCAAGAGCACGCTCCTCAAGGTGATCTCCCAGGTCTTGAAGCCCACGACGGGGCGGGTGGAGGTGCGCGGGATCGTGTCGCCCATCCTGGAGCTCGGGATGGGCTTCGACTTCGAGCTGACCGGCATCGAGAACATCTATCTCAACGCCCTCCTCCTCGGCCGCTCGCGCCGGGAGATCGACGACGAGCTGCCGTCGATCATCGAGTTCAGCGGGCTGGGCGACTTCATCCGCTCGCCGATCCGCAACTACTCCTCCGGCATGCTGAGCCGCCTCGGCTTCGCCGTGGCGACCGCCTGGATCCCGGACCTCCTGATCCTGGACGAGGTCCTGTCCGTGGGCGACGCGAGCTTCACCGAAAAGTGCGAGGAGCGGATCAACCGCTTTCACGAAGCCGGCACGACCGTCCTCCTCGTCTCCCACAGCACGCAGGCGGTCAAGAAGAACTGCACCCGCTGCATCTGGCTCGACGCGGGACGCCTCCGGGCGGACGGCGGGACCGAGGAGGTGCTCGATCTCTATCTCCACGCCGGCACCGATCCGGACGAGCGCCCGGCGGGGCAGCTCCACGTGGGTTAGGGCGCAAGCACCTCCCCGTATGCCGCCAGCAGGTCCCGCGCTACCCGTGCCGGGTCGTGCCGCTCGAGCCGGGCAGTCCGACCCGCGGTCACGATCCTCTCCCGCAGCCCGGGCTCGCGATGGAGCCGGGCGATCGCCTGGGCCATCTCCGAAGGGTCCCGCGCCACCAGGGCCTCCTCCCCCTCCCCCACCTCCAGGCCGGAGAGGGCCGCCGGAGTCCCCACCACCGGCACGCCGCGGGCCCAGGCCTCCAGCACCTTGATCCGCACCCCGGACGCGATGCGGAGAGGCACCGTCAGGATCGAGCCCGGCGGGAAGGCCGCGGCGCTGTCCGCGGGAGAGGGGTGGACCACGACTCCCTGGGCCCCCGGCTCCCCCGCGCCGGCGCCGAAAAGGTGGAGGACGGCCCCCGGCAGCTCGCTGCGGACCGCGGGCCAGACCTCGGCGAGGAACCACGCCACGGAATCCTCATTGGGGAGCCATCCCCGGCTGCCGAAGACCACCACGGCCGGCTCCCCGGGCAGGCGCCCTTCCGCCGAGGGAAGGGCCGGGAACGGCGCCCGCACCACCCGGATGCGGCCGTTCCCCCCGGCCAGTTCCTGCAGGCGGGCGGCATCCTCCGCGGTCAGGGCGAGGGTGGCGGCGGCCCGCCGGACCGCCTCGCCCTCCCAGCGGGCGAGCCGGACCGCCTCGAGGGCGAGCGCCCTCCCCCGCCCCCCTCCGCGCCGCCCGGCCGTGGCCCGCCAGAGGTCGCTCTCGACGTTCTGCGCCCGCAGCACCACCGGGACTCCCCGGGCGAAGGCCGGCTCCGCCTGGGGCAGGGCCTGGAGCTGCTCGGCATGGACCAGGTCGAAGCGCTCCGCCGCGAGGCTGCGCTCGACCTCCCGGCGCACAAGGGCCAGGGAATGGCGGGCGATGGAGAACGGCACCCCCAGGAAGGAACGGAGAAGCGCGGCAGCCGGCCGGGCCGGAGCCGCCGGGACGAGCCGGGGCACGCACCAGGCGGAAAGCTCCGCCGCCACCCGGTCCAGGTCGAACTGTCCAGGGTCGACCGGCGCCACCAGGGTGGTCCGGCAGCCGCCGGCGGCAAGGGCCTCCAGGGTGTTCCGGAGCAGGAACCGGCCGCCGTCGATCGAGGGCCATGGGGCCTTGGTGGCGAGGACGAGGAGGTTCACGAGGAGGGTGTCCGCGCGGAGATCGCCATTTTCGTTTTCTGTTGAAAGTTCCCGAACCCCCCTCTGCAAACCCGCCTGGAATAAGGGTTTGCAAGATTGGAGCGCGATTTTCCGTCTATATAGGGGATGCTAGCCCGAGCCACTGCCGCCACGCCATGGGGGATCGAAGCCCGTCCGGTGCAGGTGGAGGTCGACGTCCACAACGGTCTGCCGCAGGTGCAGATCGTGGGGCTCGCCGACGCCGCCGTCCGGGAGAGCCGCGAGAGGGTCCGCGCGGCGATCAAGAACTGCGGCTTCGACCTCGAACCCAAGTCCATCATCATCAATCTCGCGCCCGCCGACCTGCGCAAGGAGGGCAACCACCTCGACCTCGCCATCGCGCTCGCGATGCTCGCCGCCTATGGGCACCTGCCGGAAGACGCTCTCGCCGGCCGGCTGATCTGCGGCGAGCTGGGGCTCGACGGCGCCATCCGCTCCGTGCGGGGGGGACTCGCGATCGCCGACCTGGGCCGGCGGCTCAGGGCCCGGGAGGTCCTCCTGCCGCTTGCGAACGCGCCCGAGGCCGCGGCCCTGGACGCCGTGCCGGTGATCCCCCTCCAGGGGCTCGCCGGAGCCCTTCAGCACCTGGTGGGGGAGTCTCCCATCTCCGGCATCTCTCCGCCACCCGTCCTGGCGGACGGGACGGCCCGCGCGCCGGACCTCTCCGAGGTGCGCGGACAGGAAATGGCCAAGCGGGCCCTGGAAGTGGCCGCTGCGGGAGGCCACAACCTCCTCTTCCTGGGGCCTCCCGGCTCGGGCAAGACCATGCTCGCCCGGCGCCTGCCCGGCCTCCTGCCGCCGCTCACCCTGAATGAGGCCATCGCGGTCACCAAGATCCACTCCCTGGTGGCCGAGGAGCCGCCCGCGGGCCTCCTCCACCCGCGCCCGTGTCGCCGCCCCCACACGGGCACCAGCACCGCCGGCATGATCGGCGGCGGAAGCAATCCTCGGCCCGGCGAGGCGAGCCTCGCCCACAACGGCGTCCTCTTCCTCGATGAGCTGCCGGAGTTCCGGCGCGACACCCTGGAGGCCCTGCGCCAGCCCCTGGAGGAGGGCTTCGTCACCGTCGTCCGCGCGCGGGCCCGGCTTGCCTTTCCGGCCCGCTTCTCGCTCCTGGCCGCGATGAATCCATGTCCGTGCGGGCCTCTGGGAGATCCCCGCTACGACTGCCGATGCCCTCCGCCGCTGATTGAACGATACCGCGGGCGCGTCTCCGGCCCTCTCCTCGACCGCATCGACCTGCACGTCGAGGTGCCGGCGGTGAGCTTGAAGGAGCTGCGCTCCTCGGCCGGCGAGAGCACCGAGACGGTGGCCGCGCGGGTCGCCGCCGCCCGCGCCGTGCAGCTCGCGCGCTTCGGAACCGACCGGGCCACCCCGAACAATGCCGCTATGGGGCCGGAGGACCTGCGCCGCCACTGCCTCCTCGACGACGCCGGCCGCCAGCTCCTGGACAACGCCTTCGAGAAGCTGGGCCTCTCCGCCCGGGCTCTCGACCGTGTCCTCAAGGTCGCCCGCACCATCGCCGACCTGGCCGGAAGCGACGTCGTCCGCTCCTCCCATCTCGCCGAGGCGATCCAGTACCGGAGCCTCGACAGGAGGGTGACGAGTTGGTGAGGGGACATCAATGCTCGGGCTCTTGGAGGATCGGCTCCCGAGAGATGCCCCCCCAAGGAAAACATTCAACTCTGCATGCCCCTCGGAGGCGGTCTCTTCGAGCTCAGAAGGCAATCAAAGGGCCGGAAGCTGCGGGTGTTGTTCTTCTATGACGACGGCTTCCGGATCGTCTGCACGAACGCCTTCACCAAAGCGGAGAAGACTCCGCAGACTGAGCTCGCGTTGGCGAGGGTGCGCAGAGAACAGTATCTCGCGGCCAAGTTCCGCCAGGAGCTACAGATTCTCAAGGAGATCTGAATGGATTCCAAGACTCTCGAACGGTACCGGCAGATGTTCCAAGAGGCCCAGTCCTCGGTCGATTACTGGCTCGATGGCCCGATCGTGGATTTCACCGAGGACATCTGCCGCCTCATGAAAGAGAAGGACGTCTCCAAGGCCGAACTCGCCCGCCGCCTGGGGACCTCCAGGGCCTACGTCACGAAACTCCTTGGAGGCAATGCCAATTTCACTTTGGCCACCATGGTGAAGGTTGCCATGGTGCTCGAAGGGGTCGTGCGCATCCACGTGGCCAACAAGGGGACCGTCACGCACTGGCAGGACGAGTCCCCTGCGCCGGATCCGGATACCGCCGCGGCACCGGACCCGATCAAAGCCAAGCGAGCCCGGAGAAGCCAGCCGTCCCTGGCCAGCCATCTCGGTTGACTTGAAGTGCCCACAGCGAGATCGTTTCGCCTCCCGCGAGCTGCTCTGTTCATGCGCGTTTTTACACGTCTGATAGGCTCGGGGCATGCTGATTCACCATATTTTACCTAGCTCTTGACAAGCCTTCTCCACCTCGTACAATACGCGGGCACACAGTCGCTCGCCCCGAGCTGAGCAATCTCTGCGTTCTCCGGCGATCCAGGAAGTCTTCCGGGTCTGCCTTGTAAGACGTCGTATGGCGAAAAACCACCACACTGTCATCTTCGTCCCTCACGCCCACGCCAAGCTGCGGAAGTGGCGGGTGACGAACGTGCAGATCGGCCTCGCGGTGGCCGCCCTCCTCCTCCTGACCCTCACCGCCGCCTGGTTCGTCTGGGCGCACTTCAACACCAGCATCAACCCGGTCGAGGTCACGCGGCTCGAGAGCGAGAACGAGAAACTGCGGAAAGTGAACCAGACGTTCGAGGCGAGCCTCCGGAAGCTGCAGGACCAGCTCGCCGACTACGAGGACCGCACGCGCCAGCTCGCCATCGTCGCCGGAGTGGAGACGCTGGGGGGCGGCGTCGAGGCGGGCATCGGGGGCGGCACGGAGGTCGAGGGCGTGAACCTCCGCGATCTGCCGAACCTGGAGAGCCGGGCGGACGTGCTCGCGGACACTCTGGAGGCGGTGGAGGCGAAGCTCGAAGAGCGGGTGCGCTGGATCTCCTCCACTCCCGCCATCGTGCCCGTGCGGGGCATCCTCACCAGTGGCTTCGGGTACCGCAGCGATCCGCTGACGCACGGCCGCGGCGTCCACCAGGGTGTCGACATTGCGGCGGCTCCCGGGCAGCCGGTCCGGGCCAGCGCCGACGGCATCGTGATGCGCGCCACCGACCAGGGCAGCGGTCTTGGCAAGGCGGTCTTCCTCGCTCACGGCTTCGGCCTCACTACCCGCTATGGCCACCTCTCCCGGATCGAGGTGAAGCCGGGGCAGCGGGTCAAGCGGGGCGACATCATCGGCCGGGTCGGCAGCACCGGGCGGTCCACGGGCCCCCATCTCCATTACGAGGTCCGCCTCGACGGCGAGCCGGTCAACCCTCTCGCCTACATCCTCGACGAGCCCAGCGCCTTCTGAGCGAGCCCTCCTCGCCCGGTCCGCACCGGCGGCCCGGTGAGGAATCTTTCTGCTAGACTCCGGGTTGGAATGCTTGCCGCTGGACGGCTCACCACGCTTTCCCCAAATATTGTGAGACTTCGATGATCAATACCATCCTGACCAAGATTTTCGGCAGTCAGCACGAGAGAGACGTCAAGAAGATGCTTCCGACGGTCGCGGCCATCAATGCGATGGAGCCGGAGATCCGGAAGCTCTCGGACGCCGAGCTGCGGGCCAAGACCGCCGAGTTCCGGACCCAGCTCGATCAGGGTGCCACCGTCGACGACCTCCTGGTCCCGGCCTTCGCGGTGGCCCGGGAGGCAGCGTGGCGCACGGTCAAGATGCGCCCGTTCGACGTCCAGCTCATGGGCGGCATGGTGCTCCACAACGGCCGCATCGCTGAGATGAAGACCGGCGAGGGCAAGACGCTCATGGCCACCCTGCCCATCTATCTGAACGCCCTGGAGGGCAAGGGCGTCCACGTGGTCACGGTCAACGACTACCTGGCCCGCCGCGACTCCGACTGGATGGGTCAGATCTACCGTTTCCTGGGACTCTCCGTGGGCGTCATCCAGCACGACATGCCAGACGCCGATCGCCAGCAAGCTTATGCGAGCGACGTCACCTACGGAACCAACAACGAGTTCGGCTTCGATTACCTGCGCGACAACATGAAGTTCGAGCTCGAGTCGATGGTCCAGCGCGGGCACCACTATGCCATCGTCGACGAGGTGGACTCGATCCTCATCGACGAGGCCCGGACGCCGCTCATCATCTCCGGCCCGTCCGAGGAATCGGTGGACAAGTACTACCGCATCGACCGCATCATCCCCCGCCTGGTCAAGGGCGAGGAGATCGACGAGGGCGACGGCAAGAAGAGCACCACCGGCGACTACCTGGTCGACGAGAAGGCGCACCAGGCGAGCCTCACGGATGAGGGTGTCGAGAAGGTCGAGCAGCTCCTGGGCGTTCGCAATCTCTACGACCCCGAGAACATGGAGATCCTCCACGGGGTCAACCAGGCCCTGCGGGCCCACGCCCTCTACCAGAGAGACGTCGACTACCTGATCAAAGACGGCAAGGTGGTCATCGTCGACGAGTTCACCGGCCGGATGATGCCCGGCCGGCGGTGGTCGGACGGCCTGCACCAGGCGGTCGAGGCCAAGGAGGGGGTCAAGATCGAGCGCGAGAACCAGACCCTCGCCACGATCACCTTCCAGAACTACTTCCGGATGTACAAGAAGCTCGCGGGCATGACCGGCACCGCCGACACCGAGGCGGCCGAGTTCGGGCAGATCTACAAACTGGACGTGACCGTCATCCCGACGAACCGGCCGATGATCCGGGACGACCGGCCGGACCTCGTCTACCGCACCGCCCAGGAGAAATGGAACGCCGTGGTCCAGGAGATCCGCGAGTGCCAGGAGCGCGGCCAGCCGGTGCTGGTGGGCACGGTGTCGATCGAGAAGAGCGAGATGCTGTCCAAGCTCCTCTCCCGTCCTCCCAAGGTCCCCCACGTCGTGCTCAACGCCAAGTACCACGAGCGCGAGGCGGCCATCGTGGCCCAGGCGGGCCGCAAGGGAGCGGTGACCATCGCTACCAACATGGCCGGCCGCGGCACGGATATCGTCCTCGGCGGCAACCCCGAAGGCCTGGCCCGCGCCGAGGCGGACCCGGAGACCGAGCCCGAAGCGTACCAGGCGGCGCTGGAGCGCTACCACGAGATGTGGGCGAAGGAGCGGGAAGAGGTGGTCGCCGCGGGCGGCCTCCACATTCTCGGCACCGAGCGGCACGAGTCCCGGCGCATCGACAACCAGCTCCGCGGACGCTCCGGCCGCCAGGGCGACCCGGGCTCCTCACGCTTCTTCCTCTCTCTCGAGGACGACCTGATGCGGATCTTCGGCTCCGACCGCATCCAGGGCCTCATGGGCAAGCTCGGAATGGAAGAGGGCGAGGCCATCGAGCACGGCATGGTCAGCAAGGCCATCGAGCGCGCCCAGAAGCAGGTCGAGGGGCGGAACTTCGAAATCCGCAAGCACCTGCTCGAGTACGACGACGTGATGAACAAGCAGCGCGAGGCGATCTACAAGCTGCGCCGCGACATCCTCGAAGGCCGCGAAGGCCGCGAGTACGTCCTGGAGACCGCCTCGAACATCCTGGATTCGCTCCTCGAGACCCACTGCTCCGAGAAGCTCGATCCGCAGGACTGGAACATGACCGGCCTGCGCACCGATATGCTCGCCTACTTCAATGTCAACGCCGGCGAGATGGGTCTGGACGAGATGGGCATCGACGAGCTCCGGGAGACGCTCTGGACGGCGATCGAGCAGAAGTACACCGAGAAGGAGACCCGCCACTCCCCCGAGCTGATCCGCAACTTCGAGCGGGCGATCATGCTCCACTCCGTGGACGTGGCCTGGAAGGATCACCTCCTTGCCATCGACCACCTGAAGGAGGGCATCGGCCTGCGCGGCTACGGCCAACGCGACCCGCTCAACGAGTACAAGCGGGAAAGCTATGAGATGTTCCAGTCCATGAAGGAGCGTGTCGAGGACGACATCATTCAGAAGCTCTTCCGCTACGAGCCGATGACCGAAGAGCAGGCGGCTGCGCAGCCGCGCCGCGAGGTGGCGCCGGCGCCCCGGCCGGCCCAGAGGTTCGAGCTCTCGGCTCCTCCCAAGGTCGAGGGACCGCAACGGCCGCAGCCCGTCCACAAGGACGCCAAGGTCGGCCGCAACGACCCCTGCCCCTGCGGCTCGGGCAAGAAGTACAAGAAGTGTCACGGCGCGGCGGTGACGGTCGGATGAAGCACCCCACCAACGGGATGAACCAGGGCGGCCGATGGCCGCCCTTTTCGTACCTGGATCGGGACGAGGGACGCCTCCGGTGATATCCTCCCCGCACCGCGACGACCTTTTTTTCGACCGGGAGGAAATGATTCAAGGATGAGCGATTCCGAGCCCCGCCTCGCACTCACCTTCGACGATATCTCGATCGTCCCCGGCTTCTCCGACGTCCACCCCAACCAGGTGGACCTGCGGACCCGGCTCTGCCGCGGGATCGACCTCAACATCCCCATCCTCTCCGCGGCCATGGACACGGTCACCGAGTCCCGCCTGGCCATCGCCCTCGCCCAGGAGGGGGGAATCGGCATCATCCACAAGAATCTCTCCATCGAGGGGCAAGCCGAAGAGGTGGACCGGGTCAAGCGCTCCGAGGCCGGGATGATCGTCGACCCCATTACCATGCGGCCTGACCAGAGCATCCGCGAAGCCCTGGGGCTCATGGCGCGCTACAAGATCTCGGGCGTGCCGGTGACCGATGCCAACGGCCACCTCGTCGGCATCCTGACCAACCGCGACCTTCGCTTCGAGGAGAACCTGGACAAGACCATCAGCGAGCTGATGACCAAGGAGAATCTGGTCACGGTGCCCGAGGGGACCACCTTGGAGCAGGCCAAGGCCAAGCTCCACCAGCACCGGATCGAGAAGGTCCTGGTCGTGGACCAGGACGGCAACCTCAAGGGGCTGATCACGGTCAAGGACATCCAGAAGGCCATCCAGTACCCCCACG